>NZ_CVTK01000054.1:67871-194596 GCF_900004785.1 Pseudomonas sp. 28 E 9 | reverse complement strand
GCCGTTACCGCAGAAACGGATATGTACTCGATCTGATCCAACATCCTGGTCGGTCCTGAGGCCGCCATCGGGGGCAAGCCCCCTCCCACATTTGGACCTCGGAGCGTCAGGTAGATACGCGTTAGCCCCTCGCCAGGGGTGAGGTGTCGCACCAAAATTGTGTAGATACCTATGGCTATCGGGGGCAATCCCCCTCCCACA
Organism: Pseudomonas sp. 28 E 9; assembly: GCF_900004785.1. NCBI lineage: Bacteria > Pseudomonadati > Pseudomonadota > Gammaproteobacteria > Pseudomonadales > Pseudomonadaceae > Pseudomonas > Pseudomonas sp. 28 E 9. The sequence continues at coordinate 194,395 of NZ_CVTK01000054.1, read as the reverse complement.
TTTGAATGGATTTGCAAATCCAAGTGTGCAAGGGCGACCGGGTTTATCTCGGATCGCCCCCTTTTGGTGCCATCAGCAAATGATTAGACTGCCGGCCTCCCTGCAAGGATCGCCATCATGCTGTTGATGCTCTACCTCATCGCCATCACCGCCGAAGCCATGACCGGCGCCTTGTCCGCCGGTCGACGCGGCATGGACTGGTTTGGCGTGGTGCTGATTGCCTGCGTGACGGCGCTGGGTGGCGGGTCGGTGCGCGATGTGCTGCTGGGGCATTACCCGCTGACCTGGGTCAAGCATCCTGAATACCTGGTGCTGACCTCGGTGGCCGCGCTGGTGACCATCTTTATCGCACCGCTGATGCGCCGCCTGCGCTCGCTGTTTCTGGCGCTGGATGCTTTGGGCCTGGTGGCATTCACCCTGATCGGCTGCATGACCGCCCTGGAAATGGGGCACGGCATGCTGGTGGCCTCGGTCAGCGGCGTGATCACCGGCGTATTTGGCGGCATCCTGCGAGACATCTTCTGCAACGACATCCCGCTGATCTTTCGCCGTGAGCTGTACGCCAGCGTGTCGTTCCTGGCCGCCTGGTTCTACTTGCTGTGCCTGTATCTGCAATTGCCCAGCGAACAGGCGATTCTGCTGACCCTGTTCAGCGGCTTTCTACTGCGCCTGCTGGCGATCCGTTTTCACTGGGAAATGCCCAAGTTCGTCTACAACGACGACGTGCACTAGCGTGCGGCGTGTTGCATGAGCGCCCATTCCACATGTTCGCGCACCAGCTCCGACGGGTAGTCCCGCCGCGTCTTCAAGGCTTCCAGCACCGGAATGCTCGACGGCGCATTGCCCAGGCCCACTGCCAAATTGCGCAGCCAGCGCTCGTAACCGGCGCGGCGCAAGGGTGAGCCTTCGGTGCTGCTGAGGAATTTATCCTCGTCCCACATAAACAATTGGGCAAGTTCCGCGTTATCCAGATTGTGCCGTGGCTTGAAATCGCTTTCGGCGGTGGTGCGGGCGAAACGATTCCACGGGCAAACGATCTGACAGTCATCGCAGCCAAATACACGGTTGCCGATCAGCGGGCGCAGCTCCTCAGGGATCGCGCTCTTGAGTTCGATGGTCAGGTAGGAAATGCAGCGCCGGGCATCCAGCACGTAGGGGCCGACGAAGGCGTTGGTGGGGCAGATGTCCAGGCACGCGGTACAGCGGCCGCAGTGTTCGGTGGCGTGGGGTGGGTCTACCGGCAGCGGCAAATCGACAAACAGTTCGCTGAGGAAGAAATAGCTGCCGGCCTTTCGATTGAGCACCAGGGTGTTTTTGCCGATCCAGCCGAGGCCGGCCTGTTCGGCGATGGCTTTTTCCAGGACCGGCGCGCTGTCGACGAAGGCACGAAAGCCGAACGGCCCGATCTGCGCCTGGATACGGTCGGCCAGTTGCTGCACACGCTTGCGGATCAGCTTGTGATAGTCCCGGCCCAGGGCGTAGCGCGAGATATAGGCTTTTTCCGGCTGGGCCAGCAGTTGCGCCATCTGGGTGTCGCCGGGCAGGTAATCCATGCGCAGCGACACCACGCGCAAGGTGCCCGGCACCAGCTCGTCGGGGTGCGAACGTTTGCTGCCGTGGGCGCCCATGTAGTCCATCTCGCCGTGGTAGCCCGCGTCGAGCCAGCGTTGCAGGTGCTGTTCATGCTCGGCCAGGTCCAGGCCGCTGATGCCGACTTGCTGGAAGCCCAGCTCGCGGCCCCAGTCTTTGATCGATTGGGCGAGGGCGGGCAGATCGGAGGTAATAGCGGGCATGAGACACGGGAAACCACAGGTTAGATGCGTATAATTCTGCCAGACATCGGAGCTTGAAGACGCATGCCTCAGACAAAACATGAAATAACCGACGTTCAGCTGTTGTTGCCGGGCCACTTGCCGCAACTGGCTGCGCGTTCGCTGGACGCTCATAAAGGTCAGTTTGGCCACCTGCTGGTGATTGGCGGCGACCGAGGCTTTGGCGGGGCAGCGCTGCTCAGTACCGAAAGTGCATTGCGCAGTGGGGCGGGGATGGTGTCACTGGCGACACGCGTGGAGCATGTTCCCGCCGCGCTGGCGCGTCTGCCGGAGGTGATGACAAAGGGCGTGAGTTCGGCCAATCAACTGATGGGCCTGCTGGAAAAGATCTCGGTCATTGTGATCGGGCCCGGTCTGGGTGACGCAGCCTGGGGTAAAAGCCTGCTGTCCGTCGCCGCCAACGCGCCCCAGCCGCAAGTCTGGGACGCCGACGCCTTGAATCAGCTGGCGACCGGCAGCGTCAGCCTGCCGGCCAACTGCGTGATGACCCCGCATCCGGGCGAAGCCGCGCGTCTGTTGGGCATTTCGACAGCCGAGGTTCAGGCCGATCGCCTTAAGGTGGCGCGCGCGTTGAGCCAGCGATTCAACGCGGTGACTATTCTCAAGGGTGCTGGCAGTTTGATCGCCAGCCCGGACGGACGTATTTCGCGCTGTGACCAAGGCCATCCGGCGATGGCGACGGCAGGGCTGGGCGATGTGTTGGCCGGGCTGGTAGGCGCGCTGCTGGCCCAGGGCATGCCCGCTTATGAAGCAAGCTGCCTGGCCGTTTGGTTGCACGCCACGGCAGGGGATCGCCAGGGCACGTTTGGCCGCGGCCTGGCCGCCAGTGATCTGATACCGGCCATTCGTCAATTGTTGGAGGAGCAGTCGCCGTGTCTGAAGTGATTTTTTTCCTGGCCGATGAAGAGGCCATGGTCGACCTGGGCCGGCGCATTGCCCAGGTCACGGCCGGGGCGGGGCTGATCTTCCTCGAGGGCGACCTGGGGGCGGGCAAGACCACGCTGTCCCGGGGCATCATTCGCGGTTTGGGGCATGCAGGTGCGGTAAAAAGTCCGACGTTCACACTGGTCGAACCCTATGAGATCGGTCACATTCGCGCTTTCCATTTCGACCTCTATCGCCTGGTGGACCCTGAAGAGCTGGAATTCATGGGTATCCGTGATTATTTCGACGAAGACGCGTTATGCCTGATCGAGTGGCCAAATAAAGGCACAGGCTTTTTGCCAAAGCCGGACATGACCATTACCATTACGCCGCATGAGCACGGACGTCAGTTGAAGTTGTTGCCCCAGAGCGTGCGCGGCCAGTCGTGGTGCGCCGCTTTGGCACTGGAATTCAAATAATTGGTGGGGTTAGGTATGCGCTTTCGCGCGTTGGTTGCTGTCGTGGGGGTGTTGCTTGCGGCAATGACTGTCAATGCTCTGGCTGCTTCACAGGTGAAAAGTGTTCGCCTGTGGCGGGCGCCGGATAACACGCGACTGGTGTTCGACCTGTCTGGCCCGGTCCAGCACAGCGTCTTTACCCTCACGGCGCCTGATCGCCTGGTGATCGACATCAACGGTGCGAGCCTGGCTGCGCCGCTGAAGGTCTCCACCGCCAACACACCCATTACCGCCATGCGCTCGGCCCAGCGCACGCCGACCGACCTGCGCGTGGTCATTGACCTGAAAAAGGCCGTGACTCCCAAAAGCTTTTCCCTGGCGCCCAACGCTCAATATGGCAACCGCTTGGTGGTCGACCTGTTCGACAACCCCGCCGATGCCGCGCCGCCGCCTGTGCCGACGCCCAGCGTGGCGACGGTGCCTGCGGTGCCGGTCAACCCCTCGCAACCGCAGGTCAAGCTGCCACCGCCGCCGCCCGCTCCGGCAGGCAAGCGCGACATTATCGTGGTGATCGACGCCGGTCACGGTGGCGAAGACCCGGGCGCCTCAGGTTCGCGCGGCCAGCATGAAAAAGACGTGGTGCTGGCCATCGCCCGCGAACTGCAGCGCCAGGTCAACGGCATGAAAGGCTATCGCGCCGAACTGACCCGTACCGGCGACTACTTCATTCCGTTGCGCGGGCGTACTGAAATCGCCCGCAAGAAGGGCGCGGACCTGTTCGTCTCGATCCACGCCGACGCGGCACCTTCCAGCGCCGCTTTCGGTGCGTCGGTGTTTGCCCTGTCGGATCGTGGCGCCACGTCCGAGACCGCCCGTTGGCTGGCCGACAGCGAAAACCGTTCCGACCTGATCGGCGGGGCCGGCAACGTGTCCCTCGACGACAAGGACAAAATGCTCGCCGGCGTATTGCTCGACCTGTCGATGACCGCCTCGCTGACCTCCAGCCTGAACGTCGGCCAGAAGGTCCTGAGCAACATCGGCCGGGTCACGTCGCTGCACAAACAGCGCGTGGAACAAGCCGGGTTCATGGTGTTGAAGTCGCCGGATATCCCGTCGATCCTGGTCGAGACCGGATTCATTTCCAATGCCAACGAGGCATCCAAGCTCGCCAGTGCCAGCCACCAGCAGGCCTTGGCGCGCTCGATCAGCGCCGGTGTGCGTCAGTTCTTCCAACAGAACCCGCCACCGGGCACTTACATTGCCTGGTTACGTGATTCCGGCAAAATTGCCCAGGGCCCGCGCGACCACCGCGTGCAGCCCGGCGACACCGTGGCCATGCTGGCCGTACGTTTCCAGGTCACGCCCGCCGCTTTGCGCAGCGCCAACAACCTGAAAACCGATGAGCTGAAAATCGGCCAGGTGTTGACCATCCCGGGCACCGAATTGGCGGCGCAGTAATGAGCGAATCTGTCTTGAATAGCGGCTCGCGTATCGAATTGCTCAGCCCGCGCCTGGCGAACCAGATCGCTGCGGGCGAGGTGGTTGAGCGTCCGGCCTCGGTGATCAAGGAACTGCTGGAAAACAGCATCGACTCCGGCGCCAAACGCATCGACGTGGACGTGGAGCAGGGCGGCGTCAAGCTGCTGCGGGTGCGGGACGATGGCAGCGGCATCTCGTCCGATGACCTGCCGCTGGCCCTGGCCCGTCACGCCACCAGCAAGATCCGCGACCTCGAAGACCTTGAGCGGGTGATGAGCCTGGGCTTTCGCGGTGAGGCCCTGGCCTCCATCAGCTCCGTGGCCCGCTTGACCCTGACCTCGCGCACACGCGGCGCCGAGCAGGCCTGGCAAGTGGAAACCGAAGGCCGCGACATGGCGCCCCGGGTCCAGCCGGCAGCCCACCCGGTGGGCACCTCGGTGGAAGTGCGCGACCTGTTCTTCAACACCCCGGCGCGGCGCAAATTCCTCAAGGCCGAAAAAACCGAATTCGACCACCTGCAGGAAGTCATCAAGCGCCTGGCCCTGGCACGTTTCGATGTGGCGTTCCATCTGCGCCACAACGGCAAGACCATCCTCAGCCTGCACGAAGCCAATGACGACGCCGCGCGTGCTCGGCGCGTGGCGGCAGTCTGCGGAGCCGGCTTTCTGGAGCAGGCGTTGCCCATAGAGATTGAACGCAATGGTTTGCGCCTGTGGGGCTGGGTCGGTTTGCCGACCTTCTCCCGCAGCCAGGCGGATTTGCAGTATTTCTTCGTGAATGGCCGGGCAGTGCGTGACAAGCTGGTGGCCCATGCGGTGCGCCAGGCGTACCGCGACGTGTTGTTCAACGGGCGGCATCCGACGTTTGTGCTGTTTTTTGAAGTCGATCCCTCGGTGGTCGACGTCAATGTGCACCCGACCAAGCACGAAGTGCGCTTCCGTGATGGGCGCATGGTGCATGACTTCCTGTACGGCACCTTGCACCGCGCCTTGGGCGACGTGCGCCCGGATGATCAGTTGTCCGCGCCCATCGTGACAGCGGTCGTTCGCCCAAGCGGTCCCGAGGCCGGTGAATTCGGGCCTCAGGGCGAAATGAGCCTGGCCGCCAACTTGCTGCAATCTCCGCAGCAGCCCAATTACACGGCACCCAACGCGGGCGCCGGCGCCGGTTATCAGTATCAATACACCCCGCGCCCACAATCGACCGTACCCGTGGCCGAGGCCCAGGCGGCTTATCGTGAGTTCTTCGCGCCACTGCCGGGTGCCGAGCCAGGCACCGTTGCCTTGCCCGAGGGTGGCGGTGATATTCCACCGTTGGGCTACGCGCTGGCACAGCTCAAGGGCATCTATATCCTCGCGGAAAATGCCCACGGCCTGGTGCTGGTGGACATGCATGCGGCCCACGAGCGGATCATGTACGAGCGCCTGAAGATCGCCATGGCCAGTGAAGGGCTCAGCGGTCAGCCATTGCTGGTGCCCGAATCCCTGGCGGTCAGCCAGCGTGAAGCCGATTGCGCCGAAGAGCACCACGGTGTGTTCCAGAAGCTGGGCTTCGAACTGCAACGCCTCGGCCCGGAAACCCTGGCGATCCGCCAGATTCCCGCGCTGCTCAAGCAAGCCGAGGCCAACCGCCTGGTCGCCGACGTACTGGCGGACCTGATGGAGTACGGCACCAGCGACCGCATCCAGGCGCATATCAATGAACTGCTCGGCACCATGGCCTGCCACGGCGCCATCCGCGCCAACCGTCGCCTGGCCCTGCCGGAAATGAACGGCCTGCTGCGCGACATGGAAAACACCGAGCGCAGCGGCCAATGCAACCATGGCCGACCGACCTGGACCCAGATGGGCCTGGATGATCTGGACAAACTGTTCCTGCGCGGTCGCTGATGAGTGCCTTGCCCCCCGCGATCTTCCTGATGGGCCCCACGGCCGCCGGCAAGACCGACCTGGCCATCGAACTGACCAGGGTCCTGCCGTGCGAGCTGATCAGTGTGGACTCTGCCCTGGTTTACCGGGACATGGACATCGGCACGGCCAAGCCTTCGAAAGAAGTGCTGGCGCGGCATCCGCATCGGTTGATCGACATTATCGACCCGGCCCAGAGCTATTCGGCTGCGGATTTCCGTACCGACGCCCTGGCCGCCATGGCCGAGATCACCGCGCGGGGTAACATCCCGTTGCTGGTCGGCGGCACGATGCTCTACTACAAGGCTTTGCAGGAAGGCCTGGCGGATATGCCGCCCGCCGATGCCCAGGTGCGCGCCGAACTCGAAGAAGAGGCCGCACGCCTTGGCTGGCAAGCCCTGCACGATCAGTTGGCGGCGGTGGATCCGGTGTCGGCGGCGCGCATTCACCCCAATGACCCCCAGCGTCTCTCCCGTGCCCTGGAAGTCTGGCGTGTCAGTGGCCAGACCATGACTGAACACAGGCTGAAACAAACTGCGCAAAGTGCTGATGCAGGCGCATCTGGCCGGTCACAATTGCCCTATACTGTGGCGAACCTGGCCATCGCTCCGGCAAACCGCCAGGTGTTGCATGAACGAATTGCACAAAGATTCACAAATATGTTGGAACAGGGGTTTGTGGAGGAGGTCGTAGCACTGCGTTCAAGAGGTAATCTGCATCCGGGGTTGCCTTCGATACGTGCTGTAGGCTATCGCCAAGTCTGGGATCATCTGGATGGCAAGCTGACGTCAGCCGAAATGCAGGAGCGCGGCATCATTGCCACGCGCCAATTGGCGAAGCGCCAGTTCACTTGGCTGCGCAGCTGGAGCGATTTGCACTGGCTGGACAGCCTGGACAGCGACAATCTGTCACGCGCCTTGAAATACCTGGGAACGGTCTCCATATTGAGCTGAGTCCTTGCAATTGCCGTCTATCCTTGGGGGTGTGGCGGCCATGAGCTATTTATTTTTCCGATTTTTTATTATTGATCCTTAAAGGAGTGCGGCACATGTCAAAAGGGCATTCGCTACAAGACCCTTACTTGAATACCTTACGTAAAGAGAAAGTGGGGGTTTCCATTTATCTGGTCAACGGTATCAAGTTGCAAGGTACGATCGAGTCGTTCGACCAGTTCGTGATCCTGCTGAAAAACACCGTCAGCCAGATGGTTTACAAACACGCTATCTCGACAGTCGTCCCTGTTCGTCCAATCCGTCTGCCTAGCGCAGCCGGTGATGAAGCGGCTGACGCTGAGCCAGGTAACGCCTGATAGGAGTCTCCTTTGTTCTTTGAGCGCCACGGTGGTGGTGAGCGAGTGATCCTCGTTCACTTGGATGGACAGGACCCTGAGGCGCGCGAAGATCCGCAGGAGTTTCAGGAGTTGGCAAATTCGGCCGGCGCCGAGACCGTTGCGTTTTTTAACGTGCCGCGTCATCGGCCAACCGCCAAATACCTGATTGGCAGCGGCAAGGTCGAAGAATTGCGCGACCTGGTCCATGCCGAAGAAGCCGATCTGGTGATCTTCAATCACGTCCTCACGCCGAGTCAGGAACGTAACCTCGAACGTGTCTTCGAGTGTCGCGTGATCGACCGCACCGGCCTGATTCTCGATATCTTCGCCCAACGCGCGCGTACCCATGAAGGCAAGCTCCAGGTCGAACTGGCCCAGCTTGACCACATGAGCACCCGGCTGGTTCGCGGCTGGACGCACCTTGAGCGCCAGGGCGGCGGCATCGGCATGCGCGGCCCGGGTGAAACCCAGCTGGAAACCGACCGACGTCTGTTGCGGGTTCGCCTGCGCCAGATCAAGGGCCGCCTGGAGAAAGTCCGCAGCCAGCGCGAGCAATCGCGCCGTGGCCGTTCCCGTGCCGATATCCCCACCGTGTCCCTGGTGGGCTATACCAACGCGGGCAAGTCCACGCTGTTCAATAACGTCACAAAGTCGGACGTGTACGCGGCCGACCAACTGTTCGCGACGCTCGACCCGACCCTGCGCCGCCTGGATCTTGACGACCTGGGGCCGATTGTCCTGGCCGATACGGTAGGTTTCATTCGTCATTTGCCGCACAAGCTGGTCGAGGCATTTCGGTCTACGCTCGAAGAGTCGAGCAATTCCGACCTCCTGTTGCACGTGATCGATGCGGCCGAGCCGGATCGCATGCTGCAGATCGAGCAGGTGATGCTGGTGCTGGGCGAGATTGGTGCCCAGGACTTGCCGATCCTCGAGGTGTATAACAAACTCGATTTGCTTGAAGGCGTCGAGCCGCAAATCCAGCGCGATGAGAATGGCAGACCCCAGCGGGTCTGGCTGTCGGCGCGTGATGGCAGTGGCCTTGAATTGCTTGAGCAAGCCATCGCCGAGTTGCTCGGCGGCGATTTGTTCGTGGGCACCTTGCGCTTGCCGCAGCGTTTTGCTCGACTGCGTGCACAGTTTTTCGAGCTGGGCGCGGTACAGAAAGAAGAACACGACGAAGAAGGTGTCAGCTTGCTGGCCGTTCGATTGCCACGCGCGGAGCTCAATCGACTGGTCAGTCGCGAGGGTGTTGTACCGGCGGAGTTCATCGAACAACACACTTTGCAATAAAAGCCTGAGAAAGCGGTTGTGCCGCAGTAGCAGGCATTCTGTAGCATTGGTCGGCGCGCCGTGGGTGCGTCTTTGCTTTATCAGATGGAGAGCGCTATGGCTTGGAATGAGCCGGGTGGCAACTCGAATAATCAGGATCCTTGGGGTGGTAAGCGCCGCAATAATGGCGACCGCAAGGGGCCACCGGATCTCGACGAGGCCTTCCGAAAGCTGCAGGAAAGCCTGAATGGGTTGTTCGGTGGTGGGAAAAAACGCGGTGGTGACGAGGGTGGTCGCACAAGCAAGGGCGGCGGCTATGGCCTGCTGGGCCTGGGTCTTGTCGTGCTCGCGGCCGTCTGGCTGTACAGCGCGGTCTACGTGGTGGACGAGCAGGAGCAAGCCGTGGTGCTGCGCTTCGGCAAGTATTACGAGACGGTCGGGCCAGGCCTGAACATCTATTTCCCGCCGATCGACAAGAAGTACATGGAGAACGTCACGCGTGAGCGTGCCTACACCAAGCAGGGCCAGATGCTGACTGAAGACGAGAACATCGTCGAAGTGCCGCTGACCGTGCAGTACAAGATCACCAACCTGCAGGACTTCGTGCTGAACGTCGATCAGCCGGAAATCAGCCTGCAACACGCAACCGAAAGCGCCCTGCGCCATGTGGTGGGTTCCACCGCCATGGACCAGGTACTGACCGAAGGGCGTGAATTGATGGCCAGCGAAATCAAGGAGCGCCTGCAACGGTTCCTCGATACCTATCGCACCGGTATCACCGTTACCCAGGTCAACGTACAGAGCGCAGCGGCACCGCGTGAAGTGCAGGAAGCCTTTGACGACGTGATCCGCGCCCGTGAAGACGAGCAGCGTTCGCGCAACCAGGCTGAAACCTACGCCAACGGCGTGGTGCCGGAAGCCCGTGGTCAGGCCCAGCGTATCCTTGAGGATGCCAACGGTTACCGCGACGAAGTGGTCTCCCGTGCCAAGGGTGAGGCGGACCGCTTCACCAAGCTGGTTGCCGAGTACCGCAAGGCGCCCGAGGTTACTCGTGAGCGTCTGTACCTGGACACCATGCAGGAAGTCTTCAGCAACACCAGCAAGGTTCTCGTGACCGGCAGCAAGGGTGGGCAGAACAACCTGCTGTACCTGCCGCTGGACAAGATGATCGAAGGTGGTCGTAGCGGCGGCACAAGCGCGCCGTCCACCGGTTCGAATGCCGCTGCCAACGAAGCGAGCGCCCGTGCGGCCGCTGACTTGCTGCAACAGCAAACACGTACCAGGGAGAGTCGTTGATGAGCAATAAATCGCTGACCGCCCTGATTGTGGGAGTCGTCGTGGTCATCGCTGCCTGGAACTGCTTCTACATCGTCGCTCAGACCGAGCGCGCGGTGCTGCTGCAATTCGGTCGCGTGGTCCAGGCGGATGTCCAGCCGGGCCTGCATGTGAAAGTCCCCTACGTCAACCAGGTGCGCAAGTTCGACGCCCGCCTGATGACCCTGGATGCACCGACACAGCGCTTCCTGACCCTGGAAAAGAAAGCCGTGATGGTTGACGCCTACGCCAAGTGGCGCGTCAAGGATGCCGAACGCTTCTACACGGCGACCTCGGGCCTCAAGCAGATTGCCGACGAGCGTTTGTCGCGTCGTCTGGAATCGGGCCTGCGTGACCAGTTTGGTAAGCGCACCCTGCACGAGGTGGTATCCGGTGAACGCGATGCGCTGATGGCTGACATCACTCGTTCGCTGAACACCATGGCGGAGAAAGAGCTGGGTATCGAAGTGGTCGACGTTCGCGTCAAGGCTATCGACTTGCCCAAGGAAGTGAACCGCAGCGTGTTCGAGCGCATGAGCACCGAGCGTGAGCGTGAAGCCCGTGAGCACCGCGCCAAGGGTAACGAGCTGGCCGAAGGTATCCGTGCGGATGCCGATCGTCAGCGCCGTGTACTGTTGGCAGAGGCCTATCGCGAGTCTGAAGAGGCTCGTGGTGATGGTGATGCTCAAGCCGCGGCGATCTACGCCAAGGCTTACGGCCAGGACCAGGAGTTCTACGCGTTCTACCGTAGCCTGCGCGCCTACCGTGAAAGCTTCGCGAACAAGACCGACGTGCTGGTGCTGGACCCAAGCAGCGATTTCTTCCGCTACCTGGAAAAGTCCAAGTAACAGGCCTGTGATTCTGCAGGACCACTCCGTCGGGCGGCTAAAATGCCTGGCGGGGTGATCCTTTCAGAAAACGGGTGTATGATGCGGCAGCCGGGAAATTCCCGGCTTTTTTGCGTCTGCGTGTTCGATTCGGCAGGCGTGACAGGTTTTTCGAGGAAAGTGCCCGACGAGGCCGTTTGCAGGCCGTTCGTCACGTCGCTCTTGCGCGTGGTTTATGCAGGCGGCGGGTATTTTCTGCTTCACTCAAGGCTCGGCCGAGGGCTGGCCGCCCGGATCAAAGGGGAATGGCGTAATGGCAACGGTAGACCGCTGGCTGCTGCCAGATGGCATCGAAGAAGTACTGCCACCAGAAGCTGCGCGTATTGAAATAGCGCGTCGCCAGGTGTTGGATCTGTTCCAGAGCTGGGGCTACGAATTTGTCGTGACCCCTCATATCGAGTACCTGGAATCCCTGCTGACCGGCGCGGGCCAGGACCTGGATCTGCGCACCTTCAAGGTCATCGACCCGCAATCGGGCCGGCAAATGGGTTTCCGCGCCGACATCACGCCGCAGGTGGCGCGTATCGATGCGCACACCCTGCGCCGCGAAGGTCCCAGCCGCCTGTGCTACGCCGGCAGCGTGCTGCATGCCCAGCCGCGTGCCTTGTCATCTTCACGCAGCCCGATCCAGCTGGGCGCCGAGTTGTATGGCGATGCGAGCCCGAGCAGCGACGTTGAAGTGATCAGCCTGATGCTGGCCATGCTGCAACTGGCTGATGTGCCGGACGTGCACATGGACCTGGGCCACGTGGGGATCTACCGCGGCCTGGCCCGTGCGGCCGGCTTGTCCGGTGAAGTTGAGCAACAGTTGTTCGATGCGCTGCAACGCAAGGCCATCGATGAAGTGATCGCCCTGACCGCCGGCGTGCCGGCTGAACTGGCCGACATGCTGCGTGCGCTGGTCGACCTGTGCGGCGGCCGTGAAGTGCTGGTCACTGCACGTGAGCGCCTGGCCAACGCGCCGGCGCCGGTGCTGGCCGCCCTGAACGATGTGCTGGCGATTGCCGAGCAACTGTCGGCGCGCTTCCCGCAGTTGCCTTTGTATTTTGACCTGGGCGAGTTGCGCGGCTACCACTACCACACCGGTGTGGTGTTCGCGGTGTTCGTTCCGGGTGTTGGCCAGGCCATCGCCCAGGGTGGTCGTTATGACGATATCGGCGCCGACTTCGGTCGCGCCCGTCCGGCCACCGGCTTTTCCACCGATTTGAAAACCCTGGTGACCCTGGGGCGTGCTGAGGTCGAGCTGCCGTCTGGTGGCATCTGGATGCCCGACAGTACGGACGCGGCACTCTGGCAGCAGGTCTGCCAGTTGCGCAGTGAGGGTCAGCGTGTCGTCCAGGCTTTGCCTGGGCAGCCATTGGCCGCCGCCCGTGAAGCGGACTGCGACCGGCAATTGATTCAGCAGAACGGGCTTTGGCAAGTATCGCCACTGGCTTCTTGAGTTTTCCTGCCGGCCATCGCCGGCACCAAGTTTGCGCGAATGAGGACAAGTGTTATGGGTAAGAATGTCGTAGTCCTGGGCACCCAATGGGGTGATGAGGGCAAAGGCAAGATCGTTGATCTGCTGACCGAACATGCTGCCGCCGTAGTGCGCTACCAGGGTGGCCACAACGCGGGCCACACCCTGGTCATCGATGGCGAAAAAACCGTCTTGCACCTGATCCCATCGGGTGTACTGCGCGAAGGCGTGCAGTGCCTGATCGGCAACGGCGTAGTGGTTGCACCGGACGCCCTGCTGCGCGAGATCATTAAGCTGGAAGAGAAGGGCGTGCCGGTGCGCGAGCGCCTGCGTATCAGCCCATCCTGCCCGCTGATCCTGTCCTTCCACGTGGCGCTGGACCAGGCCCGTGAAAAGGCTCGTGGCGAGCTGAAGATCGGCACCACCGGTCGCGGCATTGGCCCGGCCTACGAAGACAAGGTGGCGCGCCGTGGCCTGCGTGTGGGCGACCTGCTCAACATGCCACGCTTTGAAGACAAGCTGCGTGAACTGGTGGATTACCACAACTTCATGCTGGTGGGTTACTACAAAGAGCCGGCCATCGAGTTCGAAAAGACCCTGGCCGAGTGCAAGGAATACGCTGAGCTGCTCAAGCCGCTGATGCTCGACGTGACGGCCGAGCTGCACGACCTGCGTCGCGCCGGCAAGGACATCATGTTCGAAGGCGCCCAGGGCTCGTTGCTCGACATCGACCACGGCACCTACCCGTATGTGACCAGCTCCAACACCACCGCCGGCGGCGTTGCCACCGGTTCGGGCGTTGGCCCGATGTTCCTCGACTACATCCTGGGCATCACCAAGGCTTACACCACCCGTGTAGGTTCCGGTCCATTCCCGACTGAGCTGTTCGACGACGTCGGCGCACACCTGGCCAAGCAGGGTCACGAATTCGGCGCCACCACCGGCCGTGCTCGTCGTTGTGGCTGGTTCGACGCCGTTATCCTGCGTCGCGCTATCGACGTGAACAGCATCTCGGGCATCTGCCTGACCAAGCTGGACGTACTCGACGGTCTGGAAGCCATCAACATCTGTGTCGGCTACAAAGACGCGCAAGGCAATGATGTTGCGCCGACCGACGCTGACAGCTACGTGGGCCTGCAGCCTGTATACGAAGAAGTGCCGGGCTGGACCGAATCGACCGTGGGCGCCAAGACCCTGGAAGAGCTGCCAGCCAACGCCCGCGCCTACATCAAGCGCGTCGAAGAGCTGATCGGCGCACCGATCGACATTATTTCGACGGGCCCGGACCGCAACGAGACCATCGTTCTGCGTCACCCGTTCGCTTAATAAGCTGTTGATGTAAAAAGTAAAGGGCTCCTTCGGGAGCCCTTTGTCGTTTCTGCCTGGCAAGCGGCACGACCCTTGCTGTGTTTCTCTTTTTCGCGGTGCTATCAATTTAATGGCACCCGTGGTGGAGGGATTTCCAGTGTCTGCCGTTCTCTCGTTGTTACAAAGCCGTCTGCTGCGGCCGGTGTTCGTTACCCTAGGTATCGCTCTTTTGGTGCAAGTGCTGGTGGCCGTCGCGCTGACGCGGAGCACGGTCACGGCCCTGGAGGCCGATTTGGATAATCGCCTGGGCATCGATAGCCAGAAGCTGTCCGGCGAATTGGCCCAGGCCGGCAAGGAAGTCACCTCCAGCCTGGATAGTCTGTCCACCAGCACTCGCCAGCGTCTGACCGCAGGGCTCTCCACGCGTCTTCAGCAAGAGCAGAAGCAATTGCGGGCGACCCTGGAAAAAGACCTGCAGGACTCCGCCAATGACATGGCGCAGTTGCTGGCTTCGGTGGCGCCGCGTGCCATGTGGGACAGCGACGTGCCGACATTATCGGAATTTGCCCGGCGTGCGCAGCGTAATCCCAACGTGTTGTTCGTGGTGTATGACGACGCTGCGGGCGAGCATTTGACCCGCTACCTGAACCGTGAAAATCCGATCAACCAGGCCTTGTTGGCCAAAGGCGCGGGGGAGCGTGCCCTGGATAAAGTACTGGACGCGGCCAAGGCTGATCCTTCGGTGTATTACGTCGAAGCCTCGATCAGCCCCAACGGCGTTGAGATCGGCAAAGTCCGCATGGGGGTGTCGACCGCATCGGTCGAGGCCGACCTGCAAGCACTGGACAGCCGTTTCGCCGCGCTGATTGCCAGCGGTGATCAACTGGTCGGCGACAGCCTCAAAGGCGCCGCGGCCGATAGCGCCGCCGCCATGGGCGCGCGCCTGCAATCGGCGCAAGTCACGGCCACACAGATGGCGGCCAATACCACCAGTGCGGTTCAAGAGGCTGCCGGCACCTTGCGCTGGCGTATCGGCATGGGCCTGGCGCTGGTCGGTCTCGGTGTATTGCTGCTGATCGCCATTGTGCTCGGCCGCCGGGTCGTCAATCGCCTGAAGCTGTTGATCGCGGCCATGGATGACCTGGCGGCAGGCGAGGGCGACCTCACCAAACGTGTACAGATCAGCAGCAAGGACGAAATTGGCGACATGGCTTCGGCGGTCAATCGCTTTGTGGATAAGTTGCAGCCCATCGTGCGCGAGGCGGGCGATGTGGCCCAGCGCACCGGCATGGAAATCGGCGCGATGACCTTGCGCAATGCCGGTGCCGATGCAGCGGCCGGCCTGCAGCGCGACGAGGTTGCAGAAAGCCTGCGCGCACTCTCGCAAATGGCCGACGAGGCCCAGGCCGAAAGCCATGCCATGCAGGCGGCCTTGCAGCAGGTGGTGGAGATTCGCCAGGCCACGGATGAAAACTCGCGCACTTCTGCCGAAGTCGGCAGCTTGATCGAGGCGTTGGCCGGGCAGGTGCAGGCTGGCTCCCAGGTGATCGAGCGGTTGGCGCAGCAAAGCGAGCAGATTGAAGTGGTGCTGACGGTGATTCACGGTATCGCCGAGCAAACCAACCTGCTGGCGCTCAATGCGGCTATTGAAGCGGCACGGGCCGGCGAGACCGGGCGCGGCTTTGCGGTGGTGGCGGACGAAGTGCGTGCGCTGGCCAGCAAGACCCAAAGCTCCACCGGCGATATCCAGGCGCATATCGTGGCGTTGCAGCAGGGCGCGCGTGAGGCGGTGGAAACCATTGGCAAGGCGGGGCGCCAGGCCAATGAGGGCTTGCTGGTGTTGCGCGACAGCGTGCGCTTGCAGCAGACCGTGCAGGCCTCGGTGGAGCAGGTGCATGCGGCGATCGGCCTGGCGACACGCGCGGCCGAGCATCAGGCCCAGGGTGCGCATGCGGTGCGTGGGCGGGTTGAGGTGATTCATGCCCAGGCTGAGCGGGCCGCGCAGGCGGTGGTGGAGACCACGGCCAGTGGCAAGGTGCTGGATGGCTTGGCGGCGCAGTTGAAGGCGAGTCTGGGGCAGTTTCGGGCTTAGGGTTGTCTGTGCCGGCCTCATCGGGGGCAAGCCCCCTCCCACAGGTTGAAACGCATTCCAAATGTGGGAGGGGGCTTGCCCCCGATAGCCATCTCAGCGGCTCAAATACATCCGCGTCGTAAGCAGGTACACCGGCAACCCCGACACCAGAATCAACAACGCCGCATAAGGCGCCGCCGCCGCAAACTCCACATTCGAGGTATGCGCCCACACGGCAGTGGCCAAGGTGTTCAGCCCGGTCGGACTAAGCAGCAAGGTCGCAGTCAATTCCTTCATCGCATCCAGAAACACCAGCGCAAACGCGGCACCCAATGCCGGGAAAATAATCGGCAGCGTCACCCGGCAAAACGCACTGAACGACGATGCGCCGAGCGTGCGCGCCGCCTCTTCCAGCTGTGGTGCAGCCTTGTTCAGCGCCGTGCGAATCGGCGCCTGGGCCAGGGGCAGGAACAACAGCGCATAGGCGATCAGCAACAGCGCCGACGTCTGATACAGCGCCGGCACGTAATGCAGCGCGAAATACACCAGGGTCAATGCAATCACCAGGCCGGGCAGGGCGTGCAGCAGGTACGGCAGGCGTTCGGCCCAGATCGCCAGCTGGCCTTTGTAACGCACCACCAGCAAGCCTACCGGCACCGCCAGCACCAGGCACAACGCCGCGCCACCCAGGGAAAGTGCCAGGGACGATAACAGCGCCTCACTGATGGCGGCGACCGGAAACGCCGCCGATGAGCCCATGGCCAGCCAATAACCGAGCATCCCCAGGGGAATGCCGCTGCCAATGATCGCCAGCGCCAGGCAATAGAGTTGGCCAGGCAGCGCCCATTTGCCCAGTTTCACCTGCTCGGCCTGTCGCGCCGTGCCCTGGCCGATTCGCACATGGCGGCCCTTGCCGCGCACGCGCAGCTCCAGCCACAACAAACTCAGGCACATCACCAGCAGCACCGCCGAGAGCATCGCGGCGTTGGCGTTGCTGAATTCCAGTTCGAACTGCTGGTAGATCGCGGTGGTAAAGGTCTGCAAGCCGATGATCGACAGGGCGCCGAACTCCACCAGCATGTGCAATGCAATCAACAGTGCTCCCGCCACCAGCGACGGCCACAGCAGCGGCAGGGTAATGCGCCGGAACACGCCCCAGCGATTCAGCCCCAGGGTGCGCGCCGATTCTTCCAGGGCGGGGTCAAGATTGCGCAGCGTGGCGGCTACCGGCAGAAAGACCAGCGGATACTTGGACAGGCTCATCACCAGGATCGCGCCGCCGAGGCCTTCGAAGTTGGCGCTCAGCGACACCCAGGTGAAGCTGCTGACAAACGCCGGTACCGCAAACGGCAGGCACAGGATCACGCCCCAGAGGCGTCGCCCCGGCAGGTTGCTGCGTTCCAGCAACCAGGCCAGGGACAGGCCGACCACGCCGCACACGACCGTCACGCCGACCATCAGCGACAGGGTATTGCGCAGCAGTCCGAACACATAAGGCCGCCACAGCAGATGCACCGCCTCTGCCCAGCCGGCTTGCCAGGCCTTGAGCCCGACATACACCAGGGGCAGCAGGCTCAGGCCGACCAGGAACAGCACCGGCAACAGCAGCCAGATTGAAGGGCGTTTGCGCCGGGGGCGAAAGCCGGCAGCGCTGAGCGACGGGGTCATCAGTTCAAGCCAACGTCACGTTCCAGTTCCAGGGCTTCCTCGGCATTGCCCAGGTCGGCGGGAGTGACTTTCGGCGGTTGCAGTTCGTTGAAGGGCTTCAGGCCGCGGTTGGATTGCATGCCCTTGCGCAGCGGGTATTCCGCCGAGGTGTTGGTGATCACGCGCTGGCCTTCTTCACTGGCCATGAAGGCCAGCAGTTGCTGGGCTTCCTTGGGGTGTTTGCTGGATTTCAGCGCGGCAGCCGAAGACACCGTAATCAGGCCGCCGGCATCGCCGTCGGTGAAATAGTGCAGCTGGGAGTCGAGGTTGGTTTTCTCTTTCTTCAAGGCAAACCAGTAATAATTGTTCACCAGTACGGTGGCCACTTCGCCATTTTCAACGGCCTTGAGGGCGACCATATTGTTGCTGTACACCTTGCCGAAGGCGCGCAGGCCGGTCAGCCATTCTTCGGCCGCTTCACGCCCGTGCAGCTTGATGATCGCCACCGCCTGTTCCTGGAATGCGCCGCTGGTGGGCACGAAGCCAACCTTGCCTTGCCATTCGGGGCCGGCGAAATCCAGTACCGATTTGGGCAGGTCTTTTTCGGCAATCAGCTTGGGGTTGAAAGCGACGACGCGGGTGCGTGCAGTGACGCCCATCCAGTCGCCATTGCTGCCGACGTAATCCTTGGGCAGCACGTCGAGGGTGCTGGCATCGATCTTCGCCAACAAGCCTTGCTCGCCGAGTTTGTTCAGCGGCGGCGATTCTTCGGTGTAGATCACATCGGCAGGGGAGCGGTCACCCTCTTCGACGACCTGGCTGGCCAGCTGGTTGCTGCTGCCTTTGCGCACGTTGACATGAATGCCGGTCTTGGCTTCAAAGGCTTTGGCGAGTTCATCGCCGACTTCTTTGTGTTGGCCGTTGTAAAGGGTCAGGGAGACCTTGTCGGCAGAATAGGCGGCGGGTGAGAGCAGGGTCAGGCCGAGCAGAGTAAGAGACAGGCCACGCAGAAGGGATGTCTTGAATCGGGTATCGCGGATCATCATCCGAAGTGTTCCTCGCTTATGTGCAACAAATCACTACAAGGATAAACGATAAAGCTTCTCAAGTGCGGGCTTGAGGGTAATCGCGGGGAACGTTTTCAAGCCGGATTTTTCAAACCCCGGAAACGAAAAAACCCGCTTTCGCGGGTTTGATCTGAATTTGGTGCCCAGGAGAAGACTCGAACTTCCACGACCTTGCGATCACCAGCACCTGAAGCTGGCGTGTCTACCAATTTCACCACCTGGGCATTATCAAGCAACGTTGCCGCTGTTGATGGGGCGAACTATACGGCGGGCTTTTTAATCTGTAAACCCCTGATTCGAAAAATATAAATCAATTTTTCCGTTAAAAATCAAAGGTCTGAAACGAAAAAACCCGCTTTCGCGGGTTTGATCTGAATTTGGTGCCCAGGAGAAGACTCGAACTTCCACGACCTTGCGATCACCAGCACCTGAAGCTGGCGTGTCTACCAATTTCACCACCTGGGCATTATCTGACAACGTTGCCGTCGTCGATGGCGCGCACTATACGGAGCGATATTTACCCTGTAAACCCCTGCCATGAAAAAAGCCTGGAAAATTTCGCCAATGGTCGTGCAAGGTGCGCGCCGAGGGCTGCAAAGGGCTTTTAAAAGGCTTGATGACGTCTGAAATTTCCCGTTTCAATACGCGTATGCCAAACTAACCCGCATATAGACAAGGTGAAAACTCTCTAATGGCCGATTGGCAGTCCCTCGATCCCGAGGCCGCTCGTGAAGCGGAAAAATATGAAAACCCTATTCCTAGCCGCGAACTGATCCTGGCGCACCTCGCCGATCGTGGTTCGCCTGCTAGCCGCGAGCAGCTGGTTGAAGAATTCGGTCTGACCACCGAAGACCAGCTCGAAGCCCTGCGCCGCCGTTTGCGTGCGATGGAGCGCGATGCTCAGTTGATCTACACCCGCCGTGGCACCTACGCGCCGGTCGACAAGCTCGACCTGATCCTGGGCCGCATCGCCGGCCATCGGGACGGCTTCGGCTTCCTGATCCCGGACGACGGCAGTGACGACCTGTTCATGAGCCCTGCGCAGATGCGCCTGGTGTTCGATGGCGACCGTGCCCTGGCGCGCGTGTCCGGCCTGGACCGTCGTGGTCGTCGCGAAGGCGTGATCGTCGAAGTGGTGTCCCGTGCCCACGAGTCCATCGTCGGTCGTTACTTCGAAGAGGGCGGCATCGGCTTTGTGGTGCCGGATAACCCGAAGGTCCAGCAGGAAGTGCTGATCACCCCGGGCCGCAATGGCGCCGCCAAGGTCGGCCAGTTCGTCGAGGTGAAAATCACCCACTGGCCGACTGCGCGCTTCCAGCCCCAGGGCGATATCGTTGAGGTGGTCGGCAACTACATGGCGCCGGGCATGGAAATCGACGTTGCGCTGCGCACCTACGATATTCCTCACGTCTGGCCTGAGGCTGTGCTCAAAGAAGCCGCCAAGCTCAAGCCGGAAGTTGAAGACAAGGACAAAGAAAAACGCATCGACCTGCGCCATCTGCCGTTCGTCACCATCGACGGCGAAGATGCCCGCGACTTCGATGACGCGGTCTACTGTGAAGCCAAGCCGGGCAAGCTGCGCCTGTTCTCCGGCGGCTGGAAGCTGTACGTCGCGATTGCCGACGTGTCCAGCTACGTGAAGATCGGTTCAGCCCTGGATAACGAAGCCCAAGTGCGCGGCAACTCCGTGTACTTCCCTGAGCGCGTGATCCCGATGTTGCCGGAGCAGCTGTCCAACGGCCTGTGCTCGCTGAACCCGAAAGTCGACCGTTTGGCCATGGTGTGCGAGATGACCATCTCCAAAACCGGCGAAATGACCGACTACCAGTTCTACGAAGCGGTGATTCACTCCCAGGCGCGCCTGACCTACAACAAGGTCAGCACCATCCTGGAAGCGCCGAAGACCAGTGAAGCCAAGGCCCTGCGCGGCGAATACGCCGACGTGGTACCGCACCTCAAGCAGCTGTACTCCCTGTACAAGGTGCTGCTGGGCGCCCGCCACACCCGTGGCGCGATCGATTTTGAAACCCAGGAAACCCGGATTGTCTTCGGTTCCGAGCGCAAGATCGCTGCAATCACCCCGACCACCCGTAACGACGCGCACAAGCTGATCGAGGAATGCATGCTGGCGGCCAACGTGGCCACCGCTGAATTCCTGAAGAAGCACGAGATTCCTGCGTTGTACCGCGTCCACGACGGTCCGCCGCCGGAGCGCCTGGAAAAACTGCGCGCGTTCCTTGGCGAGCTCGGCTTGTCCCTGCACAAAGGCAAGGACGGCCCGACGCCGAAGGATTACCAGGCCCTGCTGGCCAGCATCAAGGACCGTCCGGATTACCACGTGATCCAGACCGTGATGCTGCGCTCGTTGAGCCAGGCGGTGTACAGCGCCGATAACCAGGGCCACTTCGGCCTGAATTACGAGGCGTACACCCACTTCACTTCGCCGATCCGCCGTTACCCGGATTTGCTCACGCACCGCGCGATCCGCAGCGTGATCCATTCCAAGCAGAACACCCCGCACGTCAAGCGCGCCGGTGCCATGACCATTCCGAAGGCACGGATCTATCCGTACGACGAAGCGGCGCTTGAGCAGTTGGGCGAGCAGTGCTCCATGAGCGAGCGTCGCGCCGACGAAGCCACCCGCGACGTGGTGAACTGGCTCAAGTGCGAGTTCATGAAGGACCGCGTGGGCGAGTCGTTCCCGGGTGTGATCACCGCCGTGACCGGTTTCGGCCTGTTCGTCGAGCTGACCGACATCTACGTCGAGGGTCTGGTGCACGTCACCGCCTTGCCGGGTGACTACTACCACTTCGATCCTGTGCACCACCGCCTGGCAGGCGAGCGCACCGGTCGCAGCTTCCGCTTGGGCGATACCGTGGAAGTGCAGGTCATGCGTGTCGACCTGGACGAGCGCAAGATCGACTTCGGCATGCCTGACAAGCCCGCAGAGCCGGCTGGCCGCAAAAAGCGTGGCAGCGAAACCGCAGCGCCGGCGTCCAAAGGCAAGGCTTCCAGCGCGAAGACGGCTGCCGAGCCTGCACCTGCCAAGACCGGACGTCGTTCTTCGGCCAAGGACAAGGCCCCTGAAGCCTACCGTCCAAGCGACGCCGCGGCGAAAAATGCCGAGCTGCGCAAGAGCCGTGAGTTGAAGCAGCAGTTGCTCAACGAAGCCAAAAGCGGTGGTAAAGCGGCGTCTGGGGGAAAGTCCCAAGGGGCGGAAAAACCGTCGAGCAAGCCGAGTAAACACCGTAAAGGCCCGCCTAAAGCGGGTTCGGCCCCCGCGAAAAGCGGCGGGTCGCGCAAACCTAAGGCCAAGTCATGAGTCTGGAAAAAATCTACGGCGTGCACGCCGTAGAAGCACTGCTGCGTCACCACCCCAAGCGCGTCAAGCAGGTGTGGCTGGCGGAAGGTCGCAGCGAGCCACGCGTGCAGACGCTGGTTGAGCTGGCCACCCAGAACAAGGTTGCCATCGGCCAGGCCGAACGCCGTGAAATGGACGTGTGGGTAGAAGGCGTTCACCAGGGCGTGGTGGCCGACGTCAGCCCGAGCCAGGTGTGGGGCGAAGCCATGCTCGACGAGCTGCTCGACCGTACCGAAGGTGCGCCGTTGCTGCTGGTGCTGGACGGCGTGACCGATCCGCACAACCTCGGCGCCTGCCTGCGTTCGGCGGATGCGGCCGGCGCGCTGGCAGTGATCGTGCCTAAAGACAAGTCGGCCACCCTCACGCCGGTCGTGCGTAAAGTGGCCTGCGGCGCGGCGGAAGTGATTCCGCTGGTGGCCGTGACCAACCTGGCGCGCACCCTGGAGAAGCTTCAGCAGCGCGGCCTGTGGATTGTCGGCACGGCAGGCGAGGCCGAAGTCAGCATCTACGACCAGGACCTCACCGGCCCGACCATCCTGGTCATGGGCGCCGAAGGCAAGGGCATGCGTCGCCTGACCCGCGAGCATTGCGATTACCTGGTGCACTTGCCGATGGCCGGCAGCGTCAGCAGCCTCAATGTGTCGGTTGCGACGGGGGTTTGCCTGTTTGAAGCCCAGCGTCAGCGTGGTGCGAAAGCCAAGGCCAAGCCCAAGAAGTAATCAACATGTGGGGCTTGTCCCAAACCTAATGTAGGAGCGAGCTTGCTCGCGAAAAGCGTCAACGATAACGCGGGCTTCCTGAATGAGCGCGGTGTCTGTGAGTTTTTCGCGAGCAAGCTCGCTCCTACATGTGTGTTTGTGGTGTTTGGGCGATTGTTCAAATAATCACCAATCACCTTGCGCGCTTTCTCCCCCTTCTCTACAATTGCGCCCCTTGCCCACCAGGCAGGCACGCATGTGCCTCCCCTGCGGCAAGATCCATAAGTGTCATTCACTCCTTGTCTGACCGTTTTTGAGCGGCAGGCTACAACCCGTAAGGAGCATTCATGCGTCATTACGAAATCATCTTTTTGGTCCACCCGGATCAAAGCGAGCAAGTCGGCGGCATGGTTGAGCGTTACACCAAGCTGATCGAAGAAGACGGCGGCAAAATCCACCGTCTGGAAGATTGGGGCCGTCGTCAACTGGCCTACGCAATCAACAATGTTCACAAGGCTCACTACGTGATGCTGAACGTTGAATGCACCGGCAAGGCCCTGGCCGAGCTGGAAGACAACTTCCGCTACAACGATGCAGTGATCCGTAACCTGGTCATCCGTCGCGAAGAAGCCGTTACCGGCCAATCCGAGATGCTCAAGGCTGAAGAAAACCGCAGTGAGCGCCGTGAGCGTCGCGACCGTCCTGAGCACGAAGGCGCTGATAGCGCTGATAGTGATGACAGCGACAACAGCGATAACGCTGACGAGTAATCCACGGACCTTTTAAGGAGCCTATCAAATGGCACGTTTCTTCCGTCGTCGTAAATTCTGCCGCTTCACCGCTGAAGACGTGAAAGAGATCGATTACAAAGATCTCAACACTCTGAAAGCCTACGTATCCGAGACCGGCAAAATCGTTCCAAGCCGTATCACCGGTACCAAAGCACGTTATCAGCGTCAGCTGGCCACCGCTATCAAGCGCGCCCGCTTCCTGGCCCTGCTGGCCTACACCGACAGCCACGGCCGCTGAGACCGGGCAGTCGACAAGTAGTAAGGGATTGAATGCATGCGCGCCTTAGCTGAGTTCATCATGCGCGGTCGTGTGCAGGCCACTCTGGTAGTGGCTGGCTGTGCGGCATTGCCGTTGCTTTATTGGTTGGGTGCTGCCGCAGGTTGCCTTGTGCTCCTGCGGCGCGGTTTGAAGGACGCCCTGGGCGTTCTTGCCCTGGGTTTGTTGCCGGCCTTGATCTGGTGGCTGCAAATGGGTGATCCACGGGTACTTCTGGTACTGCTGGGGTCATCGAGCCTTGCGTTGGTTCTGCGCGCAAGTGAGTCCTGGGTCCGTACGCTGCTGGTCAGCGTGGCAGTGGGGTTGGTGTACTCAGTGATGCTTGGCGCGGCTTTCCGCCCGCAAATCGAGGCGCTGGCGCAGGAGATCATCAAGATCCTGCCGCTGGCCCTCGGGGATCTCTACCGGCAATTGTCGGTAGATGAGCGAGCGCGGTTTGCGTCACTGATTGCGCCGGTCCTGACCGGCCTGATTGCGGCTTTGCTGCAGGTTGTCAGCGTGCTGAGCCTGATTCTTGGGCGTTATTGGCAGGCGTTGTTGTATAACCCGGGTGGTTTTGGTCGCGAGTTTCGCAGTATCAGGATTCCCGCGGGACCGGCGATGTTGCTGCTGGCGTGCATGGTTGTCGGACCGAACTTCGGTCCACAGATGGCCTTGCTGGCGCCGATTTGCAGCGTACCGCTGGTGTTTGCCGGGCTGGCCCTCATTCATGGGCTGGTGGCGCGAAAGCGCCTGGCCAGGTTCTGGCTGGTGGGGTTGTACGTCACGCTGTTGCTGTTCATGCAGCTGATCTATCCGTTACTCGTGGTCCTGGCCATTGTCGACGGCCTGATTGATTTTCGCGGACGTCTGGCGTCGAAAGATGCCGATAGCGCGAACGGTGAAGGTTAAAAGTTAGAGGATTTTCACATGCAACTGATCCTTCTGGAAAAAGTCGCCAACCTGGGCAACCTGGGCGACAAAGTGAACGTTAAGGCCGGCTACGGTCGTAACTACCTGCTGCCATACGGCAAAGCCACCGCTGCAACCGCTGCCAACCTGGCTGCGTTTGAAGAGCGTCGTGCCGAGCTGGAAAAAGCCGCAGCAGACAAAAAAGCTTCGGCCGAAACTCGCGCTGCCCAACTGGCTGAGCTGGAAGTGACTATCACTGCCACTGCCGGTGACGAAGGCAAGTTGTTCGGTTCGATCGGCACCCACGACATCGCTGATGCACTGACCGCCTCCGGCGTTGAAGTGCAGAAGAGCGAAGTTCGTCTGCCGAACGGCACCATCCGCAACGTAGGCGAATTCGACGTAGCCGTGCACCTGCACGCCGAAGTTGAAGCCACCGTACGCGTTGTCGTGGTAGCAGCTTAAGTCGCACCTAACTGACTGGCACCTCGTGTGCCAGCCGGTTAACATCGGGCACGATCCTGTTTACAGGTCGTGCCTTTTGTTTTTTTACACACCCCAAATTTCAAGTGGCCATGAACGAAATCTCCGCTCCTGAGCAATATGATCTGCAAACCGCTGCCCTGAAGGTGCCGCCGCATTCCATCGAGGCCGAACAGGCCGTGCTCGGTGGCTTGATGCTGGACAACAACGCCTGGGAACGCGTGCTGGATCAAGTCTCGGACGGTGACTTCTATCGCCATGACCACCGCCTGATTTTCCGCGCCATCGCCAAGCTGGCCGACCAGAACTCACCGATCGACGTGGTGACCCTGGCCGAGCAACTGGACAAGGAAGGCCAGACCTCCCAGGTCGGCGGCCTGGGCTACCTCGGTGAGCTGGCGAAGAACACGCCGTCCGTCGCCAACATCAAGGCGTATGCGCAGATCGTCCGCGAGCGCGCCACCTTGCGCCAGTTGATCGGCATCAGCACCGAAATCGCCGACAGCGCCTTCAACCCCGAAGGCCGCACCGCCGCCGAGATCCTCGACGAAGCCGAGCGCCAGATCTTCCAGATCGCCGAAGCCCGTCCGAAAACCGGCGGGCCGGTCAGCGTCAACGACCTGCTGACCAAGGCCATCGACCGCATCGACACCCTGTTCAACACGGATGCGGCGATTACCGGCATTTCCACCGGCTACACCGACCTCGACGAGAAGACCAGCGGCCTGCAGCCGTCCGACTTGATCATCGTCGCCGGCCGTCCGTCGATGGGTAAGACCACCTTCGCAATGAACCTGGTGGAAAACGCCGTACTGCGCAGCGACAAGGCGGTGCTGGTGTACTCCCTCGAGATGCCAGGCGAATCGCTGATCATGCGTATGCTGTCGTCGCTCGGCCGTATCGACCAGACCAAGGTGCGTTCCGGCCAATTGGAAGACGACGACTGGCCACGCCTGACCTCGGCGGTCAACCTGCTCAACGACCGCAAGCTGTTCATCGATGACACCGCCGGTATCAGCCCTTCAGAGATGCGTGCGCGTACCCGCCGCCTGGTGCGTGAACACGGTGACATCGCCCTGATCATGATCGACTACCTGCAGTTGATGCAGATCCCGGGCTCCAGCGGTGACAACCGAACCAACGAGATTTCCGAAATCTCCCGTTCCCTGAAAGCCCTGGCCAAGGAATTCAACTGCCCGGTGGTGGCGCTGTCCCAGCTCAACCGTTCCCTGGAACAACGCCCCAACAAGCGTCCGGTGAACTCCGACTTGCGGGAATCCGGGGCGATCGAGCAGGATGCTGACGTGATCATGTTCGTGTACCGCGACGAGGTGTACCACCCCGAAACGGAACACAAGGGCATCGCCGAGATCATCATCGGCAAGCAGCGGAACGGCCCGATCGGCTTTATTCGCCTGGCGTTCATCGGTAAGTACACGCGCTTCGAGAACCTGGCGCCGGGCAGTTACAACTTCGACGACGACGAGTAACCGCTGGCCGGGATCATTCGGCCAGCACTTGCCGGGTCAGTGTCTGGATCAGCTCGGCTTCTTCGATAGCGAGCTGGGCCTGCTCGTCATCGGTTTGCTTCTTGTAGTCCGCTTCCGGCAGTAGTCCGGCGACAAAACTGTCGCGTAATGCATTCAATCGTTCCTGAGCGGGTTGGCGCTGCGCTTCGAATTGCGCTCGGTATTTGTTGGTTATATAGACCTGCCAGAACTCCCTGGAAACGAGGGCCTGGAATTCCTCAGGTGAATTATCCAGGGCCACGATTTTTTCATAAGCGCTATCCAGCCTGTCCTGAGTGACGTCACCCATCTGGGTAAAGGCCGTCCGCTGAGGCTGTCCGGGCAGTTGGAGGCGATCCTTGAGACCGTAGCGATAAGCCAGCCTGATCTCGACTTCCTCACTCAGGCGCAGGCGATGGGGGCGTTTCCCTTCTTCCGATACCGTCGGATCGTTGACGATCATCTCGCTGCGCTGGATGTCGGCTGAGGCGAACTTGTCCACTTCATGCAAACGGAACAGCCCTCTGGACAATGCCGATAGCGCCTTGCCTTGTGATTGGTCCATGGCCTGACTCAGGGCCCTGTATACCAGGACCGCGACCTCCAGGTTGCCAAACGAGAACGCCGCTCGGTCGCAGCACGCAGGTTCGCCGGCCCGATCGAAAACTTCTCTGCGCAGCTGTTCGGACTCCGGACTGTTTTCGGAGATGGCGTCGATCAACTCCCAGACTCTTCGCCGGTGATCCTGCTGGCCGGTATCCAGTTGCTCCAGGCGCCTGAGCAGGTCGAAGAAAGGCTCCGCTCCCTGCTGTTCGCGCAGCATATTCCATTGCGCCCGCCTGGCGGAAACCTGGGCGGAGGCCAGTCCGTTGGTCAAGCGTCGAAACGACTCGTCGCCCCGATTTCTAAAGGGTGCCGGTGACCTGTTTTCGGTGGATGTGACCACTAGACGGTTCGGCTGCCCCACTTGGGCGAGCCCGGCTGTGATCAACCGTTCTGCGTATTGCGCGACCCGCGTCAACGTTTGATCGGACAATGGATTGCCGGTAACAGAGGTGACGTTATTGAGTCGGGCCGCCTGGGCCAGGAGCGCATCTGTAGGCGCGATGACGGCGTCAGGGATCTCTGTAATCCGGTTGGCGTTCAGGTTGATCGTGTCCAGCAGCGGCTGCTCCGCCAGGCCCGTCGGCCATGTCTCAATGCCTGTGCCCGACAGATTAATCGAGCGGATATCGGGTATCTGGCTGAAGTCGGGGGTCACGCCGAGCTGTTGGTTTCCCTGTAACAAGAGCGCTCTGAGCGTGACGCGTTCCGCCAGGATGCGGGCGGTGTCCGGGGTCAGGCGAATACGGTTGTTATGCAGATACAAGCGCGTGAGGCCGTGCATCTCACCCAATGCCGGGGGAAGGTCCCTGAGCTGATTGTCTGCCAGGTTCAGCCAGCGTACGTGTCGGTATCGCGTCAGGAAGCTTTCCGGGGAAACACTCAGGTTCATATTATTCAGCTTGAGTGAGCCTACGTGGCTGAAGTCTACGTCAAGGTCCGGCAGGCTCGGCAGTGCCAGTCCACTGAGATCGAGTTGCAGGCCGATCGGTGTGCCGTCATTGGCCAGCATCTGTGGTGTTTCTCGTCTCCAGCAACTCAGAATACGAGCTTTAGCGATGTCGCGATCCCCCCGAGTCACTGCATTGGTTGCCAATTGGCCTGCGCGAACGTAGCCCTGACGGCGAACGCCTCCCGAAAAGGCCCAGGCGTCCAACTGTGATTGGAGTTGATTGAACTCAAGTTCCAGCCTGTCCAGCTCTGCCGCCACTGTTCCTTTGGGGAGCCCCCAGAGAAACTCTCGAGTTTGCTTGATGTTCTTGCCCGGATACATCCGCTGATACCTTTCAACCCTTGGATTGCCACAGTCAAACGCGCTGTCGATTGCGTTCTTGATCAGGTTCGGATGGTTTTCATGCAGATTGCGCCAATAGCTGTCGAATTTTCTCCAGTATTTAGCGGGGAAGTCATTGCCTTGCAGCTGCGTGACGTTATTGATCCGGACGATGGCCTCCAATTGATCGATCGGTGGGTTCAGGCATGTTTCAGGCACTGCGCGCAGGCGGTTATTGAGCAGTTTGACGCTTTTCAGGTTGGTTTGACTCAGCAGGCCTGTTGGCCATTGATCGATCTGTGTACTGCTGAGGTCCAGGGTTTGCAGTTTCGGCATGCCACTGAAATCGGGTGTTATCCCCAGCGGGTTTTCCGACAGATCGATATGTTCAAGCTGGGCCAGACCGGCCAATTTTTCAGCGCTGGGTACATCCAGCCTGATCTGGTTCGAGCTCACGTTCAGCGAGGTCAATTGGCTCATTTCGCTGACCGCTGTGGGAAGCCTGTCGAGTTTGGAGTGGGTGATGCTCAGTCGCTCCAGGTTGGAGAAATTGCCCAGGAACGTATCGGCCCCGTCCGACCAGTTGATCGACACAAGATCCAACTTCCGTACATGGCTGAAGTCGGCTTTCAGTCCTGGAAGCGCAGCCGTACCCGGCGGCATCCTGAGTGATGTCCCGGTCTCACGACGCCAGCAGCGTTTGACCTCATCGGTAACGAGCCTGGGCCAGCTTGCAGATTCGGATGCGTTCGCATGCCGCCATGCTTTCAACTCCCTGCCGAGGGTTCTGTATTCGGTTTCTCGTCGAGCCAGTCCGCCGGCAATGTCGTTGCCCAGAGACTGGATAAAGGCGTTGATCTGTCCCTGGTCAAACGACGGAAACAGTGTGTGTACTCGCCGCTGCGGACTGCGCAGTTGATTCAAGAGGGCGCTGGCACTGTCGGCCAATTGCCGAAAGAATGACCAGTCATGCCATTCGCCTCGTACACCCCCCGGAGCACCGACGAGGGCGCTGACCCACACATTGGCGGCATTGCGCCGGATGGCATGGCTTTCACCGAGGCGGCTGCTGTTGTAGACGTTAGCCTCGTCCATCGCTACCGGATCGCCCGGTTTGACGATGCGCCAGACTTTGCCAGTCGCCGAGGAAGCGTCGCGGTCGAGCATGACCCGGTAGGTGCCGTTGTCGATGGTCACGTATCGACGCTCGCCCATGGCGTGGATGCCGTCTGCATCGGCATTGTCTGGCACATGCCAGTGGGGTATCCGGAAAGCACTGATGCTTGAGGTTGATAGCGGCGCCTCCCGCGAAGGTGTGAGGAATTGCGGCAGATGCGCCTGTTGTACGCGCGCCTGTTCAAGCACGTCCTGGGCCAGCACGGCGATGTCGTGGGGCTCAAGGCCCAACTCATTGCGTTGGGTTTCGGTGAGCGCGCGCAGGGTGGCGCCGAGTAGGCTGTTCTGCCCGGCCACGGCCGTTTTCAGTTCGCCACTGCCCTGTAGGTAGCCGGTATATTCAGTGCCGGACTTGACCAGCATGACGAAGCTGTCTGCGTCTTCGCTCCCATAGGTGTCCAGCAGTGAGCCTCGGTGGGTGATCCGCCCGGTCTGATCGGTGGCGCCTTGGTAAACCTTTACACCGAGGTCGCTCGGCCAACCCGGCAAGAGCGTCAGCAGGTTGCAGAACAGGGCCTGGCTGTGCGCGTTGAGCCCGAGGCCGCTCGGGTCCGAAAGTGCGTTGAGCGCCTCAGTGATGGTGCTTTGTTGAATACTCTTGTGAATGGCTTCGCGTACTGGAGCCTCCAGGAACGAGTAAAGGCCGATGTCACGTAGTGCGGGATGAAGCCGTAGCAAATCTGCGGCCATTGCTCGTGACAGGTCCGGAAAGCGACGCCGCAACAGGCTGATGGCGGGGTCACCACCGGCTGTCTGCTCAAACAGTGCCGTGGGTGCAAACCGAGTGGCTGGATGTTGTGCATTCATGTGGTCGCGCAGTCGGCCATCACGTAACGCCTCATACACGGCTGCTTGATGCGTCTGAAGGTGGGCCGCGAGTTTTTTTCTCAGCTCAAGCAATCGGCTCGCCAGGTGGTGCGCTTCACTGCCGTGACCTGCCTGACCCAACGTGCTGGCCGGGATGAGTCGTTCATGTTCCTGCAAGACCTGTTGCATGAGTGAGCCGACCGGCGAGCCAAATGCCGGTGCCAGGTAACGATCACGCCCCTCCTGGCGCAGCTCGATGGTGGCCAATGGTTGTGTGTGGGGCGCGAGCACCGGGGTGTAGCTGGACAGCAAGGTTTTGCCGTCAGGGGTGTACAGCTTGATCGTGCAGGTGCCCAGGTCTGCCAGCAGTGCAGGCATGATCTGGTCGGCGATGGGCGGCAGCGGGCCATCGCTGCGCCCTAGCGCTGTTTGCAGCTGGGTGAGCCCTTCGCGCAGTTGCTGATTCTCGATGGCTTGTGTCAAGGCGACAGGGCTGGGCCGGCGATCGAACCAGATATCCAGCAATTCCTGGCGATCAACGGCCGCGACATCCAACGCGCGCTTGCTGGCGGTCGGGCTCAACGGCAGTTCGCTGGGCGAGATCATGTGCTGCAGCAATTGGGCTTCGTTCAGCGCGCGGGTATCGATGGAGTCGAGTGTCCAGCGGTCATGTTTGGCCGAGTAAGTGACATAGGGGTGAATGCTTGAAGTGCCCGGCATGTCCAGTTGATAGCGCCCGGAGCGCTTCTCGAGGGTGACCTGGGCGAATTTGGTTTGGTTGTCGACCTGCAGCTTGATGTAGCTGCGGCCGCGCTTTTCAAACAGGCCTTGAGGGTTTTGTTCAAGTCCTGTCAGGTAGTTCGGGTCGATTTGTGTGTAGTCGTTGATGAACCACAATCCTGGCTTGCCGTCTGTGGCAATAGCGTAGTTGGGGTTGCCCAGCGCGCTCATCAACCGACGGGTGCGGCGGGCAGACAACTTGGCCGCCGCCCCCTGTAAACGCAGCCCCACCAGCAGGTCAAGAATGTCGCCGACGGCTTGCACCAGCTCTGCCTGCTGGCCCCGGCGCAGCGCCGCAATGGCAGACCAGGCCTGGTAGACGAGGGTGCCCAGCATTGCGACCAGCATGATTTTGCCCAAGCCGGTCACGCCACCGGGGAGCGGAATCAGCAGCATCGACAAGGTCTCGCTGACCAGATAGGTGGCCAACGCAACGGCGGCCTCGCGGTCCGCCATTTTATTGGTGCGCGCCAGTCGGATAAGGTCCGATTGGATTGGCCACGACTGGTAGATCGGCAAGGTGAGGGCGAGGCTGCGGATGTCCGTGCCGATTTTTTCCACCGCCAGTTTTTGCCTGTTTGGGGTCTTGCTGGCAAACAGGTCATACAGGATCCGTGCGTGCCAGGAGAGGTCGTCCCGGTTGACATTCAGCGGTTTGATGAAGGTTCGCAGCTTTTCCTGACTGTTCAGGGAGATGGCCTTCATGAACCAACTGAAGTGTGCCAGCCCCACGTCGTTGCGGATCTGGTTCTGCAGGGCGTCCACGGCTTCTTGCCCAGAGGCGTGCCGCCGTAGTGCGCCGTTGGGGCGGTCCGGGAAATAACTGTAGACGCAAGAACCGTCTGGCGTATCAAAGCGACGAGTGAAAAACGGCAAGGCAATCTTGTCGCCGCCGGCGTCCAGTTGGTAGAGGTCCCAATGCACGCTGGTGTCGAACAGCCAGCTTTTGAGGTCATTGAATTCCCGCTCGCCGATACTCCAGGACTCATTGGTGCGATAGGCGTCCCTCAAAGCGACCAGCAGCTTGGTGCCTTGCAGGCCGGAGAGCGGGGTGGACAGGCGCTTCATGAACTCTTTTTCGATGTAGTCGCTGATGCGCTTGCCGATGTCCACGCTCCTTGCCACACCCACGAACTCTTTGACGCTGATGACGTCGCCGCTGATAGAGCTGGCGCGTTGTTCTTCGGTGGAGAAATACGCGGTAAACCCGAAGTTGCGATACGCGGCCTCCAGCAAGGTGATCGAGCGTTCGTACTCACGTACGCCCAGGTCCTCTTTGTAGATACGCACGTTGTTGCCCAGGCGATCGTTGGCGGGGAGGTCATCCTGGGAGACCGGCAACTGCCGGATCCGCGTCTTCAGGTAGGTAGTACGCGAATTGATGGCCGTGCCGGTTTTGCTCTTCAGCGCGCGCTCCAGAGCGTCGACCATTTGCTGGCTCAGGTCGTCGTAAAGAGCTGTGAGGGCGTTGCCAAGGGTTTGCTCGCGCTCCACCAGCTCTTTGCTCAGGCGCAGGTATTCTTTTTGCTCATCCACGCCCATCTTGCCCATGAAGGCGGTTACGTTTTCCTGTATCAGCTGATAAATCTGTTGTTCGGCCCAGCTTGCATTGGTGAGTAATGCAGGTTGCTCTGCATCAGGGGTGACTGAGTTGGTCATGGTGTGTGCTCAGGAAGAGAGCGCTTGGCATGGCAGCCTGGCAGGCGCTCTGTTGAAAGGACCGAGCGACATTAGGGCGGACAGTATCGAAAGAAGCGGTGCATAAAGCTGTGCGCTGAAAACGCCCCGGCCCTTGCACCGTCAATGACGACGAGTGATCAGCACCCCCATGCGGGCCCTGCCACCAGCAAAACCGGGCTATAAGCGCCGTCGGGCGCGGCGTGGCTAAAAGCCGACCACTGTCGTCGGAATTGGTCAAAATTTGTGCTATATTCCGCGCCCGCGATTTTTCATCTCAACACCGGTCACCGTCATGCAAACAGCCAAGCCGTTATTTGACTATCCCAAGTACTGGGCCGAATGTTTCGGTCCTGCGCCATTCCTGCCGATGAGCAGGGAGGAGATGGATCAGCTTGGCTGGGATTCCTGCGACATCATCATCGTTACCGGTGATGCCTACGTTGATCATCCGTCGTTCGGCATGGCGATCATCGGCCGGCTGCTGGAGTCCCAGGGCTTTCGAGTCGGGATCATCGCCCAGCCGAACTGGCAGTCCAAAGACGACTTCATGAAGCTCGGCGAGCCGAACCTGTTCTTCGGCGTCGCGGCCGGCAACATGGACTCGATGATCAACCGTTACACCGCCGACAAGAAAATCCGCTCCGACGACGCCTACACCCCTGGCGGCATGGCCGGCAAACGCCCGGACCGTGCGAGCCTGGTGTACAGCCAGCGTTGCAAGGAAGCCTACAAGAACGTGCCGATCGTGCTGGGCGGTATCGAAGCCTCCCTACGCCGCATCGCCCACTACGACTATTGGCAGGACCGTGTGCGCAACTCGATCCTGATCGACGCCACCGCCGATATCCTGCTGTACGGCAACGCCGAGCGGGCCATCGTCGAAGTGGCCCAGCGCCTGTCGTGGGGCCACAAGATCGAAGACATCACTGACGTGCGCGGCACCGCGTTCATTCGCCGTGACACCCCGGCGGGCTGGTACGAAGTGGACTCCACGCGCATCGACCGCCCGGGCAAGGTCGACAAGATCATCAACCCGTACGTCAACACCCAGGACACCCAGGCCTGCGCCATCGAGCAGGAGAAAGGGCCGGTTGATGATCCGGACGAGGCCAAGGTGGTGCAGATCCTGGCCAGCCCGCGCATGACCCGCGACAAGACCGTGATCCGCCTGCCGTCGGTGGAAAAGGTCCGTGGCGACGCGGTGCTGTATGCCCACGCCAACCGCGTGCTGCACCTGGAAACCAACCCGGGCAACGCCCGTGCCCTGGTGCAGAAGCATGGTGAAGTGGACGTGTGGTTCAACCCGCCGCCCATTCCGATGACCACCGAAGAAATGGACTACGTGTTCGGCATGCCTTACGCCCGTGTCCCGCACCCGGCGTACGGCAAGGAGAAGATCCCGGCCTACGACATGATCCGCTTCTCGGTGAACATCATGCGTGGCTGCTTCGGCGGCTGCACTTTCTGCTCGATCACCGAGCACGAAGGCCGCATCATCCAGAACCGTTCCGAAGAGTCGATCATTCGCGAGATCGAAGAGATCCGCGACAAGGTGCCTGGCTTTACCGGCGTGATCTCCGACCTCGGCGGGCCAACCGCGAACATGTATCGCATCGCCTGCAAGAGCCCGGAAATCGAATCCGCGTGCCGCAAGCCGTCGTGCGTGTTCCCGGGTATCTGCCCGAACCTGAACACCGACCACTCGTCGCTGATCCAACTGTACCGCAGCGCCCGTGCGTTGCCGGGTGTGAAGAAGATTTTGATCGCCTCCGGCCTGCGCTACGACCTGGCCGTCGAGTCGCCGGAATACGTCAAGGAACTGGTGACCCACCACGTCGGTGGCTACCTGAAGATCGCCCCGGAGCATACCGAGGAAGGTCCGCTCAACCAGATGATGAAACCGGGCATCGGCAGCTATGACAAGTTCAAGCGCATGTTCGAGAAGTACACCAAGGAAGCGGGCAAGGAGCAGTACCTGATCCCGTACTTCATCGCCGCCCACCCCGGCACCACCGATGAAGACATGATGAACCTGGCACTGTGGCTCAAGGGCAACGGCTTCCGTGCCGACCAGGTGCAGGCGTTCTATCCGTCGCCGATGGCCACCGCCACCGCGATGTACCACTCGGGCAAGAACCCGCTGCGCAAGGTCACCTACAAGAGTGATGCGGTGACCATCGTCAAGAGCGAAGAGCAGCGCCGTCTGCACAAGGCGTTCCTGCGCTACCACGATCCGAAAGGCTGGCCAATGCTGCGTGAAGCGCTGACCCGCATGGGCCGCGCCGACCTGATCGGGCCGGGCAAGGACCAACTGATTCCGCTGCACCAGCCGAGCACCGACAGCTACCAGAGCGCGCGTCGCAAGAACTCGACGCCGGCCGGCAGCCACAAGGTCGCCAGGGAAACCACCACCAAAATCCTCACCCAGCACACCGGCCTGCCACCGCGTGGCAGCGACGGCAGCAACCCGTGGGACAAGCGCGAACAAGCCAAAGCGGCGGCGCAGGCGCGCAACAAGCAGGCGGCGAAGGAACGTACCGATGCGGCGAAGGGCAAAGGCGGCAAGCCTGTGCGCAAGCCGGTGGTGCCGCGTTGATCGCAGCCTGATCTGCCAAACGCCAGCCTCGTGCTGGCGTTTTGCTTTCTAGTCGGTGGTGAGCCTGTTTGGTATGGTGGCGCCTATCAGATTGCTATCGGGGGCAAGCCCCCTCCCACACTTGACTGAGTTCCAGCATAAGAATGCGGTCGAATGTGGGAGGGGGCTTGCCCCCGATAGCGTCAGTCCAGTCTCCACCCTTTCAAGGAAGAACACCCCATGGGCAACCCCTGGCCGGCATCGGCATGGACTCCAACCGCTCCCGGTTCATGGCGCGCCAGCGCATTGAAAGTCAGATCAACCTGCCACGGCTGTTCGCGGCCATCCCCGTGAAGGACGCTTCCAGAAGGAGACATTTGATATGGGTCTTTCCTGCGGCGCAGCGGTGATCGGCTGGATCGTTGTATTCAGCGGCAGCGTCGCTGTGCCGTTCACTGCCGGTGCCAGTGCGTTTGTGGTGGGTATCGGCGTCACTGCGGCGCTGGCGAGCAGCGCCCAATGCGGATTTGGCTACAGCTCCACCGAAATCCGCCACGCCACGCTGACCCAATTGAAAGATGCGCTGGGCGGCCTATTGGGCATCGCCGGTAGCTATCGAACCGGGCATGTCGGTACGACCAGCACCATTGCGATCGGCTTGTACGAGGATTTGACCGAATGAGCGGCTTCCCCGATATGCGCAGTTTTCTCGCCCGTTATTTTCCGGTGTTCATGGGCACCGTCTTCACGGCGATCTTCTCCGGCTCGGTCGCAGTTTCCACGGCGGGCGTGACCTATTTGCGTGGGGTAGAGCCAGCGCTCAAGTCCAGCTATTCGGGGGCTGCGATTCTGCTGCTGGTGGTGGTGCTGGTGTTTGGCAACGTGATGATCGCGCGTGGCTATCCCTGGGCGGCCAGGCTGGTGGCGGGATACCTCGGCGCATGCCTGTTGTTCGTCTTGCCGATGATTCAGTACGACCTCAACCGCCTGGTGTACGGCTCGGCGGTGTTGTTCCCACTGCTGGGCTTGCTGTTGCTAAACAGCAAGCGCCACCGCGAAATGCGTCAGCGGCTACTTGAAATACGGCGCCTGCGACAGGCCGTCGTTGCCCAGCGTAGAGCCCGTTGATTGGGTAGATTCACCACCTGTGTTCGCACCCTCATCAGGAAGTCTGGCCCGCGTTGCGATCTCGCGCTAAACCAGCCGGCCGCCCAGGCTTGTAAAGCGCCAGTCTCGGCTTGGCGTTTGCTTTGTGGTCGGTGGTGAGCCTGTTTGGTAAGGTGGCACCCATTAGATTGCCATCGGGAGCAAGCCCCCTCCCACACTTGACTGAGTTCCAGCATGAGAATGTGGTCGAATGTGGGAGGGGGCTTGCCCCCGATAGCGTCAGTTCAGTCACCCCCCTTCAAGGACGAGCACCTCCATGAGCAACCCCCTGCTCAGCATCGGCATGGACTCCAACCGCTCCCAGTTCATGGCGCGACAGCGCATTGAAAGCCAGATCAACCTGCCGCGGCTGTTCGCGGCCATTGACGCAGACCCCGGCATTGTTGGTGCGGGCGTGGTGTATATCGACGCCGACTTCAACGTGGTGACCCTGCGTGAGTTCCAGCCTATCTGCAGCATTGCCCCCAAGCGCGTTATTTTGCGTGAGGCGCAGAAATACATCGCCCCGGCGCAGTTTGCGCAACAGGTCCAGGACAACCCCCGCGAATCGCGCCTGGTGGGGGAGGCGATCAACACCTCCCTATCCTGCGCGGGCGCGATTATCGGTTGGATCGTTGTGCTCAGCGGCACCGTTGCTGTGCCGTTCACGGCGGGCGCCAGCACTGTGATTACGGCCATCGGCTATACCGCTGCCACGGCCAGCACGCTCCAGTGTTTTGCCAGCGGCTATCGCGTCAGCAATGAGATCAGCGACCCCTCCAAAAATGACAAGCTTGATAGCTCGCAGTGGTACCAGTACACGATGATCGCGCTGGACGCGGCGTCGTTGATCGGGGTCGGTGCATCGACGTTGACCACGGTAAAACTGGTGCGGTTGAACCAGGCGACCACCGGCAAAAGCGTGCGGGACGTGCTGCGCGGATTGAACCGGCAAGAGCGCGCCAAGCTTACCAAGGAGCTGCTCAGCATCAAGGACCCGCGCATGAGCGCCAAAATGCTCAAGTTGAAGCAGCTGTCCGGCGAGACGACCAAGCGGTTCACGCCCGCTCAGGTCAGGCATGCCACAGTGACCCAGATACAGGATGCATTGGGCGCGGCCATCGGCTTTACCGGCAGCGCAATTTCCGGGAATGTGCGCACCATTGCCGTGGGGCTGTATGAGGAAATGAGCGATGAATGAGCTACCTGGTATTCGCAGTTTTCTGGCGCAGTACTTTCCGGTCTTCATGGGCGCTATTTTCGCGGCGGTGTTCAGCCTTGTGTTTGCGGTGCCACTGATTTTCGACAGTTATTTCCCAAGCTTGCCGATGGACGACAACCTCAAGTATTCCTTCCTGGGTGGCCTCGCGCTGACGTGGGGCATCGTGCAGTGCAATTTCATGATCGCCCGCGGGCGACCGCAGTGGGTATGGCCGCTGGCGGCGCTGCTCGCACTCTGTGTTCTGGCGGTACTGCCCACTATTGCCTTTGGTCCTCATCCTCTGTCCTATGGATTGAGCCTGCTGTTTCCGCTGCTCGGGTTGTTGCTGCTCAACAGCAAACGCCACCGCCAAATGCGCCGCAAACTGGTCGAAGTCCGCCGCCTGCGCCAGACCATGACTGCCCAACATAAACGCCGTTGATTGGGTAGATTCACCACCTGTGTTCGCACCTTCACCAGAAGGTCTGGCCCGCTTTAGGATATCTCGCTAAACCAGCCGGCCGCCCTGACCTGTAAAGCGCCAGTCTCGGGTTGGCGTTTCGCTTTGTGGTCGGTGGTGAACCCGTTTGATAGGGTGGCGCCCATTGAATGGCTATCGCGGGCAAGCCCCCCTCCCACACTTGACTGAGTTCCAGCATGAGAATGCAGTCGAATGTGGGAGGGGGCTTGCCCCCGATAGCGTCCTTTCAGTCTCTACCTCTTCAAGGAAGAACACCCCATGGGCAACCCCCTGGCCAAAGAATGGGCGAATTGATGACGCTACGGGACTTTTTCAAGCACTATTTTCTGACATTTCTGGGCGGCGTATTTGCGGCGTATTTTTCATTGGCGTTGGTCATGGCGCTGGCGTTCGTGACCTATTTTGATGATGCGCCCCTTGCGCAAGTCGGGCGCAAGATCATGCTGGCCGGGGCCGTGTTCACGCTGCTGACGGTGCACAGCAACTTTATGATTTTGCGCGGCAAACCCTCCTGGACATGGTTGATGGTCGGTATCTACGTGGCCTGCCTGCTGTTTGTGTTGCCGATGTTCCAATACGCCCCTCATCCTGTTCTTTATGGGTTGGCGCTGGTTTTTCCACTGTTCGGGCTGCTGATACTCAACAGCAAGGGGCAGCGCGAGATGCGGGCCAAATTGGTGAAAATTCGCCACCTGCGGCAAGTCGTTATCGCGCAGCGAAAAGCTCGTTGACTGAGTAGAGTCGTCACCTGGCTTGCGCTCCAACCTTCCTTGGCACAAACGTGAGCCGGCCGAGGCTGGAGGGCAGTTCCGGCTTGCGGTGTCAGATTTTGACGTTTTGGCGAATGTTCCAGCCGTATTTGACCGCGCCACCGTCTTTGCCTCCGTCGGCCTTCTGCGGCTGATAGCTGACTTCGATGGTGGCGAAATTCAGGCCGATTACTTCAGTCAGTACGTCGCTCGTCGTTACTGCGTCGGTTTGGTAGGAGGTGACCATGACCTCCTTCATCGTGATTGCCAGATACTCCACGGCGCTGCTGCCGCCGGCCTTGCGCACCACCAGCCTGGCCTCGGGGTAATGCTTGCCGGTGGAGCAGGCCATCATCAGGTTGGGTGAAGACTTGTCCATGACCTTGGAGATAGACAGATTTTCAATATTGACCTTGCCGGCACCGCCGCCGCTGCCGGTGTGCATGGAGCCTGTCTGGGACATGCCCCAACCCCATTTGCTGATTTCGATTTCATCGCGATGCCCCTGGTCTTTGGACTCACCCTTGATGTCTGCGAGCTTTAAAAACATATCAGTTGCCATGGTCGCTCCCTGTTTGAGTGTTCGCCGGGAGTGGCGCGGGGCGTACTTTTTCCTATTCGGGATATGGCCTACAAGACGCTGCATCATGATCAGGAAGTGCCTGTCTTGATAAAGCGAAGCTTCTGACATTTTTTGTAGGTAGCCACTCTTTAACCTCTGCGCTCTTGTGAAAAGCCGGAGTAAAGGGATGACTTCCAGCGTGTTGAAAGACGGGTTTCCCAGTGCGCACCTCGCGACGCGGGAGTGGATTGAAAGCAGCATTGATCTACGAAAATTGTTTGCGGCGATTGATGCCGATCCCGCCATCGTCGGTGCGGGGGTGGTGTATCTGGATGCGCAGATGCGGGTGATAGTGCTGCGCGAGTTTCAGCCGATTTGCAGTGTGGCGCCGAAGAAGGTGCTTTTGCGTGAGGCGCCGGGCTATGTCGGGCGGGTGGAGTTTGCTCGGCGCTTGGCGAATGAGCCGCGTGAGTCGCAGGTGGCGTTTGAGGCGGTGAATACAGCGTTGGCGTGTACTTCTGCGGTGATCAGCTGGTTGGTGATCGCGGGAGGATTAGCATTGAGTCCTTTTACTTTTGGGGGCTCTGGGGTCGCGGCTGCGATAAGCGTGGTAGGCGCGTCAGCCAGCACGTTTCAATGCGCCCTGGGTATTCGACGAACGCGAAATGAATTTGTAGACCCAGCGCTGAATGACGAACTGGACCGCAATGAATGGTACCAAGCCATAACGATTGGGCTAGACGCCGCTTCGTTATTAGGTGCTGGCAACACAGCAATGTCTACGATTCGAATGGTCAGTACGCTTAAAAAGGCAACGGGGAAAAATACGCATCAGGTACTCAAGGGGCTAAATCGGCAGGAGCGGGTCAAGCTCACCAGGGAGCTACTGAGTATCAACCATCCGGACATGACCCGGAAAATGATCAAGCTGAAACAAATGGCTGGAGAGATACCCAAGCGCTATACCTCGGCAGAAGTAAAGCATGGAACCCTCTTGCAGATGCTGGATGCTCTTGGTGCCGTATCGGCCGTTGCTGGCAGTGTACGGGCCGGGAACATCCGGATCATCGCAGTTGGGCTGTATGAGGAAATTTCAGAATGAGATTTTTCAGACGGACATACCTCATACCGGTACGCCCATTTCTTTTGCGTTACTTTCCCGTCTTCATCGGTGCGATTTTTATGAGCATTTTGGGGGGGACCGCCGTTGTGGCGCTGCTGGAACATTATTATCCGCGTACAGCCCCGTGGGCTTTATCGGCGTCTTCTGCTGAGGAAGCCTGTGTAGTGTTGGCCCTCTTTACCACCCTGTGCAATGTCATGATTGGCTATGGGCGTCCCAAGTGGGTTTGGGGTATGTATGGCTTTTTCATTGCCTGTCTGTTGGTCGCTTTGCCGGCTTTGCGTTTTTCACCGCATCCATTCATTTTCGCAGAAAGTATCGTTTGGCCGCTGGTCGGCCTACTGCTGCTTCGCAGCAAACGCCACCAAGAATTTCGTGCAAAAGCCGTAGAACTCCGCCACCTGCGCGCAAAAGTCCAAGCCGCCATCAACAAGCGCCGCCAACACGAGCGCGCCATCATCAGAATAAAAAAACCGAGGTGATTCCCCACCTCATCGCACACCCAATCGCTACCGCTGCACCCACTCACGCCACAAATATGTGCAGCGCCTGCACCATGACCCCACCGTTGGCGTCGTTTTGGTGCTGTACTGCACCGGGTCTTACGATAAAGCGCAATGACCGCCGCTCTGGCATAAGTCTTGCGCGCGTTGTGCCCATGCCCTGGCTCGCAGGAGGCCGCCGTGTCGATTCATGTCGCGTTGCACCACGTTACGCATTACCGCTACGACCGTGCTGTCGAACTCGGCCCGCAAATTGTGCGCTTGCGCCCGACGCCCCATAGCCGCACGCGGATACTGTCCTACTCGCTGAAGGTGCTGCCCGAGCAGCACTTTATCAACTGGCAGCAGGACCCCCAGGGCAATTACCTGGCGCGTCTGGTCTTCCCGGAAAAGACTGACGAGCTGCGCGTAGAGGTCGATCTGGTCGCCGAGATGGCGGTATTCAATCCATTCGATTTTTTCCTTGAGCCCTACGCCGAAAACATCCCTTTCAGCTATGCCGCCGATGAGCAGCGCGAACTGGCGCCCTACCTGG
Source organism: Pseudomonas sp. 28 E 9 (assembly GCF_900004785.1). Lineage (NCBI taxonomy): Bacteria > Pseudomonadati > Pseudomonadota > Gammaproteobacteria > Pseudomonadales > Pseudomonadaceae > Pseudomonas > Pseudomonas sp. 28 E 9. The sequence continues at coordinate 152,297 of NZ_CVTK01000054.1, read as the reverse complement.
AAACGTTGCCGCTGACGCCGAAGTTTGCCGCCTACCTGGCCGGTATCGACCGTACGCCGTTGCCGGCCGTGGATTTTCTGGTCGGACTCAACCAGCGCCTGGCCGCCGATATCGGCTACCTGATCCGCATGGAACCGGGGGTGCAAACCCCGGAGTTCACCCTGGAAAATGCCTCGGGCTCATGCCGCGATTCGGCCTGGTTGCTGGTGCAGCTGCTGCGCAACCTCGGGCTGGCGGCGCGGTTTGTCTCCGGCTATCTGATCCAGCTCACCGCCGATGTCAAAGCCCTGGATGGCCCCTCCGGCACCGACGTGGATTTCACCGACCTGCACGCCTGGTGCGAAGTGTATCTGCCCGGCGCCGGCTGGATCGGCCTGGACGCGACCTCGGGCTTGTTCGCCGGTGAAGGCCATATCCCGTTGGCCTGCAGCCCCGATCCGTCGTCCGCTGCGCCGATCAGTGGCCTGGTTGAGCCGTGCGAGTGCGAGTTCAGCCACGAGATGTCGGTGGAACGCCTCTGGGAAGCGCCACGGGTGACCAAACCCTACACCGAAGCGCAATGGCTGGCGATCCAGGCCCTGGGCCGGCAGATCGATGCTGACCTGCACAGGGACGATGTGCGCCTGACCATGGGCGGCGAACCGACGTTCGTCTCTATCGATGACCCCGACGGCGCCGAATGGAATACCGCCGCCCTGGGCCCGGACAAGCGCCGCCTGTCCGCCGAGCTGTTCCAGCGCCTGCGCAGGCACTACGCGCCGCAGGGCCTGGTGCATTTCGGCCAGGGCAAGTGGTACCCCGGCGAGCAGTTGCCGCGCTGGTCCCTGAACTGCTACTGGCGCCGCGACGGCGTGCCGATCTGGCACAACAGCGCGTTGATCGCCGATGAACAAGCCGACTACGGCGCGGATGGCGTACTGGCCGGGCGCTTCCTGGCCAGCGTCGCCGAGCGTCTCAAGCTGCCGGCCCGTTTCGTGTTCCCGGCGTTCGAAGACAATTTCTACTACCTGTGGCGCGAGGGCGCGCTACCGCAAAACGTCACCGCCCAGGACCCGCGCGTGAGCGATGACCTGGAGCGCGAGCGCCTGCGCAAAGTCTTCAACCAGGGCCTGGATAAAGTCATCGGCCAGGTGCTGCCGCTGGCGCGCACCGCCGCCAACGATCGCTGGCAGAGCGGGCGCTGGTACCTGCGCGACAATCATTGCCGCCTGGTGCCGGGCGACTCGCCGTTGGGTTATCGACTGCCGCTGGCCTCGCAGCCGTGGGTGACGGCAGCGCAATATCCGTTTGTGCATCCCACCGACCCGAATCAGGACCAACCGGCGCTGCCTACCACTGCCCAACTGCACAGTCATGACGAACCGGCCCCGAGTGATGAGCGCGTGCCGAAGGTCGATGAATCCGCCGACTGGCTGACCCGCACTGCGCTGTGCGCCGAAGCGCGGGAAGGGCGCCTGTACCTGTTTATGCCGCCTTTGGAGCGTGTCGAGGATTACCTTGAGCTGGTGACCGCCATCGAGGCGACCGCCGAAGAACTGCATTGCCCGGTGCTGCTGGAAGGCTACGAGCCGCCTTCGGATACACGCCTGAGCAATTTCCGAGTGACGCCGGACCCCGGCGTGATCGAAGTCAACGTGCAACCGTCCGCCACCTGGGACGAGTTGGTGGAGCGCACCGAATTCCTCTACGAAGAGGCGCGGCAAACCCGCCTGACCACGGAAAAGTTCATGATCGACGGTCGTCATACCGGCACCGGCGGCGGCAACCATTTTGTGCTGGGCGGCGCCACGCCCAAGGATTCACCGTTTCTGCGCCGGCCCGACCTGCTGCGCAGCTTGATCAGTTATTGGCACAACCACCCCTCGCTGTCCTATTTATTCTCCGGCCTGTTTATCGGCCCCACGTCCCAGGCGCCGAGAGTGGATGAAGCGCGCAACGACGCGCTGTATGAGCTGGAAATCGCCTTTGCGCAAATGCCCGCGCCGGGTGAAGAATGCCCGCCCTGGTTGGTCGACCGTCTGCTGCGCAACCTGCTGATCGACGTCACGGGCAATACCCATCGCGCCGAGTTCTGCATCGACAAGCTCTATTCCCCCGATGGCGCCACCGGCCGCCTGGGCCTGCTGGAACTGCGCGCCTTTGAAATGCCGCCCCATGCGCGCATGAGCCTCACCCAGCAGTTGCTGTTGCGGGCGCTGGTCGCGCGGTTCTGGCGTGAGCCTTACGCGCCACCGAAGTTGGCGCGCTGGGGCACCGAACTGCATGATCGCTTCCTGTTGCCGCACTTTATCGAGCAGGACTTCGCCGATGTGATCGCCGAGCTCAATGCCGCCGGTTATCCGCTGCGCGCCGAGTGGTTTGCCGCGCACCTGGAGTTTCGTTTTCCCAAGGTCGGTGACTATGCCGTCAGCGGCATCGAACTGGAACTGCGCCAGGCCCTGGAACCCTGGCATGTGCTGGGCGAGGAGGGCGCGGTCGGCGGTACGGTGCGCTATGTGGACTCGTCCCTGGAACGCCTGCAAGTGAAGTTGAGCGGCCTGGCGCCGCAACGCTATGTGCTGACCTGCAATGGCATCCCGGTGCCGCTGCAGCCGACCGGCCGCGTCGGCGAGTTTGTCGCCGGCGTTCGTTACCGCGCCTGGCAACCGGCCAACTGCCTGCAGCCGACCATCGCGGTGCACGCGCCGCTGGTGTTCGACCTGGTGGACACCTGGATGCAGCGCTCGCTGGGTGGCTGCCAGTACCATGTGGCCCATCCGGGCGGGCGCAATTACGACAGCTTGCCGGTGAATGCCAATGAAGCCGAGAGCCGGCGGATGGCGCGGTTTTTCCGCTTGGGGCATAGTCCAGGCAAGCTCTGCGTGCCGACTGTGGTGGTGAACGATGAATTGCCAATGACGCTGGATTTGCGCCGCTTCCCTAATAAAAATGATTGAATGACAATCCAAATGTGGGAGGGCCCTCCCACAAGGATTTGCAGTGTTTGTTGAGTTAACCTGAGCCCCCTTGCCTCTGCCGAGCGTTCCATGTCCGATTTGCTCGACCGTTACCCGCTGACTCCGGGCACCTATCACGAACTGCTGGATGACAGCGGCGCAGTGCGTGCCCACTGGCAGCGTCTGCTCGACCACCTGCAACGCAGCACGCCGGCCCAACTGGCCCAGCGCCAGGCTTTGCTGACCCGGCAGATCCAGGAAAACGGCGTGACCTACAACGTCTACGCCGACCCCAAGGGCGCCGATCGCCCATGGGAACTGGACCTGTTGCCCCACGTGCTGGCCGCTGACGAGTGGCAGCACCTGTCGGCCGGCATTGCCCAGCGGGCGCGCCTGCTCAATGCCGTGCTCGCCGACCTCTATGGCCCGCAGCGCCTGATCAAGGAAGGCCTGCTGCCCGCCGAGCTGGTATTTGGTCACAACAACTTCCTGTGGCCGTGCCAGGGTATCCAGCCACCGGACGGTGCCTTCCTGCACCTGTACGCCGTGGACCTGGCCCGTACGCCGGATGGACGCTGGTGGGTGACGGCCGACCGAACCCAGGCCCCATCGGGCGCGGGTTATGCCCTGGAAAACCGCACCATCGTGTCCCGCGCCTTCCCGGACCTTTACCGTGACCTGCAGGTGCAACACCTCACCGGTTTCTTCCGCACGCTCCAGGAAACCCTGGCCCGCCAGGCGCCCGGCGATGACCAGCCACCGCTGATCGTGCTGCTGACGCCGGGGCGCTTCAACGAAAGCTATTTCGAACACCTCTACCTCGCGCGTCAGCTCGGCTACCCCCTGGTGGAAGGCGGCGACCTTACCGTGCGCGACAGCACCGTGTTTCTCAAGACCCTCAGTGGCCTGCGCCGCGTTCACGCAATCATGCGGCGCCTGGATGACGACTTCTGCGACCCCCTGGAGCTGCGCACCGATTCGGCCCTCGGCGTCCCCGGCCTGCTGGATGCCGTGCGCCAGGGTAATGTGCTGGTGGCCAATGCCCTGGGCAGCGGTGTGCTGGAGTCCCCGGGCCTGCTTGGCTTTCTGCCGAAGATCAATGAGTTTTTATTTGGCGAAGCACTGATCCTGCCGTCCATCGCCACCTGGTGGTGCGGCGAGGCGCCGGTGCTGGCCGAGGCGTTGGAGAAGCTGCCGCAGTTGTTGATCAAGCCGGCGTTCCCTTCGCAGAGTTTCGCCCCGGTGTTCGGTCGCGACCTGAACGCCGAGCAACGCCAGGCCCTGGCCGACCGCATGCGCGCCAGGCCCTACGCCTATGTTGCCCAGGAGCTGGCGCAGCTGTCCCAGGCGCCGGTGTGGCACACCGTGGACGACCACTTGCAACACCGCGCCATCGGCATGCGCGTGTACGCCGTAGCCAGTGACGACGGCTACCGTGTGCTGCCCGGCGGCCTGACCCGCGTAGCCGCCGAAGCCGATGCCGAAGTGGTGTCGATGCAACGCGGCGGAGCGAGCAAGGACACCTGGGTACTCGGCGAACGTGCGCCCGGTGGCGAGCAGTGGCGCGCCCAGCGCGTGATTGGCGCGCACGACCTGGTGCGCCGCGATCCGTATCTGCCGTCGCGGGTGGTGGAGAACCTGTTCTGGTTTGGCCGTTATTGCGAGCGTTGCGATGACAGTGCGCGCTGGCTGCGTATTGTGCTGGCGCGCTATGTCGACGGCGACGACCCGCTGGCCTTGCAGGCGGCGGTCGAACTGGGCGAAAGCCTGCGGCTGTTGCCGGAAGAGGGCGAGTTGCCCGAGCGCTTGCTGGCCGCCTTGCTCGGCGATGACTGGCCCTCGAGCCTGCGCGCCAATTTGCAGCGCTTGCAGTGGGCGGCGTCCCAGGTGCGCGGCAAGTTGTCCCGGGAAAACTGGCAGGCCCTGGTGGAGCTGCAACGCGAAGCCATGGAATTGGAGCGTGAAACCCCGGACTTCGGCGAGTTGCTGGACTTCCTCAACCGTCTGGTGATGTCCCTGGCGGCGCTGTCCGGGTTTGCCCTGGACGATATGACCCGCGACGAGGGCTGGCGCTTCCTGATGATGGGCCGGCGTATCGAGCGCCTGCAGTTTCTGAGCAGCAGCCTTGCCGCGTTCCTGCGCGGGGTGGCGGTCTTCGATCAGGCCGGGCTGGAATGGTTGCTGGAACTGGGCAACAGCAGCATCACCTACCGTTCGCGGTACCTGGCGGTGCCGCAACTGATTCCGGTGCTCGACCTGTTGTTGCTCGACGAGCAGAACCCCCATGCGGTGCTGTTCCAGCTCAAGCTGGTGAGCCGCACCTTGCGTCGCTTGAACGATGATTTCGGCGTGCCACGGGAAACCGGCCTGGGAGCGTTGGTGGAACAGTTGGCGCGTTTCGATCTGGGATGCCTGGAGAACCCGCTGTTCGGCGAATCCGGCGTGCGCGCCGCCCTGGATGGCCTGGCCGACCTGCTGCAAGCGGTCGCCGATGAAAGCGGGCAAGTGTCGGACCGCCTCGCCCTGCGCCACTTTGCCCATGTGGATGATGTCAGCCAGCAAACGGTGTCGGTGTGATGAGTGCGCGCTACCAGATTTTCCATGACACCCATTATCACTACGACAGCCCGGTGTCCCTAGCCCAGCAGCTGGCGCATTTATGGCCGCGACCCTGTGCGTGGCAACGGTGCACCTGGCAGACCCTGGATATCAGCCCGCAGCCCTCTTCACGCCGCGATGAGCTGGACGTATTCGGCAACCCGATCACCCGCCTGGCGTTCGAACGGCCCCATGACGAATTGCTGATCAATGCCGGCCTGACTGTGGAAGTGCTGGCGCGGCCGCCGTTGGACTTGCGCCAGTCGCCGGCGTGGGACCGCACCCGGGACAGCTTTACCTACAGCAGCCAGCCGCTGTCGCCGCAGGTCATCGAAGCCTGCCGCTATCGCTTCGAATCGCCTTACGTGCATTTGAAAAGAACCTTCGTCGAGTTCTCCGAAAGCTGCTTCCCGCCCGGCGCACCCCTGTTGATAGGCGTGCAGGCGCTGATGCAGAAGATCTTCAGCGAATTCACCTTCGATGCCGAAGCCACCCAGGTTGCCACGCCGCTGGTGGAAGTGCTGGAGCGCCGTCGTGGCGTATGTCAGGACTTCGCCCACCTGATGCTCGCCTGCCTGCGCTCGCGGGGCCTGGCGGCGCGCTATATCAGCGGCTACCTGCTCACCCAGCCGCCGCCCGGCCAGCCACGGCTGATCGGCGCCGATGCGTCTCATGCCTGGGTGTCGGTGTTTTGTCCGGTGTCGGGTTGGGTGGATTTCGATCCGACGAATAACGTGCGGCCGGCGCTGGAGCACATCACCCTGGCCTGGGGCCGGGACTTTTCCGATGTGTCGCCGTTGCGCGGGGTGATATTGGGGGGAGGGAACCATGACCCGGAGGTGCGGGTGACGGTGATGCCGCTGGAATGATCGTGCTTCAGGTGCGCCGGGACGCGGAGCGTCCCAGGCTGCATCCCCACGCAGGGCGTGGGAACGATCAATTATTCAGCCGGATCTTTTGGTGTTTCAGTGTCATCGCCGGTTGCTTCAGCGTCGACGTCCGGGTTCAGTGCGCCCGCTTCTTCATCAGCAGCAGCTTTCTTGCGTTGCAGCTTTTCCTCTTTCTTCTGTTCCTTGGCCAAGTCTCTCTGACGTTTGGCGAAGGAGTAATTAGGTTTGGCCATGGGCGATCCTCTAGGGTCGAAGGTGAGGGTGGGCGGCGCGCGGCTGCCTTGGGTCGCTATGGTAGCAGCTTCGCAGCGCGCTTGGCCTTCACTTACCGCTGGCGTAAGCGGCAAACAGGCCGTTGAACAGTTGATTGAGGGGCATGGTGCGGGCTCCAGTGGGGGATGGGCCGATCATATCCGGTTGCCGTGGAGGCGGATGTTAGATTGTGTTGATCAGCCTGATAGCCTAAAGTTGTATACAATCTGTTGATGCAGATCATAAGAACTTAAGCCTGCTTGAGGCACCCTTTGTCGCAATACGCGTTTTCCAACCCTGCCCTGGAGATTCACATGTTCGCCAAACTCGTTGCTGTTTCCCTGCTGACTCTGGCTAGCGGCCAGTTGCTTGCTGCAGAGTGCAAGGTCACTGTCGACTCCACCGACCAGATGTCGTTCAACACCAAAGAAATCACCATCGACAAAAGCTGCAAGCAGTTCACCGTCGAGCTGACGCACTCGGGCAACCTGCCGAAAAATGTCATGGGCCATAACTGGGTGTTGACCAGCGCCGCCAACATGCAGCCGGTTGCCAGCGACGGCATGGCCGCCGGTGTTGACAAAAACTACCTCAAGGAAGGCGACGACCGCATCATCGCCCACACCAAGCTCATTGGTGCCGGCGAGAAAGATTCGGTGACGTTCGATGTGTCCAAGCTGACAGCGGGCACGGACTACATGTTCTTTTGCTCGTTCCCAGGCCATATTTCGATGATGAAAGGCACTGTGACCGTCAAGTAAGACCGCGTTATCGTTCATCGGGGGCAATCCCCCTCCCACACTTGATTTGTGAACACAGTCAATGTGGGAGGGGGCTTGCCCCCGATGGCATTCTGGCAATCAATGCAAACTACCTGCCTCACCTCAAGGCGCAAACGGCATCACCCGCTTGTGCTCGGTCTTGCGGTACGTCTCGCAGATAATCCTGAACGCCTCTTCACGCACGGGCTCACCGTGCAGGAACGCGTCGATTTCGGCATAGGTCACGCCATGTGACGCTTCGTCCGGCTTGCCCGGCGACAGGTCCTCCAGGTCGGCGGTCGGGACTTTCTCCACCAACGACTCCGGCGCCCCGAAATGCCGCGCAATCGCACGCACCTGGTTTTTCACCAGCCCGCTCAGTGGCGCCAGGTCGCAGGCGCCATCTCCGAACTTGGTGAAAAAGCCCATCACCGCTTCCGCCGCATGGTCGGTACCGATCACCAGCCCACCGGCCGCGCCGGCGATGGTGTACTGCGCGACCATGCGCATGCGCGCCTTGGTGTTGCCCAGCACGAAATCGCGGGAGGCCGCCGGTTTGTCATCGAAGGCCGCGACTTCATTGGCCAGGGCTTTGACCGCCGGACCGATGTTGACGGTGTGGCGCTCGTCCGGCTCGATGAAGTCCACCGAAGCCTGGGCATCGAGTTCGTCGAACTGGGTTTCGTAGGGCAGGCGCACGGCGATGAAACGATAGGCCGCGTCGCCGCTGCTGACGCGCAGTTCCTGCACGGCACGTTGGGCCAACAGGCCTGCGGTCAGGGAGTCGACACCCCCACTGATGCCCAGTACCAGCGACTTGAGCCCGGAATTACGCAGGCAGTCCTGGATAAAGGCCACGCGCCTGGCGACTTCTGCCTCAAGGGCGGCCTGGTCTTTGAACGGCGCTTGCACCTTGAGCTGCTGCGCAATCTCACGCTGTACGGCTTGCATGCTTCACTCCTTGCTGGATAGGGCAGGTACTTTGAAAACGTGGCGCAAATAGGCGACAAAATTGGGGTCGGTGCAGTGGGTCTTGCCCGCTTCATCGGAAATCTTGGCGACGGGCTGGCCATTGCACGCGGTCATTTTAAGCACGATGCTCATCGGTTCCACCCCTGGAATGTCGCAGGTCAGGTTGGTGCCGATGCCAAAGCTCACATTGATGCGACCACGCAGGGCGCGGAAAATCTCCAGGGCCTTGGGCAACGTCAGGCTGTCGGAGAACACCAGGGTCTTGCTCATCGGCTCGATACCCAGCTTATGGTAGTGGGCGATGGCCTTTTCCGCCCACTGCACCGGGTCGCCGGAGTCGTGGCGCAGGCCGTCGAACAGCTTGGCGAAGTACAAGTCGAAGTCGCCCAGGAACGCATCGGTGGTGATGCAGTCGGTCAGGGCGATGCCCAGCAGGCCACGGTATTCGCGGACCCAGCAGTCAAGGGCGGCGATCTGGCTGTCGATCAGGCGCGGGCCGAGTTGCTGGTGCGCCATGATCCATTCATGGGCCATGGTGCCCAACGGTTTCATGTCGAATTCGCGGGCCAGGTGCACGTTGCTTGTGCCGACGAAGCGGCCGGGGAAGTCGTGCTTGAGTACGCTGACCACTTCTTCCTGGACCCGGTACGAGAAGCGCCGACGCGTGCCGAAGTCGGCCACTTGCAGCTCCGACAGTTCATCGCTGGCGGCATTCGCCGTCAGCCAGTCGAACTTGCGGTACAGCTGCTCGCGGGCCTGTTCCAGGATCACGGTCTGGTAGCGGTAGCGGTTACGCACTTCGCTGACGACGGCCAGCATCGGCACCTCAAACAGGATCACATGCAGCCACGGCCCGCGCAGGCGGATAAACAGCTCGCCGTTCTCGATGCCGGTCTGCACGTAGCGCAGGTTGAAGCGGAACAGCCCGAGGAAGCGCAAAAAATCCGGCTTCATGAAGCTGATACGTTCCAGGAAGCCCAATTGGTCCGGGCTCAGGCTTAACTCGGCGAGACGTTCGATCTGGTAGCGGATCTCCGCCAGGTACGGGCGCAGGTCTTCGCTGTTACGGCAACGGAACTCCCATTCAACTTCCACGTTGGGGTAGTTGTGCAGCACCGCCTGCATCATGGTCAGCTTGTAGAAGTCGGTGTCGAGCAGGTTCTGCACGATGCGATCGGCAAACACACTCTCGCTCATAACGGGAATCTCCAGACGGGTCGACGCTGGGCGTCGGCCTTTACGCACAATTGAGGAAGGGGGCTAGTGGCGCATAGACCTGTGGGGTATTGCCAGTGATTTTTTTGGGTGTGGCTACTGGCCTCATCGGGGGCAAGCCCCCTCCCACAGGTTGAAATGCGTTGCAAATGTGGGAGGGGGCTTGCCCCCGATGGCTATATTTCAGGCACTAAATAACTTGCTCCAGCATCCACTTCACAAACTCCCTCACTTTGGGCACCTCCGCCGCATGCTCCGGATAAGCCAGGTAATACGCATCCTGGCTCGGCATCCCATGCTGCCAGGGAATCACCAACTTACCCTCGGCCAATTCCTCTTCCACCAGAAACCGTGGCAACAGTGCCACGCCGCAGCCGACCTGCGCGGCGCGAATGCACATATAAAAGGTGTCGAAGCGCGGCCCGTGATAACTGTGCTCGGTGTGCAAATCCTGGCTGGCGAACCAGTCATGCCAGCCCTGGGGCCGCGAGGCGTTCTGCAGCAGCACCAGTTCGCTCAGTTGGGTCGGGTCGGTGAATGGCTCTGCCGGCAGGCTCTCGGGCGAACACACAGGTACAAGCTCTTCGCTGAACAACTTCACGCTCTCGGTGCCGGGGCGTGAACCCTGGCCGAAATAGAACGCCATGTCGGCCTTGCCCTGCAGCAGCTCATCCGGTTCCTGTTCGTTGCACAGGTCCAGGTGGATGTTTGGGTGGCGCAGGCGCCAGCCCTTGAGGCGCGGCACCAGCCAGCGCGCGCCGAAGGTGTAGGGCGTGGACACGCGCAGCACTTCGGTTTCGCCGCCGTAGGAGCGCAGGTAGTGGGTGGACATCTCCACCAGGGAGAGGATCTTGCGCACTTCCACCAGGTACAAGTCGCCCGCCGGCGTCATCTGCAAGCGGCGCCGCACGCGGCGAAACAGCAGGTGCTGCAGCAACTCTTCCAACTGCGCCACCTGTTTGCTCACCGCGCTTTGCGTGAGGTTCAGTTCCTCGGCGGCGCGGGTAAAGCTCAGGTGACGCGTGGCGGCTTCGAAACACTGCAGGGCGGTGATCGAGGGCAAATGTCTTTTGTTCAGCACGGCATGCCTCTTTTTATTCTTCGCATGAATAAACGGAATGATATCTCGCCTAATCGTCGTTTGTTGGCAAGTCTTGGGCCAGCTACAAATGAGGCCTGGATCGCCGTGTCTGCGGCGGCGCAATTTTGTGTTTGCAGATTTGAAGGAGTACCCCATGGTTGCTGCATTGCTTGACCGTCTAGGCGTAAACCCGGCGCTGTACCAGGCGGGTACACAGCCTGTGCATTCACCGATCGATGGCAGCCGCATCGGCGCCGTGAACTGGGAAGGGGCCGCCGAGGTGGAGCAGCAGGTCAGTCGCGCCGAGCATGCATTCGACGCCTGGCGCAAGGTACCGGCCCCACGTCGCGGCGAGCTGGTACGCCAGTTCGGCGACGTGTTGCGCGAGTACAAGGCCGACCTGGGCGAGCTGGTCTCCTGGGAAGCCGGCAAGATCACCCAGGAAGGCCTGGGGGAAGTTCAGGAAATGATCGACATCTGCGACTTCGCCGTCGGTTTGTCGCGCCAGTTGTACGGCTTGACCATCGCCTCCGAGCGTCCCGGTCACCATATGCGTGAAACCTGGCACCCGCTGGGCGTGGTCGGCGTGATCAGCGCGTTCAACTTCCCGGTCGCGGTGTGGGCGTGGAACACCACCCTGGCGTTGGTGTGCGGCAATGCGGTGATCTGGAAACCGTCGGAAAAGACCCCGCTCACCGCGCTGGCCTGCCAGGCGCTGTTCGAGCGTGTGTTGAAGAATTTCAAGGATGCGCCGCAGTACCTCAGCCAAGTGATCATCGGCGGCCGCGATGCCGGCGCCGCGTTGGTGGATGACCCGCGTGTGGCGCTGATCAGCGCCACCGGCAGCACCCGCATGGGCCGCGAAGTGGCGCCCAAAGTCGCCGCGCGCTTTGCCCGCAGCATCCTTGAGCTGGGCGGCAACAATGCGATGATCCTCGGCCCGAGCGCCGACCTGGACATGGCCGTGCGTGCGATCCTGTTCAGCGCCGTCGGCACCGCCGGCCAGCGTTGCACCACCCTGCGCCGGCTGATCGCCCACGAATCGGTCAAGGCGGAAATCGTCACCCGTCTCAAGGCTGCCTACGCCAAGGTGCGCATCGGCCACCCGCTGGAAGGCAACCTGATCGGCCCGCTGATCGACAAGCACGGCTTCGACAACATGCAGGATGCCCTGGAGCAGGCCTTGAGCGAGGGCGGCAAGGTGTTCGGCGGCAAGCGTCAACTGCAAGACCAGTTCCCCAACGCTTACTACGTGGCGCCGGCGATTGTGGAAATGCCCGAGCAGAGCGACGTGGTGTGCACCGAAACCTTCGCGCCGATTCTGTATGTGATCGGCTACAGCGACTTTGCCGAAGCGCTGCGCCTGAACAACGCGGTGCCACAAGGCTTGTCGTCGTGCATCTTCACCACCGATGTGCGTGAAGCCGAGCAGTTCATGTCGGCGGTGGGCAGTGACTGCGGGATTGCCAACGTCAATATCGGCCCGAGCGGCGCGGAGATCGGCGGCGCGTTTGGCGGTGAGAAAGAGACCGGCGGCGGGCGTGAGTCGGGCTCGGATGCGTGGCGCGGGTATATGCGCCGGCAGACCAATACCGTGAACTACTCGCTGGAGTTGCCGTTGGCGCAGGGCATTACGTTCGACTGAGTCCATGTGGGAGGGGGCTTGCCCCCGATTGCGGTGGGTCAGTTGCACATTTTTTGACTGATACACCGCATCGGGGGCAAGCCCCCTCCCACAGTTGATCTCATTTACACGTCAAGATTGTGGTCTGTTAGGTCTCATCGGAGTCTGGCAATGGCGCTGCGCGAAACATGTTTATGGGAACACCTCACCCCCAACCGGCCGGATCGTGCCGCGCTCAAAGGTGAGGTCAAGGTGGATGTGTGCGTGATCGGCGCCGGCATCACCGGTTTGTCGGCCGCCATTCATTTGCTCGAACAGGGTAAAAGCGTTGCGGTGCTGGAGGCCCATCGCACCGGCCACGGCGGTTCGGGGCGCAACGTCGGCCTGGTGAACGCCGGTATGTGGATCCCGCCGGACGAGATCGAAGCCGGTTTCGGCACAGCCGTAGGCAGCCAGCTCAACCGCATGCTGGGCGCGGCGCCGGCGCTGGTGTTCGGCCTGATCGACAAGTACAACATCGATTGCCAGTTGCGCCGCGAGGGCACCCTGCACATGGCGCATAACGCCCGTGGCGAGGCGGATCTGCGCAGTCGTGAAGAACAATGGAAGCGCCGTGGCGCGCCGGTCGAGTTGCTCACCGGGCAAGCCTGCGAGCAGGCCACCGGCACTACGAAAATCGCCGCCGCCTTGCTGGACCGCCGCGCCGGCACCTTGAACCCCATGGCCTACACCAGCGGTCTGGCGAATGCGGCCGTCGGGTTGGGCGGGCAGTTGTTCGATCATTCCCCCGTCACCCGGCTTGAGCGCCAGGGTGCAGTCTGGTCTGTGCAGACCGTCCAGGGCGCGGTGCAGGCCGCCCAGGTGGTGATCGCCTCCAATGCCTATACCGAAGGTGAATGGACCGAACTGCGGCGTAATTTCTTCCCCGGTTACTACTATCAGGTGGCATCGGCGCCGCTCACCGATGACGCCGCCGGGCGCATCCTGCCTGGCGGCCAGGGGTCATGGGACACGCGCCAGGTGCTGAGCAGCATTCGCCGCGACGCCGATGGTCGTCTGTTGCTCGGCAGCCTGGGCAACGGCAACCAGAAGCCGACCTGGTTCCTCAAAGCGTGGGCCGATCGGGTGCAGCAGCATTATTTTCCCTATCTCAAATCGGTGCAGTGGGAATACACCTGGACCGGCTGCATCGCGTTTACCCCCGATCACTTGATGCGTTTGTTCGAGCCGGCGCCCGGGTTGGTGGCGGTCACCGGCTACAACGGACGCGGCGTGACCACCGGCAGCGTGGTCGGCAAGGCGTTTGCCGACTATTTGTGTCACCACAATCCCCAGTCGCTGCCGATTCCCTTCGCACCGATGCAACCCCTGGCGGGCGCGGGCCTGCGCAGTTGCCTCTATGAAGCGGGGTTCTCGCTGTACCACGCTGGGCAATGCCTGCGGATCGTGGTCTGACCCGCGTAACAGCGCTCGTTAGCCGGTATTTTCTTAGCCGGCTACCCATCTGTATTGGTGCAAGTCGTAGCAATCACGCACTGTAAATGTGCAGTTCCGTTACGCACGGGGTTACAGCACCTGGAGCTGTCGTTTATCCCTTCGGTTGCAGGTGCCACCGTTCAAGGTTGCACTTTTTTGGCTTGCTGGTTGCACCTGTCGAGACTAGACGGTTGCACGTCCTGGCGGGGGGACGCGAAACGCCTGCAATAACAATGACACCGTGTCTTTTTGAAGAATAAAAAAGTAATGGCACGCGGCTTGCTCTGAGCTTTCAGTGAAAGGTTTGAATGCAAGTTGTCGTGCCAAAAATCAAAAATATCGGAGCACCACTCATGTCCCAGACGTTTTACAAGAAAGGTTTTCTGGCCCTCGCCGTTGCAGCGGCGCTGGGTGTTTCTACGTTTGTTCAAGCTGATGTGAAAATTGGTGTGGCAGGCCCGATGACGGGCGCCAACGCCGCTTTCGGTGAGCAGTACATGAAGGGTGCCCAGGCGGCAGCCGATGTTATCAACAAGGCCGGTGGCATTAACGGCGAGCAGATCAAGCTGGTGGCCGGCGATGACGCCTGCGAGCCAAAACAGGCAGTCGCAGTGGCCAACCGCCTGGCCGACCAGGACAAAGTGATCGGCGTGGTCGGGCACTTCTGCTCGTCCAACACCATCCCGGCGTCTGAGGTCTACGACGAAGCGGGCATTATCGCGATCACGCCCGGCTCCACCAACCCACAGGTCACCGAGCGCGGCCTGGGCGCCATGTTCCGCATGTGCGGGCGCGATGACCAGCAGGGCATCGTCGCCGGCGACTACATCGTCGACGTGCTCAAGGGCAAGAAAGTCGCGGTCATCAATGACAAGGACACCTACGGCAAGGGCCTGGCCGACGCCACCGCTGCCCAGCTGACCAAGCGCGGCGTCAAGCCGGTGCTGGAAGAAGGCCTGACCCGTGGCGAGAAAGACTTCAGTGCCCTGGTCACCAAGATCCGTTCCATTGACGCCGATGTCGTGTACTTCGGTGGCCTGCATCCCGAAGCCGGTCCTTTGGTTCGCCAGATTCGCGAGGCAGGCCTCAAGGCCGCGTTTATGTCCGATGACGGCGTAGTGACCGATGAACTGGCAAAAACCGCCGGTGGCAACCAGTACGTGGATGGCGTCTACATGACCTTCGGTGCTGACCCGCGTCTGTTGCCAGAGAGCAAGGCAGTGGTGGATGCCTTCCGTAAAAGCGGGTACGAGCCGGAAGGCTACACCCTGTATGCCTACGCCTCGATCCAGGCCCTGGCCGCCGGCTTCAACGGCGCCAAGTCCAACAAGGGTGAGGACGCTGCCAAGTGGCTCAAGGCCAACCCGGTTAAAACCGTCATGGGCGAAAAAACCTGGGATGCCAAAGGCGACCTGAAAATCTCCGACTACGTGGTTTACCAGTGGGATAAAGACGGCAAATACCACCAGCTGGAAAAACAGAAGTAATTCAACCGACTGCATGACCTCCCTGTAGGAGCGAGCTTGCTCGCGAAGAACGTCAACGATAACGCTGGTTTCCTGGATGCACACGGCGTTCTCTGGTTTTTCGCGAGCAAGCTCGCTCCTACAAGGGAGGGCGCGTGCCTAGCCTCTGTTTTCCTCCAGAAGCACCGCACACCCACCGGTGTGCAGGTGCTCACCGCGTGAGATTGCGTTATGGATGGTATTTTCCTGCAGCAACTGGTCAACGGCCTGACCCTCGGGTCGGTCTATGGCCTGATCGCCATCGGCTACACAATGGTCTATGGCATCATTGGCATGATCAACTTCGCCCACGGCGAGGTTTATATGATTTCCGCTTACCTCGCGGCGATCAGTCTGGCACTGCTGGCTTACTTCGGCATCGAATCCTTCCCGCTGCTCATTCTCGGCACCCTGATCTTCACCGTGGTCGTTACCGGCGTGTACGGTTGGGTCATCGAACGTGTCGCCTACAAACCGCTGCGCAACTCCACCCGACTGGCACCGCTGATCAGCGCCATCGGCATCTCCCTGATCCTGCAGAACTACGCGCAGATCGCCCAGGGTGCCAAGCAACAAGGCATTCCCACCCTGCTCGCCGGCGCCTGGCGCGTGGATATCGGCACCGGCTTCGTGCAACTGACCTACACTAAAGTGTTCATCCTCGTGGCGGCTTTCGCCGGCATGGCGTTGCTCACCTACATCATCAAGTACACCAAGCTCGGCCGCATGTGCCGGGCCACCCAGCAAGACCGCAAGATGGCCTCGATCCTGGGCATCAACACCGACCGCGTGATCTCCTACGTGTTTGTCATCGGCGCCGCCATGGCTGCCCTGGCCGGCGTGCTGATCACCCTCAATTACGGCACCTTCGACTTCTATGCCGGCTTCATTATCGGCATCAAGGCGTTTACCGCAGCGGTGCTCGGCGGCATCGGCTCCCTGCCTGGGGCGATGCTGGGCGGGATCATCCTCGGTATCTCCGAGTCGTTGTTCGCGGGGTTGATCAACTCTGACTACAAAGACGTGTTCAGTTTCTCCCTGCTGGTGGTGATTCTGATTTTCCGTCCCCAGGGCCTGCTTGGTCGCCCACTCGTGGCGAAGGTGTAAACATGTCTGCTGCCAAATCCATTGATATCAAGAAAAGCGTGGTCGATACGGTCCTCGCCGGGCTGATTTCGCTGATCGTGTTCGGCCCGATCGTAGGCGTGGTGCTCGACGGCTACAGCTTCAACCTGGAACCTGCGCGCGTTGCCACGTTGGTCGCCATTGTGATGGCCGGGCGTTTTGCCTTGAGCCTGTTCCTGCAAACCCCCAAGGGCGTGAAGATCCTGCAGGGTTTCGAAAGCAGCGGCTCCGGCGTGCACGTGTTGCCGCCGGACTACAAATCGCGGCTGCGCTGGATCATTCCGGCACTGATCGTGATCGCCATCGTGTTCCCGATTTTCGCCAACAAGTACCTGCTCACCGTGGTGATCCTCGGGTTGATCTACGTGTTGCTCGGCCTGGGGCTGAACATCGTGGTGGGCCTGGCCGGTCTGCTCGACCTGGGTTACGTGGCGTTCTACGCCATCGGTGCCTACGGCCTGGCGCTGGGTTATCAATACCTCGGCCTGGGCTTCTGGAGCGTGCTGCCACTGGCGGCGATCGCGGCGGCTTTGGCGGGGTGCATACTCGGATTCCCGGTGCTGCGAATGCACGGGGACTACCTCGCCATCGTGACCCTGGGTTTTGGTGAAATCATCCGCCTGGTGCTGAACAATTGGCTGTCGTTTACCGGCGGGCCAAACGGTATGCCGGTGCCTTCGCCGACGTTCCTGGGCCTTGAGTTCGGCAAGCGTGCCAAAGATGGCGGGATTCCGTTCCACGAGTTCTTCGGTCTCGATTACAACCCCAACATCAAGTTCATGTTCATCTACATCGTGCTGTTCCTGGTGGTGCTGGCGGTGTTGTATATCAAGCATCGCCTGACCCGTATGCCGGTAGGTCGCGCCTGGGAAGCCTTGCGCGAAGATGAAATCGCCTGCCGGTCCATGGGCCTGAATCACGTGCTGGTCAAACTCTCGGCATTCACCATCGGCGCCTCCACCGCCGGGTTGGCCGGGGTGTTCTTTGCCAGCTACCAGGGCTTCGTCAACCCGTCGTCGTTTACCTTTTTCGAGTCGGCGTTGATCCTGGCCATTGTGGTGCTGGGCGGCATGGGCTCGACGGTCGGCGTAGTCATCGCGGCGTTCGTGCTGACCGTTGCGCCGGAACTGCTGCGCAGTTTCTCTGAATACCGCGTGCTGTTGTTTGGCGTGTTGATGGTGGTGATGATGATCTGGAGACCGCGCGGCCTGATCCGCATCAGCCGCACCGGTGTGACGCCACGTAAAGGAGTGGCGCCATGAGCAAGGAAATAGTGCTGTCCGTCGAACACCTGATGATGCACTTCGGTGGCATCAAGGCCTTGAGCGATGTGAGCCTCAAGGTCGAACGCAACTCGATCTTCGCCCTGATCGGCCCCAACGGCGCCGGCAAGACCACGGTGTTCAACTGCCTCACCGGCTTCTACAAGGCCAGTGGCGGCAAGATCGAACTCAACGTGCGCGGCAAGCAGACCAACGTGATCCAGTTGCTGGGCGAGCGCTTCAAGGCCAGCGATTTCGTATCGCCGAAAAGCTTCCTCAGCCGCGTGTACTACAAGATGTTCGGCGGCACCCACCTGGTGAACCGCGCCGGCCTGGCGCGGACCTTCCAGAACATTCGCCTGTTCAAGGAAATGTCGGTGCTGGAAAACCTGCTGGTGGCCCAGCACATGTGGGTCAACCGCAACATGCTCGCGGGCATCCTCAACACCAAGGGCTACCGCAAGGCCGAAAGCGATGCGCTCGACCACGCGTTCTACTGGCTGGAAGTGGTCGACCTGGTGGACTGCGCCAACCGCCTGGCCGGTGAGCTTTCCTACGGCCAGCAACGCCGCCTGGAAATCGCCCGCGCCATGTGCACCCGGCCGCAGATCATCTGCCTGGACGAACCGGCAGCGGGCCTCAACCCCCAGGAAACCGAAGCCCTCAGCGCGATGATTCGCCTGCTGCGCGACGAACACGACCTCACGGTAGTGCTGATCGAACACGACATGGGCATGGTGATGAGTATTTCCGACCACATCGTGGTGCTGGACCACGGCAACGTGATTGCCGAAGGCGGGCCGGACGCGATCCGCAACGACCCGAAAGTGATTGCCGCCTACCTGGGCGCGGACGAAGAGGAGCTGGTATGAGCGGGCCTATCCTCGAAATGAAGGACCTGGACGTGTTCTACGGCCCGATCCAGGCCCTGAAAAAAGTCTCGCTGCACATCAACGAAGGCGAAACCGTCAGCCTGATCGGCTCCAACGGCGCGGGCAAATCCACGCTGCTGATGTCGATCTTCGGCCAGCCACGGGCCGAGTCGGGGCAGATTCTCTATAACGGCGTGGACATCACCCACAAGTCGTCCCACTACATTGCCTCCAACGGCATCGCGCAGTCGCCGGAAGGGCGGCGGGTATTCCCCGACATGACCGTCGAGGAAAACCTGCTGATGGGCACCATTCCCATTGGCGACAAGTTCGCCGGTGAGGACATGCAGCGCATGTTCGAGCTGTTCCCACGGCTCAAGGAGCGGCGCAACCAGCGGGCGATGACCATGTCCGGCGGCGAGCAGCAAATGCTCGCCATCGCCCGCGCGCTGATGAGCCGGCCCAGGCTGTTACTGCTCGATGAGCCGAGCCTGGGCCTGGCGCCGATTGTGGTGAAGCAGATCTTTTCCACCCTGCGCGAGCTGGCCTCCACCGGGATGACCATCTTTCTGGTGGAACAGAACGCCAACCACGCCCTGCGCCTCTCGGACCGGGCGTATGTGATGGTCAACGGTGAGATTCGCCTGACGGGGACCGGCAAGGAATTGCTGGTGAACGAGGAAGTGCGCAACGCCTACCTCGGCGGTCACTGACTGCGCAATACCCTGTGGGAGGGGGCTTGCCCCCGATAGCGATTCGTCAGTCAGCACATCTGACACTGACCCACCGCCATCGGGGGCAAGCCCCCTCCCACATTTGATTTCGAGTGGCTTTTGAAATTGTGGAAAACAATTCCAGCCCTCCTCTGAAGCGCGACATATAGCCGCCGCAAATCCCTGTTTTGTCACAGTTTTGACTTGTCCCCATCCACTGTGGAACCGGCTGTGGGTAACGTGGGAGTACCTGGCTGCAAGCCTTTGAATACGCGGCCTGCAGGCTCGTGGTTGTTTTTTGATCAGGGGCTTTTTCACGACCGTCCGAGGGTTTTGTCAACCTGTTTAAAGACACAGGTATATGACCGAAACAGGTCAGTTCAGCCTGTGGATAAGTCTGTGATTAAACTCTGGAAAGACCGCCGCAGAGGCCGGAATGACTGGCCTGTAGCCATCGTTCGTATCCCATCGAGTGAAATTGCCTGCATACGCCCTGCGTCCTGGTCAAGCAAAAAACTTTCTGCAAACACCTGCAAGCCTTGTATACCGTGGCCCGAGGCGATATGCACTTGCCCCCAAAGACTGTGGGCGCAGTTGTGGATAACCTGCGCGTACATGGCTGCAGGCCGCGATTCATATAGCGCTGCCAGGTGTGGTTAAAAAATGATCAAGCCAGCATGTAGGCGTGCGTATAGCGGTTGCCGCAACGGCGGCGTAAGGGCATTCTGCTGGCAACTTTTTTCGTTGCCCGCAAGGAGAACACCATGTCCGACACGCTGTTTATTACTGGCGCCACATCAGGTTTCGGTGAAGCCTGCGCCCGCCGTTTTGCCGAGGCCGGCTGGAAACTGGTACTCACCGGTCGGCGGGCCGAGCGCTTGAACGCGCTGGTCGAAGAGCTCTCCCGTCAGACCGAAGTGCATGGCCTGGTGGTGGACGTGCGTGATCGCCAAGGCATGGAAGAGGCCATCGCCAGCCTGCCGCCATCGTTCGCCACGCTGCGCGGGCTGATCAACAACGCCGGCCTGGCCGTGGGCACCGACCCTGCGCCCAAGTGCAACCTCGACGATTGGGAAACCATGGTCGACACCAATATCAAGGGCCTGTTGACCACTACCCACCTGTTGTTGCCGCGCCTGATCGCCCATGGCCGTGGCGCCGGGATCATCAACCTGGGTTCCATCGCCGGCAGCTACCCCTACCCGGGCAGCCACGTGTACGGCGGCTCCAAGGCGTTCGTAAAGCAATTCTCGCTGAACCTGCGCTGCGACCTGCAAGGCACTGGCGTGCGTGTGACCAACATCGAGCCGGGCCTGTGTGAGAGCGAGTTTTCCCTGGTGCGTTTCGGTGGGGATCAGGCGCGCTATGACGCGACCTATGCCGGCGCCGAGCCGATCCAGCCGCAGGATATTGCCGACACAATCTTCTGGGTGCTCAACACCCCCGCGCACGTGAATATCAACCGGCTGGAGCTGATGCCGGTGAGCCAGACCTGGGCTGGGTTTGCGATTGAGCGTGGGGCCAAGTAAGGCTTTGGACCGAGGCGCTGCCATCGGGGGCAAGCCCCCTCCCACATTGGATCGGGTTCACAGATTTTGATTTGTAATCCATTCAAGTGTGGGAGGGGGCTTGCCCCCGATGACGTCAAATCGGCCAAAAACAGGCCATAAGGTACACTCCGCGCCTGGAAACCCCACCGCACCCTGCGGTTTAAAGGTTTTGACGGGAGGAAATGTGAGTAACCGAGGTGAGCAGGCACTGCTCAAACAATCGACCATCCTGATGTTCGCCGTCGCGATCGCCGGGATCGTCACGGGTGTGATATCCGGCGCCCAATCCATTCTGTTCGACGGCTTTTTCTCGCTGATCGCCACCGCCATCAAGGTGCTGATGCTGATCACGGCCAAGCTGATCGCCAAGAAAAGCAACGAGCGTTTCCAGTTCGGCTACTGGCACCTGGAACCGATGGTGCTGTTGATCGAAGGCAGCTTCCTGCTGCTGATCGCCATCTATGCGTTTCTCAACGGTGTGTTCGGCATCATCAATGGCGGTCGCGACATCGAGTTGGGGCTGGTGATCGTGTATGCGGCGGTGTTTACCGTGGTGGAATTCGCCTACTTCTTCTATGTGCGTTACCGCAATCGCACGCTCAAGTCATCGCTGATCCAGTTCGACAACATCAGTTGGCTGGTGGACGCGATGCTGTCGGTGGGCTTGCTGATCAGCTTTCTGGCGGCACTGTTGCTCAAATCCCAGGGCTATGGCGAGTGGGCGGTGTACGTCGACCCGCTGATCCTGATTCTGCTGGCCCTGAGCATGCTCGCGCCGGCGTTCAAGATCCTGCGCCCGGCCTTGCGTGAGGTGCTGGGGATTGCTCCGGATCACTTGGACGACACCGTGCGCGAAGTGATGGACGCGGCGCAGGCCCGGCATGGCTTCGACGACTACGTGTCCTACGTGCAGAAGCACGGGCGGGCACGATTCATTGAAATTCATGTGGTGTTGCCGGCCGATTACCCGGTGGATAAGGTCGCGACCCTCGACGGATTGCGCGAAGAGATATCCACAGCGCTGGGCACGCCGGATGCGGCGCGCTGGTTGACGATCAGTTTTACTGGGGATCGCAAGTGGATTGCGTGAGGGCTGTTAGACCCCGATGAGGCCCTGAAGATCAGCCCAAATACTGGATCAGACCCTGATAGCAAGTCGCCAAATGATAAGGCGTGGTAGACGGCATATCCCGCCGGCTCACCGTGCCCTCGGCATCCAGGCATTCATGCCAGCCCTTCTCATGCAGGAAATGCTCTTGCAGCGCCAGCAATTGACGCTGCAGCACCACCTCGCTGCCGGGGCGCAAGGTCAATGCCCGCAGGTACTCGGCCTGGGCCCAGATACGCTGGGTGCCGTCGCGCACCGCGCCATCCACTGAAAGCATGCCACTGACCGCACCGCTCAACTTATCCACACCGGTGTGTTCGGCATAGGCGAACGCCCGTGTCAGCGACGCATGCAGCGGTGTGCCGCGCAGTACGGGCGAGGACTCGAGCAAAAAGAACCATTCGAACTGGTGCCCCGGTTCAAACCAGTTGTCCACAGCACCCAGCGGTTTTTCCAGCATCACGCCATGTTCGCGGTCGATGAAGCGTTGCTGCATGGCCGTCGCCAATGCCAGCAGGGCCGCTTGTACCTCGGCGTCCTCACGCACCGCGAGGGTGGCGAGGAAGCCTTCGGCCAGGTGCATCAACGGGTTTTGCAATGGGCCGGACTTGAGCGAGGCCCAGTTGCGGTCCAGCACCGCTTCGTACAGGCCGTCACCGGTGGCGAAGCGTTGGGCGACCACTTCCAGCGCGGCGTTGAGCACCGACTCCACCAAGGGTTCACGTACCTTGGCCCAGTATTGGGCGCAGGCAAAGATGATAAAGGCGTGGGTGTAGAGGTCTTTGCGTTTATCCAGTGGCTGCCCGGCCGGGTCGATGCTGTAGAACCAGCCGCCGTGTTCGGCGTCGTGGAAATGCTGTTGCAGGGAACGGAACAACTGCGCCGCACGCGCTTGCGCGAAGTCCGTGCCGGGCTCGCCGATCAGGCTGGCAAACAGGTACAACTGGCGGGCGCAGGCCATGGCGCGGTAGCGTTGCGGGGGCAGTGGCCGATGCTCGGCGTCCAGCGCCTCAAACGGTAGTGCCAGGTCGGCATTCCAGCCCGGGCCCTGCCACAGCGGCACGATCAGGTCATGGAAGTGCGTGAGCACGGAATTCAAAGCGGGTGGAGAAGCGATGGGCATTGGCTGGCGTCGTCACGGCAGGGGTGTGGCGCGCATGTTATCAGGCTTGAGAACTGTGGTGTCTGTGGCGCCGCTATCGGGGGCAAGCCCCCTCCCACCTTTTGACTGTATTCACAAATCTAAGTGTGGGAGGGGGCTTGCCCCCGATGGGGCCCTCAGGGCCGACCAGGGTGTTGGATTAGACCGAGTACATATCCGTTTCTGCGGTAACGGCCACTTAGGGTTCCGCCCAACGGCGGCTCACTTTTGAAAAGCGCAAAAGTAAGCAAAACGCTCTTGCCCCACCACTCGGCACCTCGCTTAGGCTCGGTGTGCCCGAACGCAGGCTTGAATCCGTGGGCCGCCGCCACGCGCCATCCATGGCGCGGGGCGGCTAACCCGGCGTCCTGCCGGGTTGCCCACGGATTCAAGCCTGCGTTCGGCCAGCGTGGTTTAACGGGGCGCCTGAGATCAAGATCAAAAGCAGATCAAGATCAAGGGCGACTCGCTTCGCATCGTGGGTACGGTTGAGCGCTACAGAGTTGTTTAGATGCCCCGATGAGGCCTTCAGCAGCGCTGAAGATCAGCCCGCCAACAACCAAACCCCGGTCGCCGCCGAAGCCGCCCCCGCCACCCGTACCAACGGTGCCGCCGCCGCAGGCAGGAAACGCACCACCGCGTAACCCGCCGCATGCAACGCAGCCGTCGCGCCGACAAACCCTGCCGCGTACGCCCAGGGGCTGGACATGTCCGGCAGTTCCAGGCCATGGGCCACGCCATGGAACAACGCAAACAACGCCGTTGCCCCCACCGCCACCCACAGCGGTGGCCGCACTGCCAGCGCTACCGCCAGGCCCAGCGCCAGTACCGATGCGGCGATCCCGCTTTCCAGTGCCGGCAGTTGCAGGCCTTCAAAACCGAGCATGCCACCGATCAACATGGTGCCGACGAAGGCACACGGCAGCGCCCAGCGTGCGTTGCCTTTTTGCTGCGCCGCCCACAGGCCGACCGCAACCATGGCCAGCAGGTGGTCGAGCCCGCCCAATGGGTGGCTGATACCGGCGACCAGGCCATTGTCGCCGTGGCCCGGGTGAGCGAAGGCGAGGGCGGGGGCCAGCAGCAGCGCGGCGGTGGCGAACAGTTTCTTGAGGTTCATAAACAGGCTCCGTAGGGGAATCAGGCAGCGGTCAGCAGGCCTTGACGTTCGATAAAGGCGACGATTTCATCCAGGCCGACGCCGGTTTTCTGATTGCTGAACACAAAGGGTTTGCCATTGCGCATGCGTTGGGTGTCGCTGTTCATCAATTCCAGCGAGGCGCCCACCAGCGGCGCGAGGTCGATTTTGTTGATCACCAGCAGGTCGGATTTGCAAATACCGGGCCCGCCCTTGCGCGGCAGCTTGTCGCCGGCGGACACATCGATCACGTAGATGGTGAGGTCCGACAGCTCGGGGCTGAACGTCGCCGACAGGTTGTCGCCACCGGACTCCACCAGAATCAGGTCCAGGCCTGGAAACCGGCGGTTGAGCTGGTCCACCGCCTCCAGGTTGATCGAGGCATCTTCGCGGATCGCCGTGTGCGGGCAGCCGCCGGTTTCCACGCCGATGATGCGCTCCGGCGCCAGGGCCTGGTTGCGCACCAAAAAATCTGCGTCTTCGCGGGTGTAGATATCGTTGGTAACCACTGCCAGGTTGTAGCGGTCGCGCAGCGCCAGGCACAGGGCCAGGGTCAGGGCGGTCTTGCCGGAGCCGACCGGGCCGCCGATGCCGACGCGCAGGGGTTGTGTGTTCATGGTGGGTTCTCCAAAAAAGCCTCAGGAACGGAACAGGCGGCTGTACTGGCGCTCGTGGGCCATGCACGCCAAAGACAGGCCAAACGCGGCGCTGCCAAGGTGATCGGGTTCGACGCGGCCAGCCTCGTGCTGGGCCTGCTGCAACAGCGGCAGCAGTTCGCTGGTCAGGCGCTGCGCGGCTTGCTGGCCCAGGGGCAGGGTTTTCATCAGCACGGCCAACTGGTTTTCCAGCCAGCTCCAGAGCCAGGCGGCGAGGGCGTCGTCGGGGCGGATGGCCCAGGCCCGTGCGGCCAGGGCCCAGCCAAGGGCCAGATGGGGTTCAGGCTGTTGGTCAAGGAAATCACGGGCGTCGGCGTCCAACTCGGGCAAGCCACTGAGCAGTTGTTGCAGGGAGTAGCCCATCTGCCGGCTCTCCTGATACAGCTCGCGGGTTTCGCGGCTGGCACGGTGTTCTTCACACAACTGCGCCAGGCGCGGCCAGGCCTGTTCCGCTGCGGCGCGGCAGTGGGCGAGCAGCAAGGGCGCTTCGAAACGCGCGAGGTTGAGCAGCAATTGATCGCTGATCCAGCGTCGCGCGCTGGCGGCATCGTTGACGCGGCCGTTCTCCACCGCCATTTCCAGGCCCTGGGAGTAGCTGTAGCCGCCAATCGGCAATTGCGGACTGGCCAGGCGCAACAGCGCCCAGGCCGGGTTCATGGACGCACGCCGAACTGATGCAGTTTGGGCGCGTAATTGAAGTCTTCGTCACCGTGGCGCGAGTGGTGATGACCACCGCCATAGGCGCCGTGCTCGGGTTGGAAAGGCGCCTCGATGGGGTGCGCATCGGCGCCCAGCTGTTCCAGCATGGCCTTGAGCACATAGTCATCGAGCAGGCGCAGCCAGCCATCGCCGACCTGCAGGGCGACATGGCGATTGCCCAGGTGATAGGCCGCGCGGGTCAGTTCAAACGCGTTGCGGCAGGTGACATGCAGCAGTTGCTCAGGGCGTGCGCAGACACGTACGACGCGTCCGTCCTCGGCTTGCAGGAATTCGCCATCGTGCAGCGGCGGTTGCCCACGCTCCAAAAACAGGCCGACGTCTTCACCGTCGGCACTGAAACAGCGCAGGCGGCTTTTGCTGCGGGCTTCGAAGTTCAGCAGCAGCTCGGCGGCCCAGAGGGCCTGGGGGGCGATTCGGCGGTGGATCACCAGCATCGGAGGGTTTCCAGCTATTAACGATAAAGGGGCTATAAAGGTGGTAGAGCAAGGGCCTTGCCAACCCGGCTGGCGCGTAGGAAATCCCTGTCAGCAGGGCGCGAGCGCTACACGGCAGGGCATTCGTACAGGGCGAGCGTGTTGCAATTTGGTGCGTTTGAGCGGCGCTCGGCACCAGGAGGGGGCATTTTGCGTGGAGTAAGCCGATGAATTGCATGAAATGTCTTTCATACAATTCTTCATCTGCCTTTAAGGAATAATCCTACAAGAGCCAGAGAATTGGCCTTCGTGAGCTTACGTGGTGGTTCTTTAAGATTCGCGCCGTGTTTAATCCGCCGCGATGTTCATCATGTTCAAGTCACTTATCTGTTCCGTCATTGTCAGTCTGTCTTGTCTTATTTCCTCAGCCTCGGCCACTCTTCAACAGCCGCCGACGTTTGTTTCCGCCCATGCACCGTCTTCGGTCGAAAATGTGATCGACCGCGCCCATCAACTGCTCGGTACACCCTACAAGTGGGGCGGTACCTCCACTGAGCAAGGGTTCGATTGCAGCAGTTTCCTGGTCTATCTGTTCAAGACCCAAGCCAATATCCAGCTGCCGCGCACCACGGCTGCGATGCACCGTTCAACGGCCGCGACCATCAAGCGCACGGCGTTGAAGCCGGGCGACGCGGTCTTTTTCAAAGGCAATGGGCAGGGGCGGGTCAGTCACGTCGGGCTGTATATCGGCGACGGCAAATTTATCCATTCACCGCGTACCGGCAAGAACGTGCGTATCGATTCGTTGAGCAATAGCTACTGGAACAGGAACTACACCACCGCCAAGCGCTTTCACAAGGCCGGCTGATCGTATTACTCGGTACTGCCCAGGCCTTGCCAATGCTTGAGGCCGATAAAGATAAAGCGCAATTGCTGGGTGATCTTCGCCTGGGGCGTGAGGTGGGCAGGCAAGGCCTGGACGGGAGGGTCGATGATGTCGGGCAGGGTGGCAAATACACTTTTGACGATCAGGTCGGCCATCACGTGCAAGCCGTCGGCATCCAGGTGCTGCAGCTTGGGCATCAGCGTAAGGTCGGCCGCCAGGTCGCGGGTGATGTCTTCGCGCAGCGCGCCGATGGCTTGGCGCACGGCCAGGCAACCGCCGTATTGTTCGCGGGCCAGAAACAGGAATTGGGAACGGTTGGCCGAGACCACATCGAGAAAGATCCGCACGGACGCATCGATGATCCCGCCCATGACGAATTCGTTGTGGCGCACCAGGCGAATCGTGGCGCGGAATGTCTGGCCGACTTCACTGACCAACGCGAGCCCAAGCTGGTCCATGTCGGCAAAATGGCGATAGAAGCCGGTGGGCACGATGCCCGCTGTCTTGGCCACTTCGCGCAGGCTCAGGCTGCCAAACCCACGGCCACACTCCATCAGATGGCGGGCAGCGTCCATCAAGGCGAGGCGAGTCTGTTGCTTCTGTTCGGCGCGGGGCAGCATGAGCGGATGGGCTTTGTCGGCGAGTACAACGACGCACTCTAGCAAAAGCGCTTTGCCGGCGTCGAACTTGACGGGGGCAGACGTGACGCGGTCTATAGAAAAGCAAAAGCCCGATCGGTAGATCGGGCTTTTTTCTGGGCCACCACGGGCTTAGCTCTGTGCTTGATGCAGTTCTTGCAGACGGTCGGCACCGCCTTCAGCGATACCCTGGGTGTAGGCACGGTCATTGGCTTGTTCAGCGCCGCCTTCTACCAGACCTTTTTCCTGCAGGCGGTCGTTGCCACCTTCAGTCAGGCCTTCGGTGTAGGCACGTTTGTTGGCCTGCTCCGAACCGTTTTCAGCGACAGCGCCTTTGGCGTAGTCACGGTTCTCATCTTCCTGCGAACCGCTGCGGGCCAGGGTCTGGCTCGACTGCACGGCCTGGGACTGGTTCTGTGGGGTGGCCTGTTCGGCGGCTGGCAGGGCAAAGGCACTGGAAGCCAGGACGGATAACAGGAGGGTAGCAAGTACTTGGCGTTTCATGATGGTTGCTCCTCGGGAGGGCGATAAAGTGGGTACAGGGCTAATGCTACTCTTGATAAGTCGATATAAAAGTTCATAAACACAATGGTAATAATCAACAGAATTGATTGTTCTCGCGGGAGGCTCTAGCTCGCGCCTCTCAAGCACGCGGTTTTGCACCGTAGTGGGTATTTTCGACACGCACCTGGGTAACAATGGTGCGTGGTTGCTGAGCGGAAACGGTCTGATCGATCAGGAAAATCGCTTTTTTCGGCTAAATCGGCCGTTGCGTTAAACCCCCGGGCACTTTGCCAGTCGTAGTCCTATAAGCTGTTTCAAAGGCTGTTGCCCAGCCAGTCGTAATCAGGAGTTTTGTGCAATGACGCGCACTCGAAAAATCGTCGCCTGGTGCTGCGCCAGCTTCGTTCTGTTAATCGCCATCGCGGTATTGGTCCTGGTGTTTTTTGACTGGAACCGCATCAAGCCGCCCCTTAACGCCAAGGTCTCCGAAGAGTTGCACCGCCCGTTCGCCATCAACGGCAACCTGGCGGTGGTGTGGCAGCGTGAGCCCGACGAGGGCGGCTGGCGGGCCTGGGTGCCCTGGCCCCACGTGATTGCCGAAGACCTGAGCCTGGGCAATCCCGATTGGTCCAAGCAACCGCAGATGGTCACGCTCAAGAAGGTCGAATTGCGTATTTCACCCTTGGCGTTGCTGGCACAACGCGTGGTGATCCCGCGTATTGACCTCACCGAGCCGAGCGCCGACCTGCAGCGTCTGGCCGACGGACGCGCCAACTGGACCTTCAAGTTCGACCCCAAGGACCCCGACGCCGAACCTTCCAACTGGGTGGTAGATATCGGCGCCATCGGTTTCGACAAAGGCCACGTCACCCTCGACGACCAGACCCTCAAGACCCGGCTCGATGTGATCATCGACCCGCTGGGCAAGCCGATCCCCTTCGGTGCAATCGTCGGCGACGCGGATGCCAAAAAAGCCCTGGAAAAAGGCTCGACCCCCCAGGACTACGCGTTCGGCCTCAAGGTCAAAGGCCAGTATCACGGCCAGGCGCTCGCCGGCACCGGCAAGATCGGCGGCCTGCTCGCCCTGCAGGACGCGGCCAAGCCGTTCCCGCTGCAGGCCCAGGTCAAGATCGGCGACACCAGCATCGCCCTGGCCGGCACCCTGACCGACCCGCTGAATCTCGGCGCCCTGGACCTGCGCCTGAAGCTCGCCGGTGCCAGCCTGGGCAACCTCTACCCGCTGACCGGCGTGACGTTGCCCGATTCGCCGGCCTATTCAACCGACGGTCATCTGATCGCCAAGCTGCATGAAGCCAGCGGTGCGTCCTTTCGCTATGAAAACTTCAACGGCAAGATCGGCAACAGCGATATCCACGGCGACCTGGCCTACGTGGCCAGCCAGCCACGGCCCAAGCTCAGCGGCGCGCTGGTGTCCAATCAACTGCTGATGGACGACCTGGCGCCCTTGATCGGCGCCGACTCCAACGCCAAGCAGAAAGCCCGCGGCGGTGAAAGCAAGCAACCGGCAACCAAGGTGCTGCCGGTTGAAGAGTTCCGCACCGAGCGCTGGCGCGACATGGATGCCGACGTGGAATTCACCGGCAAACGCATCGTGCACAGCGCCGAGCTGCCGTTCACCGACCTTTATACGCACCTTGTGCTCAACGACGGTGAGCTGAGCCTTGAACCCCTGCGCTTCGGCGTGGCCGGCGGCAAGCTCGATGCGCAGATCCGCTTGAACGGCCGCACCACGCCAATGGAAGGCCGGGCGAAGCTCACGGCGCGTAACTTCAAGCTCAAGCAGTTGTTCCCAAGCTTTGAGCCGATGAAAACCAGCTTCGGCGAACTCAACGGCGACGCCGATATTGCCGGGCGCGGCAACTCTGTGGCAGCGCTGCTGGGCACCTCCAACGGTGACCTGAAGATGCTGATCAACGACGGTGCGATCAGCCGTGGCCTGATGGAAATCGCCGGCCTCAACGTGGGCAATTACGTGGTGGGGCGCCTGTTTGGCGACAAGGAAGTGAAGATCAACTGCGCTGCGGCGGACTTCGGTATCAAGACCGGCCTGGCGACCACCCGCTTGTTTGTATTCGATACCGAGAACGCGATCATCTACGTCGATGGCACGGCGAATATGGCGACCGAGCAGTTGGACCTGACCATCACGCCGGAGTCCAAGGGCTTCCGCCTGTTCTCCCTGCGCTCGCCGTTATATGTGAACGGGCCGTTCATCAAGCCCAATGCCGGCGTCAAGGCCATCCCCCTGGCACTGCGTGGCGCGGGCATGGTCGCCCTGGGTGTGATCGCAGGTCCTGCGGCCGGGTTGCTCGCCTTGGTCGCGCCAAGCGGCGGCGAGCCGAATGCGTGTGCACCGTTGCTGCAACAGATGAGAGAAGGCAAGGCGCCCAAGACCGTGAAGTAACTGACTGCCCCTGAAACCAAATGTGGGAGGGGGCTTGCCCCCGATAGCGGTATATCAGCCAATCAATCTTTGACTGAAACACCGCTATCGGGAGCAAGCCCCCTCCCACATGGGTAGTGCTGTGCGGCTGATTACAGGCCTTCCAGAATATCCGCCATGTCGTCGGCGTGTTCTTCTTCCTGGGCCAGGATGTCTTCGAAGATGCGACGGGTGGTCGGGTCTTTATCACCGATGTACTGAATGATTTCACGGTAGCTGTCTACCGCGATCCGCTCGGCCACCAGGTCTTCGTAGACCATTTCTTTCAGCGAGTTGCCCGCCACGTATTGCGCGTGGGAGTTCTTCGACAGCAGGTCGGGGTTGAATTCCGGCTCGCCGCCCAGTTGCACGATGCGCTCGGCAAGTTTGTCGGCGTGTTCGGCTTCCTGGGTGGCGTGCTCCAGGAATTCATCGGCGGCAACGCTGGCTTTCAGGCCGCTGGCCATGAAGTAGTGACGCTTGTAGCGCAATACGCAGACCAGTTCGGTGGCCAGCGATGCGTTGAGCAGGCGGATAATTTCTTCGCGGTCGGCGTCATAGCCTTCGGTCACGGCACCGTTTTCGACGTTCTGGCGGGCGCGGCTGCGCAGGGTCGCAACGTCAGTCAAGTGTGCTTCAGTCATCTCAATCTCCTGGGGCTAATCCGGTTTTACGCCACGCTCTGCCGGCGTGATCGCTCCCAGTTGTGAGTCGCGAGAGAGGCGAAAAGTTTTATCGGATTTAACAGGATGTGTCACGACGAGGTCTGACCGGCGTGGTCCAGCGCTCCGACAGGACGACCCCACCCAAGGTCAGCAACCCTCCCACCAGGTGATAAAGCGCCAGCGCTTCCTTCAGCACCACCG
Organism: Pseudomonas sp. 28 E 9; assembly: GCF_900004785.1. Lineage (NCBI taxonomy): Bacteria > Pseudomonadati > Pseudomonadota > Gammaproteobacteria > Pseudomonadales > Pseudomonadaceae > Pseudomonas > Pseudomonas sp. 28 E 9. Next base: position 120,955 of record NZ_CVTK01000054.1, on the reverse strand, counting down.
CCGCGATCAAGGCAGTAATCAGTGGAAGCAGGTTGAAAAACAACGTGGTACGGCTTGGCCCAAGGGTCTTGACCGAGTGCATCCACGCCAGCGGCGCCAGCATCGAAGCCAGCAGGCACGCATACAGCACCAGCGGGATATTCGCCCAGCCCAGGCCCGCCTTGGCCGAGAACAGGAACAGCGGAAACAGCACCACCACCGCCACCAGCACTTGCAGGTACAACAGCACCAACGGCGGCAGGCGCAGTTGCCATTTTTTCAGCAAGGTGCTGTAGACCGCGTAGGCCAGGGTGGCGACCAGCATCATGGCGTCACCGAGGTTGATCCCGTGTTGCAGCAACGCGCCCAGGCTGCCGGATGACACCACCACCACAACCCCCGCGAACGACAGCACCGCGCCGGTCAGCGCGCCGAAGGTCAGGCGCTGGCCGAGGCTGATAATGGCGGCGGTCAGGGCCATCAGCGGCATCAGCGAGAGGATGATGCCCATGTTGGTGGCACTGGTCAGCGTGGCGGCGTAATAGGCCAGGCTTTGATACACGGCCATGCCCAGCACGCCGAGCATGAAAATCTTGCCCAGGTTCGGGCGGATCAGCGGCCAGTTGGCGATCACCGGCTTGAACATGAACGGAGTGAACAGCAGCGCCGCGAACAGCCAGCGATAAAAGCCGATTTCAGCCGGGAAAATCGAACCCACCGCCAGTTTGTTGACCACGGTGTTGCCGGCCCAGATAAGGATGGCCAGCAGGGGATACGCGTATTGCATCGAAAGCAAACCCAATGTGTTGAAGAGGTGGAAGCGATACCGTCGGACGACTATTCGCCGCCGGTGAAGTTGTAACAGGTTTTGACTACACTGCGTTGTAGGCCGTGCCCTTCGGTACGGTAACAGGGAGAAAACTCCATGAAGATGCTGCGTATTCCGCTGTTGATGATGGGCCTGCTGCTGTGTTCCCAGGGTTTTGCCGCCACCGCCCAGCAAAACAAAATGACCACCTGTAACGCCGAGGCCACCACCAAGACCCTCAAGGGCGATGAGCGCAAGGCTTTCATGAAGACCTGCCTGTCGGCCCCGGCGGCCAATGATGCCAAGACCCTGACCCCGCAGCAGCAAAAGATGAAAGACTGCAATGCGTCGGCGAAAACCCAAGCGTTGACCGGCGATGCGCGTAAAACATTCATGAGCACCTGCCTGAAGAAGTAATAGCCCCAGGCCATAGAAGGCTGCGACACTCGCACGCAGTCCCTTTGTAGGCGCGAGCTTGCTCGCGAAAAACGTGAACGATCAAACGGGCACCCTGACTAAACGCGGTGCCCTTTCGTTTTTCGCGAGCAAGCTCGCTCCTACAACATCCTTTAACGCCGTTCGTTTTGAGGCTGTATGCCAACGTTTTCTCAGCGTCATGTGTTGTTGCTGGCCAGCTACATCATCATTTTCGGCGGACTGCTGCTGGTGCTGCCGCTCAAATTGCTGCCCAGCCTGCTGGCCGGCCTGTTGGTCTATGAATTGGTCAACATGCTCACCCCCCAACTGCAACGGCTGATCGAAGGGCGGCGTGCGCGCTGGCTGGCGGTGGCCCTGCTCGGCACTTTGATCGTCAGCGTACTCGCGCTGATCTTCGCCGGCGCCATCAGCTTTCTGCTCCATGAGGCGGAAAACCCCGGCGCTTCGCTCGACAAATTCATGGGCGTGGTCGACCGCGCGCGCGGCCAGTTGCCGCCGTTTTTGGACGCCTACCTGCCCGCCAGCGCCGCCGAGTTTCGCGTGGCCATCGGCCAATGGCTGAGCAAGCACCTGAGCGAACTGCAACTGGTCGGCAAGGACGCCGCGCACATGTTCGTCACCTTGCTGATCGGCATGGTGCTGGGCGCGATCATCGCCCTGCAACGCGTGCCTGACCTGACCAAGCGCAAACCCCTGGCTGCGGCGTTGTTCGACCGCCTGCACCTGCTGGTCCAGGCGTTTCGCAATATCGTCTTCGCCCAGATCAAGATCGCCGCGCTCAATACCGCCTTCACCGCCGTGTTCCTCGCCGTGGTCCTGCCGCTGTGCGGCATCCACCTGCCGCTGACCAAAACCCTGATCGTACTGACCTTCCTGCTCGGCCTGCTGCCGGTGATCGGCAACCTGATGTCCAACACACTGATCACCATAGTCGCGTTGTCGTTGTCGATCTGGGTGGCGGTGGCGGCGCTGGGGTACCTGATCGTGATCCACAAGGTCGAGTACTTTCTCAACGCGCGGATTGTCGGCGGGCAGATCAGTGCCAAGTCGTGGGAGTTGTTGTTGGCGATGCTGGTGTTTGAGGCGGCATTCGGCCTGCCGGGGGTGGTGGCGGGGCCGATTTACTATGCGTATCTCAAGAGTGAGTTGAAGCTCGGCGGGATGGTTTAAGCCTTGTGTTGCCTGGGCTGACGCTATCGGGGGCAAGCCCCCTCCCACATTTGAAAGTGTTCACACATCAAACTGTGGGAGGGGGCTTGCCCCCGATAGGCGCGCCGCAGTTTTGAGCTAAAACTCAACTGCCGTAACGCTTACTCGCCTCAATCGCCAAACCACTCCCAATACTGCCAAAGATATTGCCTTCCACGTGCCGCGCATTCGGCAGCATCGCCGCAATGCTGTGGCGCAGCGCCGGGATGCCGCTGGAGCCACCGGTAAAGAACACCGTGTCCACCTGGGCCACGCTCACCGAGGCGTCATTGAGCAACTGCGTGACACTGCCGCGCACGCGTTCGAGCAGGTTGTCGATGGATGACTCGAACAGCGCGCGGCTCAGGTCCACGCTCAGGCCCGCTTCGATACGGTCCAGTGGCACATGGCGGCTGTCGTCCTGGGTCAGCTGGATCTTGGTCTCTTCCACTTCCATGGCCAGCCAGTGCCCGGCGCGCTGTTCGATCAATTTGAACAGGCGGTCGATGCCGCCGGTGTCTTCGATGTCGTAGCGCATGCTGCCCAGGGCCAGCTGGGATTTTTGCGAGTACACCGAGTTGATGGTGTGCCAGGTGGCCAGGTTCATGTGGTGGCTGGTGGGCATGTAGGCGCCGCTTTTCATGCGGCTGCCATAGCCGAACAGCGGCATCATGCCGGCCAGCGAGAGCTGTTTGTCGAAGTCGGTGCCGCCGATGTGCACGCCGCCGGTGGCGAGGATGTCGCTCTGGCGGTTGTCGTTGTGGCGGCGATCCGGCGACAGGCGTACCAGGGAGAAGTCGGAGGTACCGCCGCCGATGTCGACAATCAGCACCAGCTCTTCTTTCTCGATGGTCGACTCGTAGTCGAACGCCGCCGCAATCGGTTCGTACTGGAACGAGATGTCCTTGAAACCGATCGCGCGCGCCACGTCGACCAGGGTGTTTTCCGCCTCCTGGTCGGCCATCGGGTCGTCATCGACGAAGAACACCGGGCGGCCCAGCACCACTTCTTCGAACTCACGACCGGCATTGGCTTCGGCGCGGCTCTTGAGCTGGCCGATAAACAGTGCCAGCAGGTCGGTGAACGGCATTGCGGTGCCGAGCACACTGGTGTCGTGCTTGATCAGCTTGGAACCCAGCAGGCTCTTGAGCGAGCGCATCAGGCGGCCTTCGTAGTTCTCCAGGTATTCGTGCAACGCCAACCGACCGTACACCGGACGACGCTCTTCAAAGTTGAAGAAGACCACCGACGGCAGGGTGATTTTGTCGTCCTCCAGCGCGATGAGCGTCTCCTCGCCGGGGCGTATCCAGCCGACGGTGGAGTTGGACGTGCCAAAGTCGATGCCGCAGGCACGGGCTGGAGATTCGTTTTTCATGTCTATCGGGTTCCGGTTGCAAAACGGCCGCGCAGTGTATGCCAGTCGACGCCGGATGCGTAGGCCGACCATCTGTTAAATGGTGCTTGAAAGCGCGACATTTGCCCCCACATCTGGTGCATACGGCATGTGCCGAATGACACTGCGACGCACCCCAGGCCGCAAGACTCAACACGTGCAAACCAGCGCACCTTGTGGCCAGGCTGTGCGATCTCGATTTAAGGATGGTGAACCGCCGATGGACTTCAAAGATTACTACAAGATTCTGGGGGTCGAGCCAAGCGCCGATGACAAGGAAATCAAGGCCGCCTATCGCAAGCTCGCCCGCAAGTACCACCCGGACGTGAGCAAGGAGAAGGACGCCGAAGCCAAGTTCAAGGACGCGTCCGAAGCCTATGAAGCGCTCAAGAGCGCCGACAAGCGCGCCGAGTACGACGAACTGCGCAAATATGGCCAGCATGGCCAGCCGTTCCAAGGCCCGCCCGGTTGGCAGAGCCGTGGCGGCTTTGGCGGCGGCGCCGGCACTGAAGACTTCTCGGACTTCTTCAGCTCGATCTTCGGCTCGCGGGGCGACGCGTTTGGCGGCGGCCAGCGTCGGCCTGCCGGGCGCAAGGGCCAGGACGTGGAGATGCAGCTGTCGATCTCCCTTGAGGAAACCCTGTCCACCGAATCCAAGCAGATCAGCTTCCAGGTGCCGCAATACGATGCGTCCGGTCGGCACGTCAGCAACACGGTCAAGAGCCTGAACGTGAAGATCCCCGCCGGCGTGGCCGACGGCGAGCGTATCCGCCTCAAGGGGCAGGGCGCGCCGGGCATTGGCGGTGGGGCCAATGGCGATCTGTACCTGATTATCAAGTTCGCCGCCCATGCCCGTTTCGAGGTGGATGGCGAAAACCTGATCATCAACTTGCCGCTGGCGCCGTGGGAATTGGCCCTGGGCGCTGAAGTGGCAGTGCCGACCCTGACCGGCAAGATCAACCTCAAGGTGCCCGCCGGTAGCCAGAATGGCCAGCGCATGCGCGCCAAGGGCCACGGTCTGTTGAACAAGGCCGGGCAGCGCGGTTATCTGTTCGTGCAGCTCAAGGCGGTGATGCCTAAAACCAGCGATGAAGAGGTCAAGGCGCTGTGGCAGGCGTTGGCGGAAAAAGCCGCATTCAACCCGCGCGAGCACTTCTGAACCGGTTAACTATGTAGGCTTTTCAACACGGGTCGTTCGATAGGCTGGGGGCTTTGCTCTCAACCAAGGACGACCCGCCATGCCGGATTCTCTGCCTCCTCCTTCCAGTGCCGAAGGGACCTTCAACGTCGACCTGCGCGGCGTTCACTACGACTTCCTCAAAGACCGCGTGCCCGCCTGGTTCAACCAATCGGCTGCGCAGCGCCAGCAAGAACTCGCTGACCACGAAATGGAGCTGCCCAGCTGGTACTTGAGTGCCACGGCGCAGTCCAGAAGCGAGCTGGCAGCCAGCCATATTCGTTACCGCGAAGCCTTGAACCGGGTCGAGAACACCCTGGGCACGATCAAGGATGTACTGGATTTCGCCGAGCAGCCGCTCAAAGACGCGATCAAGCAGCAGTTCAACCTGGATCTGGATGTGCGCCAGGTGTACTTGGTGCGCAAGTACGCGTTTAAAGGCCGCGATGACCTTTATGGTTTTCTGGTATTCGACCAGCAGAACGATGCGTCGCTGAGCTACGAGTACCGGGGTGTTTCCCTGCTCGAGGCGGCCTTGGCCAACTTCGAGGCCGACGAGGAACAACCGCTGCCGTGCAACGACTGCCAGCTCATTACCACGTGGAGTGGCTATGACGGAGAGGTGTTGTCCACCTTCCACGCCGTAAACGCCCAGGCGGTCAGCCTTGCGCCCCATGCGTTTGCCAGGCTCTGCCGCACCCTTGATCTGGGTGAGCAGTATCAGCAGCACCTCAAGGCGATTGTGCAGCCCGAGGACGGCGCCGAGCGTGACGCGCTGGAGAAGCAATTAGAAGAATATCACCGCCAGTCACTGGCCCTGGGCAGCGAAATCGCCCGGCGCCAATTCACCGGTAGCCTTACCAATGGCCGCACGGGATGGGGCACCAGCGACACGGCCTTCCAGATGCTCCAACAAGTGGTGGCCGACCCCGCCAGCGCCACGCTCGATGGCAAGCCGGTGACCTTTGCGGCGTTGCAGGTGTTCGGCTGTACGCTGGTGGGCCCTGTGCTGATTGGCCCGAACCGCTTGGACAGCGAGCGGGTCGAGCGTCTGGTGGTGTACATCCCCAACGACCCCCAGCAGCCCGTCAAGGAGTACGCCTCCAGCGCCGACTTTATGGTCGATCTACGCACGCGCTTGCACAGTGCGTCCTATCGGCGGTTTTTCAGCAGTTTTGTGCCACAGCGTGAGCAAGGGGTGTTTTTCAAGCAGTTCGACGCCCTGTACAAACCCGCCAACGGCGCGGCCACCGATTACCCGATCAAGCCGGGTGCCGCGCGGTTGTCGCTGGCGGAGATGGAGATCAGCGGCAATCTCTGGGAACAACTGCGCCGGGCCCAGGTGCGCAAGATCCTGTCCGACGGGCGGGCGGTGGCGGTGCCCACCGGCGATGAAGACCGCAAGGCGCGGCTTGAGCGCTTGTCGAGCTATCTGGATGCGGTCATCAGCGTGTACAACCTGGCGGCGTTCGTGGTGCCGGGGTTGGGGCCGATCATGCTGGCGGTGGGGGCCGCGCAAATGGCCAGCGAAGCCTTCGAGGGCATTGAAGCCTACGAGCAGGGCGACGTTAAATCGATGTGGGCGCATTTTTCCAGTGTGGCGCTCAATGCGGCGTTTATCGGCACCGGTTCCAAGGTCCTGCCGCAAGTGAAAGTGTCGAGCATGGTCGATAACCTCAGGCCCATCACCCAGCCCGATGGTCAGTCGCAACTATGGAACCCGGACATGGGGGCGTACAAAATCCCTGTGGACCTGGGCGCCGATGCCAAGCCGGATCGCCTCGGGCTTTACCAGCACAAGGGTGAGACGATCCTGCCCCATGAAGGCGACTATTACCGGGTCAAGCAGGATGCCCGCACCGGCGACTACCGCATCCAGCACCCGAGCCGCCCCGAGGCCTATGCGCCCCTGCTGGAGCATAACCATGCCGGTGCCTGGAGCCATGAAGTCGAAGAGCCGCTGACCTGGGACGCCCCCACCCTGATGCGGCGCCTGGGCCTCACCCGTGAGCCCCTCAGTGCCGAGCGCCTGGAGCACGCCCGGGACGCCAGCGGTGTCGGCGTGGACGCGTTGCGCGAGACCTTCGTCGAGCATCAGCCGGTGCCCGTGTTGCTCAACCAGAGCATCGAGCGTTTCAAGCTGCACCAGCAACTCACGACGTTCATCGAGCAATTGCGCAGCAGCGACCCGGCGATCTACGCCAAGGCCGACATCGCATTGCAAATGCACATTCTGCGACGGCGCGGCCTGCTGCCCCAGGAACCGCCCCTGCGGGTGCTCGACCGTCACGGCACGCTGTTGTGGGAAGACGATGCACGGCCATCGCTGGCCAAGCGCGTGGTGGTGCTCAGTGAGCAGCACATCGCCCGTGGCGAGCTGCTTGAAGAGGTGCTGAACACCCTGCAAGGCGTTGACCCCGCGCTCAAAGGCATTCCCGGCACTGGCGAGGATTCACTGCAGACCCGGGCCGGTCTGTTGCGCCAGGACATTGCCGGTGTGGTCGAGACCTTCAAGGGCGCGCTGCTCGAGGAGCGTTACAACGCCCTGAGCGCCGGTGATGATCCCGATGTGCGGCTCATCCGTGACAGCTATCCACACTTGCCCGAACCGGTGGCGGCGCAGTTACTCAAGCACCTCGATACGCCGGCACTGGAGGCACTGCGCGACACGGGGCGGCTGCCGCCGGAAAGCGCCGAACTGGCGCAGTGGTGCGAGCAGGAAACCCGTGTGGCCAAAGCCTATGAAGGGCTGCACCTGGACACAATGGCGCACATCGACAGCCAGCGCCTGGCCCTGCGCACCCTTGAAACCTTGCCGGGATGGCCACGGGGGACGCGGGTGGAGCTGCGTCGGTATTCGGCTGCCGGCCCGCTGCTCGACGCCATCGGCTCGCCGGACTGGCCCCACACCAGGGTGCTGGTGCAGATGGACAACGGCCTGTTCCAGGCACCGGCTCCACGGGATTTCTACGCGGGCGCCTGGGATACTTTGTCTGGTCCCGAGCGCCAGGGCCTGGGGTTCACCGATGCGCAGCAATTGAAGGCGGCGATTCAACACACTCCACTGCCGCGGGAGCCATTGCGTACGGTGCTGCTGGAGCACCCGGTGCGCAAGCCGGCTTACGACCCGGCCATGCGCCTGCTGGGTGGGGGGCGCGGCATTGTCCAACGGGTCACGGACCTGCTGCGCTCAGCCGAAAGCCGTGAACGGGAGCAGCGCAGAACGCAATACAATCGCCTGGATACAACGCTCAAGGAGTGGGTCAAGGTGCACGAGCAGCCCACGGCCAGTGCTCTGGCGCGTGTGCAGGACCCCGCAGTGAGTATCGCGAACAGCATCAGGCGGTGCTGGCGACGGGATAGCGGCGAATCGCTGCACTTGTCCGGAGCCGGGGTACTGGAGTTGCCAGCGTTGGAAGGGGATTTCAGCCATGTCCAGTCGCTGGAGTTGTCCAGGTTTCGCTGGTCTGACAGTGCCCACAGGTTCCTGAGCAACTTCAGCCAATTGCGCAGTTTGCGGATCAGGGACTGCGGGTTGACTGAACTGCCGGAAGTGGTGGGTGATATGAACACGCTCGTCTCGTTGGACCTGAGCGGACAGGGACGTAGTGCTGGGCGGATATACCGTGGGCGAGTCAGCAGCAATCAAATCCGACTGACCCGCCACAGCGCCGGAAAAATCAGTGCGATGGCTGATCTTGAGACACTGTCGCTGGCGAATAACCCGCTGAGAGTAATACCGGACTTCAGTGGCATGCCCCGGTTGAAAACCCTCAACCTCGCGCACACCGAAATGGATCAGTGGCCAACCGGCCTGAGCAGCCAGGCCAACCTTGAAATGGTGGATCTGAGCTTCAACCGACTGCGTGAAGTGCCGGAGCAGAACCTCAGGCCTGCACCCGACCAGCTTGACAGGGTCGCCAGGATCAACGGGGTGACCTTGCTGCGTGACAACGCATTCCCCGCAGAGTATTGGCGCGAGCTCGACAGCTATTGGAAACGCTTGAGCCAGACCCGCCCAGACCTCATCAAGGGCGCCCTATCCAATGCATTCGACACTGGTAATCCCGATGTCGAAAGATATCGGCGGATGTACCCAGGTAAAAGCAGCCAGCAAGCCAGGGAGTTCCTCTGGCGGTCAGGCGCTGACGCGGGTGCGGAGCTGACCAGGCTGGAGCAGGAGTTCGACGTGCTGCAAAACCAGTTGAGTGCTTGGGTCTTTTCGGGCGGCGGTGAGCGTCAGCGTTATGTGCGCATGGGCGAACGGCAGGCCAACACGGCCGCGATGACGGACAGGTACACCGCGCAGCAACGTATCCTCGAATGCTGGCGACGCGAGACCGCGCCGAAGTTGGCCAATGACGGCACGCCTATCGGCCTGGAGCTGGATTTGAGTGGCTTGAACCTGCCCAGCCTGCCGGATCTGGACGTGGACTTCAGCCACGTCGGCTCACTCAAATTGAACAACATGCACTTGAGCGCTTCACCCGAGGGGTTTCTCGCGCGCTATCGGCACCTGCGCTGGCTGGACATGTCGAATAACCAGCTGCGCGAGTTGCCCCCGGCACTGGGGGACATGCACGGCCTGACGCGTTTGATGCTGCAAAAAAACCAGATCCGTCTGACCGCGCAAACGGCGCGTATTCTGTCTGAACGCACCACCCTGCGCGCGCTGCTCATACATGACAACCCACTGGGTATCAGCCCGGACTTCAGCGGTATCACCGATCTGCGTACCCTCAGCCTGGCCAGAACCCAGATCGACACCTGGCCGGTCGGCTTGGCGGAACAACCGGCCCTGGACACCATCGACCTGCAAGACAACCAGATCACAAGCATTCCCGCCGCCGTGATTGCCCCCCCGGCTGAACGGTTGGAGCAGATGACTCGGATCAACCGCGTGACCCGCGTGACCGACAATCCGTTATCCGAAGAGACCCAGCAGCGGGTGCAGGATTATGCTGCCCGGCTGCGGCAGGCAAGGCCGTCCGGGGCGCAGGAAATCAATCTGTTGGTGGAGTCCGCCAGGCAGGTTCGCGGTGGCCGGGTGATCACGGCCGCGCAAGAAACGCCGTTCCTGCGCTGGACCTCCAACCTGTCCGCCGAGCAAATCGCCGCCAGACGGACCCAGTGGTTTGCATTGCGCGACCAGCCGGGTGCCGATGGTTTGTTCAACAGTGTGCTCGAGCGCCTCGATCTGTCTGGCGCTGACCGGGGGGAGCAGCAGCGTCGGGTCTGGGAAATGCTGGACGCGATCAGCGAAAACACCCCGCAATCGGACCGGTTGCGCCAGGAGCTGTTTGATCGGGCGGGTGAGCCGCGTTGCTGTGATCGTGCGGCGTTTACCTTCAGCAACCTGGAGGTGCAGGTGCTGGTCCACCGGGCTCGCGCACAGGCGCTCGGGGAGACGCCGGGGCGCGCCTTGTCGCAGTTGTCCAGAGGCCTGTTCCGTCTGCATGAGGTCGATAAAATCGCTTCGGCGGATATCCAGCGCAGTGAAGCCATCGTTAACGATCCGGCGGTGTCCCTGGCCGAAAAACAGCCCCACAGAAGCCGACTGAATGAGGAAGTGGAAATCCGCCTGGCTTATCGCCACGGCCTCAAGGACCGTCTGAAATTGCCCGCGCAACCCGCCCATGTCAGGTTTATCGGCCTGGTGGGTGTCACTGCGCCAATGCTCGATGTGGCCTATGAGAAGGTCGTCGCGCTGAACAACTCGGCGCAGGAGTTTCAGGCGCTGCTGGCCCGGGAGTTCTGGCAGGACTATCTGGCCCACAAATACCGGCCGCAGTTCGAAGCACAGAGCCTGCCGCATCAGGAAGAGCTGGTCACGCTGACTGATCGTTTCAACGCGGGGGACCTTACCGAAGGCGTGTACAAGCAAAAGGCCAACGATGAGCAGGCCAGGCTGGCGGTCAAGGAAGCGGCGTTGATCGAGACCTTGAGCCGTCAGGAATTGGCGGAGCATCCCTTGGACGGTGAATCGTCCGAGGAGGAAGCGACTGACCTGTAGCGGCCAGGAGGTCCTGCCTGCGCCCGCCACCTGGCGGGCACCGGCCTGCTGTGGATCAAAAAGCCGTTAAAACAGGAAGTAACGCTGCGCCATGGGCAATACCTCGGCGGGCTCGCACCACAGCAACACGCCGTCGGCCTTGACCTGGTAGGTCTGTGGGTCAACGTCGATGTGGGGCAAGTAGTCGTTGTGGATCAGGTCGGTTTTCTGCACATCGCGGCAGCCCTTGACCACGGCGATCTGCTTCTTCAACCCCAGAGCCTCGGGCACTCCGGCGTCCTGCGCCGCCTGGCTGATAAAGGTCAGGCTGGTGGCGTGCAGCGAGCTGCCGAAGCTGGCGAACATGGGCCGGTAGTGTACGGGTTGCGGCGTAGGGATCGAGGCGTTGGCGTCGCCCATCAGGCTTGAGGCAATCGCGCCACCCTTGAGGATCAGGGTCGGCTTGATGCCGAAAAACGCCGGGCGCCAGAGCACCAGGTCCGCCCATTTGCCCACTTCGATGGACCCGACGATATGGCTGATACCGTGGGTGATCGCCGGGTTGATGGTGTATTTGGCGATGTAGCGCTTGGCGCGGAAGTTGTCGTTGCCGGGGCCGTCGCCGGGCAGGGCACCGCGCTGTTTTTTCATCTTGTCGGCGGTCTGCCAGGTGCGCGTGATGACCTCACCGACGCGGCCCATGGCCTGGCTGTCGGAACTGATCATCGAGAACGCGCCCAGATCATGCAGGATGTCTTCGGCGGCGATGGTCTCGCGGCGGATACGGCTTTCGGCGAAGGCCACGTCCTCGGCGATGCTCGGATCGAGGTGATGGCAGACCATCAGCATGTCCAGGTGTTCGTCGATGGTATTGCGCGTGAACGGACGGGTCGGATTGGTGGAGCTGGGCAGTACGTTTGCAAAGCCGCAGGCCTTGATGATGTCCGGCGCATGGCCGCCACCGGCGCCTTCGGTGTGGTAGGTGTGAATGGTGCGGCCCTTGAGTGCGGCCAATGTGGTTTCAACGAAGCCGGACTCGTTCAGTGTGTCGCTGTGGATCGCCACCTGCACGTCGTATTCATCGGCCACGCTCAGGCAGTTGTCGATGCTGGCGGGCGTGGTGCCCCAGTCTTCATGCAGCTTCAAACCAATGGCCCCGGCCTTGACCTGTTCGATCAGCGGCTCGGGCAGACTGGCGTTGCCCTTGCCGGTAAAACCGATGTTCATCGGGAACGAATCGCTGGCTTGCAGCATGCGCGCCAGGTGCCATGGCCCCGAGGTACAGGTGGTGGCATTGGTGCCGGTGGCCGGCCCGGTGCCGCCGCCGATCATGGTGGTGACGCCGCTGGTCAGCGCTTCTTCGATCTGCTGCGGGCAGATGAAATGCACATGGGAGTCGATGCCGCCGGCGGTGAGGATCATGCCTTCGCCCGCGATCACTTCGGTACTGGCGCCGATGGCCATGGTCACGCCGGGCTGGATATCCGGGTTGCCGGCTTTGCCGATCGCATGGATACGGCCGTTCTTGAGGCCGACATCAGCCTTGACGATGCCCCAGTGGTCGATAATCAGCGCGTTGGTAATCAGGGTGTCCACCACCTCATGGGCGAGCAACTGGCTCTGGCCCTGGCCGTCGCGGATGACCTTGCCGCCGCCGAATTTGACCTCTTCGCCGTAGACGGTGAAGTCCCGTTCCACTTCGACGAACAGCTCGGTGTCGGCCAGGCGCACCTTGTCACCGACGGTGGGGCCGTACATGTCGGCGTAGGCTTGGCGGGTGATTTTCATGTGTGTGCCCTGAAGAATATGTGTTGAATGTGAAGTCGCTATCGGGGGCAAGCCCCCTCCCACCTTTGAAGGTATTCACAGCTCCAAATGTGGGAGGGGGCTTGCCCCCGATGAGGCCCTAAAGGTCGCCCATGATCCGCCCGGCAAACCCGAATACCCGCCGCCCGCCGCTTAAATCCACCAGCTCGACCTCACGACTCTGTCCCGGCTCGAACCGCACCGCCGTACCCGCCGGAATATTCAGGCGCATGCCGCGGCTTGCAGCGCGGTCAAACGCCAGCGCGTCATTGGTTTCGAAAAAATGGTAATGCGAACCCACCTGGATCGGCCGGTCGCCGCTGTTGGCCACGCTCAAGGTGACGGTGCGGCGCCCGACATTCAGTTCGATCTCGCCAGGCTGGATCTGATATTCACCAGGAATCATGCAGGTTGCCCCAGGGTCTTGAAGTAGATGGCGGTCGGGCTGTAGCGCCCGTCCGGGCTTTGGCAGTAGTCGGGCAGTTCGCCGACTTTGGTGTAGTGCAGGGACCGGTAGAAGGCCTCGGCACCGGAGCCGGCCTCGGTGTCCAGGTACAGCAGGCCGCGCTTGTGCTGGCGGGCGGCGAGTTCCAGGGTGTTCATCAATTGCTGGCCCAGGCCATGGCGGCGGGCACTGCTGTGCACCAGCAACTTTTGCACCTCGGCGCGGTTCAGGCCGTTTGCTTTCTGGCACAGCGCCAATTGCACGCTGGCGACCACTTGTTCTTCGCGCACCACTACCCACAGCAGCAGGCTGGCGTCTTCGATACCGGCTTGCACGCCGTTCAGGTACTCGCGGGCCTGGGTCTCATCGAAGTCGGCCATAAAGCCCACCGATGCGCCATGCTGCACTGCGTCCAGCAACAGCTCGATCAAGCCCAGGCGGTAATGGGCAAAACTTTCCGCATTGACGCGACGCAGGTGTGCAGCGCTCATCGATCTCACTCCTTGGGCGGTTTGGCGCCCGGATTCAGCGTCAGTTGCATAAAGGTCAGGTCCAGCCAGCGGCCGAACTTGATACCCACTTGGGGCATCTGCCCGGTGGTGATGAAACCCAGGCGTTCATGCAGGCGGATCGAGGCCTGGTTGCCGCTTTCAATGGCCGCGACCATGACGTGCTTGCCGCAGCTGCGGGCGCGCTCGATCAGGGCCAGCATCAACTGCGGGCCGAGGCCTTTGCCGCGCTGGTCATTGCGCACGTACACCGAGTGTTCGACGCTGTAGCGAAAGCCCTCGAAGGGGCGCCAGTCGCCGAACGAGGCGTAGCCGGTGACTTCATCGTTTTCCACCGCCACCAGGATCGGGTACTGCTGCGCCTGGCGTGCGTTGAACCAGGCCTGACGGTTGGCCAGGTCCACCGGTTGCTCGTTCCAGATCGCCGTGGTGTTGAGCACCGCGTCGTTGTAGATGGCGCGGATCGCCGGCAGGTCGTGTTCGGTTGCATCACGAATCATCGCTGCACCTTACGCAATGGGTTGATGAACGGTGACCAGCTTGGTGCCGTCCGGGAAGGTGGCCTCCACCTGGATATCCGGGATCATTTCCGGGATGCCTTCCATCACCTGTTCGCGGCTGAGCAGGGTGGTGCCGTAGTGCATCAGGTCGGCCACGGTGCGGCCATCGCGGGCGCCTTCCATCAGGGCGGCGGAGATATAGGCGATGGTTTCCGGGTAGTTGAGCTTCACACCGCGCGCCAGTCGCCGTTCGGCGACCAGGCCTGCGGTGAAGATCAGCAGCTTGTCTTTTTCCCGTGGGGTCAGGTCCATGGTTCAGTCCGTAGTCAGGCAATTAAAAAGGCGAGCGCTAACTCCTGTAGGAGCGAGCTTGCTCGCGAAAAACCTGAGGACGCCGCGTGCCTTCAGGATGCCCGCGTTATCGTTAACGATCTTCGCGAGCAAGCTCGCTCCTACAAAAGGGCGCATCTTCATGTGCTCCAGATTCTGGGTGATACCGCTTCCCTGCCGAGTACGGCCGGGCGCAACAACCGCCATAAATCAATCAACCACCCCCGCGCCAGCAGCGCTTCACTGGCCAAACAACGCGCTACCAGCAACCCGGGCAATTGGGTCAAGTCGCCGCGCACCGCGTGTGGCAGTGAGCGGCATTGTTCGAGCAATTGGGGATCGATCTCACCGGTCACCAGCAACGTGGCGAACACCGGTTGCCCGTCCAACCCGATGGGCGAATCCAGCAAGCCATCGGCGCCCACAATGCGCTGGCGCTCATGCCAGAGCAACTGGCCGTCGCGGCGGATATCCAGGTGCGATTGAAAGTGCCCGAGGTCGAAGCGCTCGTCACTGGCCGGGCGTCCGAGGGCGACCACATCCCAGTAGAACAGCCGCGCATCGCCTTGCAGGTCGATGCACGTGGTGAGCTCGGCCTGGGCCGCGCTGAACACGATGGTTTCCTGGGGCAGCCATTCCAGCGTCGCGCCGGCCTCGACGGTCAACTCGACGTGCTGGAAGGCCGGGCCGCCGGCGCGGTACCACTTGGCTGCGCCGGGGCTGGTCAACTGCGCCCAGGCATCGGTGCCGACGTGGGCGCTGATGTCCAGGCGATCACCACCGGCAATCCCGCCGGGCGGGTGCACGATGATGTGCTGGCACACCTCGGGGCCTTCGGCGTACAGGTGCTTTTGCACCCGCAGCGGGCCAAGGTGACGGCGCATGACCGGGCGCGTGGTGTCGCCGAAACGCGCATAGCCCAGTTCCAGCTCGGCGTGCCAGCTGGGGGTGAACAGGGCAGGGGAAACGGGCAGGTTCATGGCTGAGTGCTTATCGTCAGGAGGCTACAGATTAGATGGTTACGAGACCGCGTACACCCTCGCTTTCCATATTTTCACCACGGCCCTGCTGCACGATTTCGCCGCGAGACATCACCAGGTACTGGTCGGCCAGTTCGGCGGCAAAATCATAGAACTGCTCCACCAGCAGGATCGCCATATCACCACGGGCGGCGAGTTGCTTGATGACGGCGCCGATTTCCTTGATCACTGACGGCTGGATACCTTCGGTGGGTTCGTCGAGGATCAACAGGCGCGGACGGCTGGCCAGGGCGCGGCCGATCGCCAACTGCTGCTGCTGACCACCGGACAAGTCGCCGCCGCGTCGATGCTTCATTTGCAGCAGTACCGGAAACAGTTCGTAGATGAACGCAGGCACTTCCCTGGCTTGCGCGCCTGGGAAGCGCGAAAGGCCCATCAGCAGGTTTTCTTCCACGGTCAGGCGCGCGAAAATCTCGCGCCCTTGCGGCACATAAGCGATCCCGGCATGCACACGCTGATGCGGCTTGAAACCGGTGATGGTTTTGCCCTCCCAATTCACCGCGCCTTCCTTGGCCGGCAGCAGGCCCATCAGGCACTTGAGCAGGGTGGTCTTGCCCACGCCGTTGCGCCCGAGCAGGCAGGTGACTTCGCCGATCTTCACATCAAACGACAGCCCGCGCAGGATGTGGCTACCGCCGTAATACTGGTGCAGCTTGTCGACTTGCAGCATCCAAAAACCTCCTCAATCCCCTGTAGGAGCGAGCTTGCTCGCGAAAAACCTGAGGGCACCGCGTGCATTCAGAATGCCCGCGCTATCGTTGACGATCTTCGCGAGCAAGCTCGCTCCTACAGGAAAACCACCTTAGCGACCGAGGTAAACCTCGATCACTCGCTCATTTTCCTGCACCTGTTCCAGCGACCCTTCGGCCAATACGCTGCCCTGGTGCAACACGGTGACGTGGTCGGCAATCGAGCCGACAAAGCCCATGTCGTGCTCCACCACCATCAACGAATGCTTGCCGGCCAGGCGCTTGAACAGTTCGGCGGTGAATTCGGTTTCGGCGTCGGTCATGCCCGCCACCGGTTCATCCAGCAGCAACAGTTGCGGGTCCTGCATCAGCAGCATGCCGATTTCGAGGAACTGCTTCTGGCCGTGGGACAGCAAGCCGCCGGGCCGATGCACCGAGGCGGTGAGGCGGATGGTGTCGAGCACTTCATCGATGCGGTCTTTCTGCTCGCCACTCAGGCGTGCGCGCAGGCTGGCCCATACCGACTTGTCGGTCTTCTGCGCCAGCTCCAGGTTTTCGAACACGCTCAACGCCTCGAACACGGTCGGCTTCTGGAACTTGCGACCGATGCCGGCCTGGGCGATCTGCACCTCGCTCATGCCGGTCAAGTCCAGGGTTTCGCCGAACCAGGCGTTGCCGTGGCTGGGCCGGGTCTTGCCGGTGATCACGTCCATCAGCGTGGTCTTGCCCGCGCCGTTGGGACCGATGATACAGCGCAGTTCACCGACGCCGATGTAGAGGTTGAGGTCGTTGAGCGCCTTGAAACCGTCGAAGCTGACGCTGATGTCTTCCAGGGTCAGGATGGTGCCGTGGCGCGTATTCAGGCCCTTGCCGGCCGCCTGGCCGATACCGATCGCATCACGGCCGCTGCCCGCATCGAAAATAGGTTCAAGCATGACGTTCCTCATTTCTTCAGCAGGCCGATGACGCCCTTGGGCAGGTACAGCGTGACGATGATGAACAGCGCCCCGAGGAAGAACAGCCAGTATTCGGGAAAGGCCACGGTGAACCAGCTCTTCATGCCGTTCACCACGCCCGCGCCGAGCAGTGGGCCGATCAACGTGCCACGCCCGCCCAGCGCTACCCACACGGCGGCCTCGATGGAGTTGGTCGGCGACATTTCGCCGGGGTTGATGATGCCCACCTGCGGCACATACAGCGCGCCCGCCAAACCGCACAGCACCGCGCTCAGCACCCACACGAACAGCTTGAAGCCACGCGGGTCATAGCCGCAGAACATCAGGCGGTTTTCCGCGTCACGCAGTGCGGTGAGCACGCGGCCGAATTTGCTGCGGGCCAGGCGCAAGCCGATGTACAGGCTGGCCACCAGCAGCAGTACCGTGGCCACGAACAACACTGCCCGCGTGCCGGGTTCAGTGATGCCAAAGCCGAGGATGCTGCGGAAATTGGTAAAGCCGTTGTTGCCGCCAAACCCGGTTTCATTGCGAAAGAACAACAGCATCCCGGCAAAGGTCAGGGCCTGGGTCATGATCGAGAAATACACGCCCTTGATCCGTGAGCGGAAAGCGAAGAAGCCGAACACCAGGGCCAGCAAACCCGGCGCCAGGACCACCAGGCACAGCGCCCACCAGAAGTGTTGGGTGCCCACCCAGTACCAGGGCAATTCGGTCCACGACAGAAACGTCATGAACGCCGGCAACTCATCGCCCGATGCCTGGCGCATCAGGTACATGCCCATGGCATAACCACCGAGGGCGAAGAACAGGCCGTGGCCGAGGGACAACATGCCGGCGTAACCCCACACCAGGTCCAGCGCCAGTGCGACGATGGCATAGCAGAGAATCTTGCCGACCAGGGTCAGGGTATAGGCCGACACATGCAGCGGGTTTTCCGGCGACAGCAGCGAACCCAAGGGCAGAGCCAGCAGCAGCAACAGGATCACCGCGCCCACTGCAATCGTCACCTTGGGGCCGGCCTTTTGCGTGGCCGTTAGCATCAATGGCTGATTCATCAGTCGATCACCCGTCCTTTCAGTGCGAAGAGTCCCTGCGGGCGTTTCTGGATAAACAGAATGATCAGCGCAAGGATCAAAATCTTGCCGAGCACCGCACCGATCTGCGGCTCCAGGATCTTGTTGGCGATCCCCAGGCCAAAGGCCGCCGTCACGCTGCCGGCCAACTGGCCGACACCGCCCAACACCACCACCAGGAACGAGTCGATGATGTAGCTCTGGCCCAGGTCCGGGCCGACGTTGCCGACCTGGCTCAGCGCCACGCCGCCCAGGCCCGCGATGCCGGAGCCGAGGCCGAAGGCAAGCATGTCCACCCGTCCGGTGGGCACGCCGCAGCAGGCGGCCATGTTGCGGTTCTGGGTGACGGCGCGCACGTTGAGGCCCAGGCGCGTCTTGTTAAGCAGCAGCCAGGTCAACACCACCACGAACAGGGCGAACGCAATGATCGCGAGACGGTTGTACGGCAGCACCAGGTTGGGCAGCACTTGAATGCCGCCGGACAACCATTGTGGGTTGGACACTTCAACGTTCTGCGCACCGAACACCAGGCGCACCAACTGAATCAGCATCAGGCTGATGCCCCAGGTGGCGAGCAGGGTTTCCAATGGCCGGCCATACAGATGACGAATCACCGTGCGCTCCAGCGCCATGCCGATGGCGGCGGTGACGAAGAACGCCACCGGCAGGGCGATCAGCGGGTAGAACTCGATGGCCTGGGGCACGTAGCGCTGCATCAGCAACTGCACCACGTAGGTGGAATAGGCGCCGAGCATCAGCATCTCGCCGTGGGCCATATTGATCACGCCAAGCAGGCCGAAGGTGATCGCCAGGCCCAGGGCCGCGAGCAATAGAATCGAGCCCAGCGACATACCGCTGAAGGCCTGGCCGAGGATCTCACCGAACATCAATTTGCGTTTGACCTGGGCCAGGCTGGTTTCGGCGGCGGTGTGCACGGCGGCATCGGTTTCGACGCCGGGCGCGAGCAAGGCTTCCAGGCGCGTGCGGGCCAGCGGGTCGCCGGTGCTGCCGAGCAAGCGCACCGCGGCCAGGCGCACCACCGGGTCGGTGTCGACCAGTTGCAGGTTGGCCAGGGCCAGGCTGAGGGCGCTGTGCACCTCCTCATCGGTTTCGGCGGCGACCTGCTGGTCGAGGAATTTCAGTTGCGCAGGCACTGCGCTTTTTTGCAGGGTACGCGCAGCACTCAAGCGCACCTTGGGGTCGGCGGCGAGCAATTGCTGGCTGGCTTGTACATTGTCGATCAGGCCGCGCAGACGGTTGTTCAGGCGCAGGGTTTTGGTTTCGCCGTTGAGCGTGAGCTGGCCTTGCGCAAGGGCGTCCACCAGCTCGATGCGCGCAGGATCGGGGTTGGCGGCCCACGCATGGAGGAGTTTGGCTTGCTGCACCGGGTTGGCGGCAAGGAAGTCGTCGGCGTCGCTGGCGTGTGCGGCCAAAGGCAGCAACAGCAGCACGGCGAGGATGAAACGGTGGAGGGCAGTGGGCATACAAAAATGTCCTGATCATGCGGGGACAGTGTGGGAGGGGGCTTGCCCCCTATGGCAGTGTGTCAGTTGATGAATATAGGTCTGACACTCCGCTATCGGGGGCAAGCCCCCTCCCACATTTTTGACCTGTGGTGGGCTTCAGTTGCTCTTCACCGCATAGTCCGGCTTCTTGTCATTGCCAGGAATGTACGGGCTCCACGGCTGGGCGCGGATCGGCGCTTCGGTCTGCCACACCACCGAGAACTGCCCGTCGGCCTGGATCTCGCCGATCATCACCGGCTTGTGCAGGTGGTGGTTGGTCTTGTCCATGGTCAGGGTGAAGCCCGACGGCGCGGCGAAGGTCTGGCCGGCCAGGGCTTCACGCACTTTGTCGACGTCGGTGGACTTGGCTTTCTCCGCCGCCTGGGCCCACATATGGATGCCCACGTAGGTGGCTTCCATCGGGTCGTTGGTCACGGCTTTGTCCGCGCCCGGCAGGTTGTGTTTCTTGGCGTAGGCTTTCCAGTCGGCGACGAATTTCTGGTTCACCGGGTTCTCCACCGACTGGAAGTAGTTCCACGCCGCGAGGTTGCCCACCAGCGGCTTGGTGTCGATGCCGCGCAGTTCTTCTTCACCCACCGAGAATGCCACCACCGGTACATCGGTCGCCTTCAGGCCCTGGTTGGCCAGTTCCTTGTAGAACGGCACATTGGAGTCGCCATTCACGGTGGAAATCACTGCGGTCTTGCCGCCGGCGGAGAACTTCTTGATGTTGGCGACGATGGTCTGGTAATCGCTGTGGCCGAACGGGGTGTAGACCTCTTCGATATCCTTGTCCGCCACGCCTTTGGCATGCAGGAACGAGCGCAGGATCTTGTTGGTGGTGCGCGGGTACACGTAGTCGGTGCCGAGCAGGAAGAAACGCTTGGCGCTGCCGCCTTCTTCGCTCATCAGGTATTCCACCGCCGGGATCGCCTGCTGGTTCGGCGCCGCACCGGTATAGAACACGTTCGGCGACATTTCCTCGCCTTCGTATTGCACCGGGTAGAACAGCAAGCCATTGAGTTCTTCGAACACCGGCAATACCGATTTGCGCGACACCGAGGTCCAGCAGCCGAACACCACGGCGACCTTGTCCTGGGTCAGCAACTGCCGGCCTTTTTCCGCGAACAGCGGCCAGTTGGACGCCGGGTCCACCACCACCGGTTCGAGCATCTTGCCGTTCACACCGCCCTTGGCGTTGATCTCGTCGATGGTCATCAGCGCCATGTCTTTAAGTGAGGTTTCGGAGATCGCCATGGTCCCGGACAACGAGTGCAGGATGCCGACCTTGATGGTCTCGGCGGCCTGGACGGTCCAGGTCAAGCCCATGGCCGCAATGGATGCCGACAGGGTGAATGCCTTGATCAAACTGCGACGCTTCATAGTGCGATCTCCGTGAACTCAACAAGGGTGTGAGGGACAAGTTGAGCAGGGGATTGCAAGCGCTGTGCCGAGTCGCCAAACCCCATGAAATGCCTGGTTTGCCCACGCTTTTGCAGGCGTGACGCACCAGGAAATGGCAGGCGCAAGTGTCGGTGCGTGGCGGTGCGCTACAACGGGGCGCGCTCAGCGCCTGCGCATCAAGCCGATAAAAAACAGCCCGCCGATGGCCGCCGTTGCTACGCCAATCGGCAGGTCTTCGGGGGCGATCAGGGTGCGTGCCGCAACATCCACCCACACCAGGAACACACTGCCCAGCAGCACGCACACCGACAGCAAGCGCCGGTGCTCGGCGCCTACCAGACGCCGGGCGATGTGCGGCACCATCAGGCCGACGAAGCCGATGGAGCCGCTGATCGACACCAGCACGCCGGTCATCAGCGACGCGATCAAAAACACCTTGAGCCGCACGTTGCGTGCGTTCAGGCCCAGAGTCACGGCGGTCTGTTCGCCGGCCATCAGGGCATTGAGCGGGCGCGCCATGCCCGACAGCAGGGCCAACCCAAGCACCACCGTGGCGGCGGGAATCGCCAGCAGTTCCCAGCGCGCCAGGCCCAGGCCGCCGAGCATCCAGAACATCACCGCTGAGGCGGCGCGGTGGTCGCCCATGAACAGCAGCAGGTTGGCCACCGCCATCATCACGAAGGACACCGCCACGCCGCACAGCAGCAGGCGATCACTTTCCAGGCGGCCATTGCGACTGGCCACGGCGAGCACCACCAGCATGCTCAGCAGCGCGCCGATGAAGGCCGCAATGGGCAGGGTCAGCAGGCCGATGACTTCGCCCACATGCAGCACCACGATCACCGCGCCGAGGGTGGCGCCGGACGTCACGCCGAGCAAATGTGGGTCGGCCAACGGGTTACGCGTCACGGCCTGCAACACCGCGCCGATCAACGCCAGCCCGGCGCCCACCAAGGCGCCGAGCAGCATGCGCGGCACGCGGATCAGCCAGACGATATGTTCCTGGCCCGCACTCCAATCCACTTCACCGATGCCGCACGTCTTGTGCAGCAGGATCCGCCACACCACGTCCACCGGCACCCGCGCCGAACCGAACCCCAGCGAGATCACGCAGGAGATCAGCAAAAACGCGCCCAGGGCACTCAGCAGCAAGGCGTAGCGACGGTCGATCATTCGCCGTGGAACCCTTTGGCCAGGGCTTGCACCGCCAGCACGTTGTCGATACCCGGCGTGGCCTGCACGTACGGGATCACGATAAAGCGCTGGTTCCTGATGGCGTCCACCGATTGCAGGGCCGGGTTATCGAGCAGGAATTGCTCTTTCTGCTTGGCCGTGATTTCGCTGTAGTCGACGATCACGATCACCTGCGGGTTGCGCTCCACCACGGTTTCCCAGTTGACCCGGGTCCAGCTGGCGTCGACGTCGTCGAGGATATTGCGCCCGCCAGCGGCGTCGATTAACGCGTGTGGCATGCCCAGGCGTCCTGACGTCATGGCGCGGTCTTCGCCGCTGTCGTAAAGAAACACCCGTGGCTTGTCGGCGGGCAGGTCTTTTTGTACCTCGGTCACCTGCGCCTGCATCTGGGCGATCAGCGCGTTGGCACGGTCTTGCACGTCGAAAATCTTGCCCAGGTTGCGCAGGTCGTTATAGGTGTCTTCCAGTGTGGCAGCGGGGCGCTTCATCACGAACGCACACGACTCGGTCAGCTCATACACGTTGATACCCAAGGGCTGCAGGGTGTGCGGCGTGAGGTCGCCGCCCACGCGCATGCCGTAGTCCCAACCGGCGAAGAAGAAATCCACGTTGGCATTGAGCAAGGTTTCCACTGATGGGTACTTGCTCGCCAGCTCCGGCAGGCCGTCGAGGATCGCGGCCATGTCCGGCGGCACTGACTTCCAGCCCGTCACGCCGCTGTAGCCGGCCATGTGTGGCTTGAGGCCCAGGGCGAGCATCATCTGGGTCATGTTGATGTCGTGGCTGACCGCGTGTTGCGGGGCTTGCTGGAAGGTCACGTCGCGGTTGCAGCTCTTGATGGTCAGCGGGTAGTGGGTGGCTTCGGCGAGCGCTTGGGCAGTGGCGAACATCAGGGCGAGAGACAGCAGGGCGCGCAGGATCATGGTTGGGTTATCCAGGTGATACGGGGGTAGCCGGACAAGGGATGGGTGTCGATCAGGGCTTGGACGCCAAACACGTCGCGCAGCAACGCGGCGGTCAGCACTTCATGGGGCGTGCCGCTGGCGACGATGCGCCCGTGATGGATCACGTACAGGCGATCACAGAACGCGGCGGCCAGGTTCAGGTCGTGGATGCTCGCCAGGGTGCCGATGTTCAACTGCTTGACCAGCCTTAACAGCTCCAGCTGATAGCGCGGGTCGAGGTGGTTGGTCGGCTCATCGAGGATCAGCAGTTGCGGTTGCTGGGCCAGGGCGCGAGCCAGGATGACGCGCTGTTTTTCACCGCCCGAGAGGGTGGCGAAGGCGTGGTCTGCGAAACCCTGCATCCCCACCGACTGCAGTGCGTTGCGGATCAGTTGCTGGTCGTGCTGGGTGTCGCTGTCGAACAACCCCTTGTGAGGCGTGCGGCCCATGGCGACCACTTCATCCACGCGCAAGCCGAACGCGTCGGGGAATTCCTGCAGCACCACCGCGATGCGTTGCGCACACCACTTGGCGCTTTGCTTCCAGACGTTCTGGTGCTCAAGCATTACCTCGCCGCGCTCCGGCCGGGTGAATCGATAGGCACAGCGCAGCAGGCTGGTCTTGCCGCTGCCGTTAGGCCCGATCAGGCCGACAAACTCCCCGGCAGCGACCTGCAGGCCGGCGTCACGCAGTTGGAACCGGTGAAGGCAGTGGTCGTGGCCGGGTGGAGTCCAAGCCAGGTCGGTGAGGGTGAGCGAGGTCATTAAAAGGTGTAGTCGGCAGTAATGAACATGGAACGAGGTACACCGAGAATCCACTGTTGCCCATCGTTGTACTGGCTGACTGCATAAGTGCGATCGAACAGGTTGTTGAGTTGCAGGCCCAGTGTGGTGTTGCGCATGGCGTTCCACGACAGCGTCGCATCGACCACGGTGTAGCTCGGCACCTCGTTCTGGTTGGCCATGTCGGCATACCGTGCATCGACATAACGCACACCGGCACCGGCACGCACGTTGTCGGTCACGGCCTTGCTCAGCCACAGGTTGGCGGTGCGGCGCGGCACGTCCACTGGGCGGTTGCCGTCGCGCGACACCTGCACGCCGCCGACGTCCTGTTTGAAGTCGTCATACTGCGCTCGCACGATGGCGGCGTTGGCTTGCAACTGCCAGGCGTGAGGCAGTTGCAGGTCGAGGCTGGCCTCCAGGCCGTTGGAAGATTGTTGGCCGACTTGCTGTTTGAACCCCGGGACGCCCGGCACGTCCGTCAGCAGCTTATCCTTGACGATGTGGTAGGCCGCCAGGGTCCATTCACCCCGTGCGTCCCAGAATGCTTGCTTGATACCGACCTCGGTCTGCCTGGCGCTGGACAGGTCGAACTGCTGCTGGCTCGGGCTCAGGGAAATCAGCCCGCCGACGCCGTCGGTGCTGGTGGCGTACTGGCCGTAGACCGAAGTCTGCGGGGTGATCGCGTAGACCAGTCCGGCTTTCCAGTTATTGCCGGTGAGGGTTTTGTCGGATTGGCCACCGGTGCGCAGATCGTCGCGGTCGATGTGCGCGTAGTCGCGGCGGATGCCGGTGACCAGCGCGAGTTTATCCGTGAGTTGCAGGCGGTTTTCCGCGAAGCCGGCCACCGTCCTGGTGGTGGTGGCGAACACCGGCTTGAACGGGTCCTGGCTGGCAAATGGCGCAGGCGCCGGGTGATACAGGTCGACGGGTTGGCCGGTTTGCGCCACGTCATTAAACGGCGTGTTGCTCGCCAGGCGGAAGCGAATGCGGTTGTATTCCACGCCCGCCACGGTCTGGCTGTCGAGGCCGAACAGGGTGTGCTTGAAGGTGAAGGTCTGGCGGTCGCCCACCTGTTCCTGATCGTGCTTGATCCCGAAGTTGCCGCTGCGGGTCAGTTGGCCGTTGGTGAAGTTGTAGTTCTCGGCGTTCTGCCAGCGACGCTGGTTTTTCAGGTAGTACAGCTCGTTGGTGGCGCTGACGTTATCGCTCAACTGCCACTCGCTGGTCAGGCGTGTCCACTGGTCGTTGTAGTGCTGGGTGTCGTTGCTGACGTTGTAGTTCTTGTCGCGCAGGCCCTTGTGCAACTGGCCGTTGATCAGGGGCGTGCCGAAGTAGTTTTGTGGGCGCTGGTCGCCGTAGTCACTGGCCAGGGTGAAGCTCAGGTTGTCGGCCGCCTGCCAGCGCAGAGCACCGCTGATGAAGTCGCTGCTGGCGTCGCCACGGTCGATGAAACCGTTGCTGCGCAGGCGGTTGAGGTTCAGGCGGTAGCTCAGGGTATCGGTCAGTGAGCCGCCACTGTCCAGGGCTTGTTGCTGGCGGTCGTAGGAACCGTAGCCGAGGCGGATGCGGTTTTCGATCGCGCCCGTGAAAGGCTTTTTCGGGACCGTATTGACCACCGCGCCGGTAGCGCCTTCGCCGTACAGCACCGAGGCCGGGCCACGCAGCACGTCCACCCGTTCCACCGCCCAGGTGTCCACCGGGAAGGTCGAGGTGCCCATGCCGGTGTACATGCGGTTACCGTCGTACAGTTGCATCACCGAGCTTTGGCCGGTAAAGCCACGGGCCTGCAGCGAGGTGCCACCGTCGCCCGGGGTGCCGGTGCGGGTGATGCCGGTGGCGCGGGAGATGGCGTCCTGCACGCTGGCGTCGCCACGTGCTCGGATCTGCGCGCCGGTCTGGCTTTCTACGCTGCCGGGGGTTTGCAGCGCCGTCAGGTTCAGGCGCGAACCGGCGGTAGTCGGCGTATTGAGCTCCACGCGTTCGTTATCGACTGCCGGTGCCGTGATGGCGCTCTCGGGCAGGGTCATGGCCTGGGCGTTGGTATGCAGGGCGAGCAGGCACAGGCCGCACGCTAGGGAGTTGTTCATCGGTCGATTCAATCGCTTCTTGAAGGGGGGGCTCGCCGCAGGGCGCGGCGAGCAACGATAACGCAGAAAGTGTTATAAGTTAACACTTATTGGCTGCGCGACAACAGTCGCGCAAGGCTACACAAGCCCGCAGCGTCGGGCATCTCGCCTGTTTCATGCTTAACCTGAGGCAGATTCACCTTGGGCAAAAAAGCGTGACAGCACCAGGCGATCCAGCGCCCACACCAGGATCAACGATGCGCCCACCAACGGGAAAATGATCGCCAGCCCGAGCATGATCACCATCGCGGTTTTCCACTTCGGCACGTCATGACGCAGCGGCGGCACACCCAGTCTGCCCTGCGGTCGACGCTTCCACCAGATCACCACGCCACTCACCGCGCTGAGCAGGATCATCAGGCAGATCACCAGCACGATCAGTTGATTGATCCAGCCGAACATCTTGCCTTCGTGCAACATCACGCCGGTCTCGGTGGCGCGTGCGACCAGGTTGTAATGCTCCCAACGCACATCGGCCAGGACCTTGCCGGTGTACTGGTCCACATGCAGGGTTGCGTCATTGCGCGGGTCGTTGGCGAACACCGCGACGGTGAATACCCCCGTGGCGGTGGTGGGGAAGGTGATGCTGTAGCCGGGCTCGACCTTGCGCGCATTGGCCAGGTCGACCACCTGTTGCAGGCGCACGGTCGGCGCGGCGGGGCCTGCATGCATGGCGCCGTGGTTCATGTGTTCGGCGTGGTCGCCGGACATCGGCATCGGCGTGTTTTCCAGGGCCCAGGGCACGGTCTGTTGGGTGGCCGTGTTGAGCACGCGTGCCTGCTGGTCGGACTGCGGCACGCTGTTCCACATCGCCGCCGGAAAAGTGTTCCACAGGGCGGCGTATTGCTTGCCCCAGAAGCCCGTCCAGGTCATGCCGCTGAGCAGCATCACCAGCAAAAACACTGCGCCCCAGAAACCGGCGACGGCGTGCAGGTCGCGCCAGAACACGCGGCCACGGCTGTTGAGTCGGGGCCACAATACGCCGGCCGATGACTTGCCGCGCGGCCACCACAGGTACAGGCCGGACACCACGAGCATTACGCCCCAGCCGGCGGCGAGCTCTATCAGGCGATCGCCGGTGGTGCCGATCATCAACTCGCCGTGCAGGGCGCGGGCGATGGCTTGCAGGTTGTATTTGGCGTCCTGCTCACCCAGGACGGTGCCGCGATACGGGTCGACGAATACCGTCACTTCGCGGCCATCGTGTTGCATCACGAACTGCGCGCTGCTGGTGGCATCGACGGGCGGCAGGTACTTGCTGATCGCCGCCTGGGGGTAGGCGGCTCTGGCGCGTTGCAACTGCTCGTCGGCGCTCAGCGCGTGTTCGGCGGCGGGAACGCTGAGCAGGTGGCCGTACAGCAACGGGTCGAGCTGGGGTTTGAACAGGTAGATGATGCCGGTCAGGGCCAGCAGCACCATGAAGGGGGCGACGAAGAGGCCGGCGTAGAAGTGCCAGCGCCAGGCCAGGTTATAGAAGGAAACTTTTTGTTGAGTGCTCATCAGGGCTCCGCAAGGCTTTTGATTTTTTGTGTCGGTTACACCGCTATCGGGGGCAAGCCCCCTCCCACATTGGATTGGGTTCACATAGTTGGATTTGGGAACCCGGTCAAGTGTGGGAGGGGGCTTGCCCCCGATGCTGTTAGAAGCTCATATCCACCTTGGTCCAGAGCGTACGCCCCGGTTCCTTGATGGCCTGCGGGTCGCTTGCCGGGTAACCGAACCCGGCATTCCCCGCCAGGTTCAAATGCTCGGCGTATGCCTTGCCAAACAGGTTGTCGACCCCGCTGCTGACCTTGAAGTGCTTATTGATGCGGTACGCGGCGTTGAGCGAGAACACGCCAAAACCGCCGCTTGTGTCGTAGTCCTTGCCGACCACGTTGCCCTTGTTCGGGTCGATGCGGTTCTGCGCCGCGACCACCCGCCACAACGCGCCGGCACTCCAATCGTCCTGGCTGTAGGTCAGGCCCAGGCGCGCATCCAGCGGCGGCATCTGCGGCAGGGCGTTGCCGTCGCTGCTGTTCTTGCCCCAGGCGTAGGCGAGGCTCGCGTCGGCTTTCCAGTGAGTGGTCAGCTTGTACGCCGCGCCCAGTTCACCGCCCATGATGCGTGCGTCGACATTGCGTGCCTGGGAAGTGGTGCCCATCATGCCGGGCCGGTAGTCGAACAGGATGAAGTCGCGCACCTGGCCGACATAAGCCGAGGCCCAGGCGTCAAGGTTGGCGGTTTTGTACTGCGCGCCAACATCCAGCTGGGTGGTCTTCTCCGGCTTAACGCCGTCGAAGGCATTCACCGAGCCGGCCGCGCCGGTGTTGGGGGAGAACAGTTCCCAGTAGTCCGGGAACCGTTCTGCGTGACCCAGGCCCGCATAAACGGTAGTGGGCGTGTCCGCAAGGTCATGCTCAAAGCGCACGAAGCCCGAGGGCAAGGTGTCTGCGCGGGTGGCGTCGGCGGTGGGGTTGGCACGGCTCATCATTGCCGAGCCGTTGCGTTGGCGAAAATCCCTGGCCGAGGCACGGTCCAGGCGGGCGCCGGTGATCAGGCGGTCAGTGTCGGCGGCGTACCAGGTCAGTTCACCGAACACGCCGTAGTTGTGAAAGTCGGCGTCCTTGCTGCGCGGCAGGTCCTTGTAGGTGTCGATGCCCATGCTGCTGCGCGCGCGGTGTTCGTTGGTCTGCGCGTCCAGGCCGCCCATCAGTTGCACATCGGCCCAGCGCCAGGTCGCCTTGATCCGCCCACCGAGGGTGCGCCGGTCGACGTTGGAGGCCATGGGCCCGGCCATCATGCCGGTGCCCGAGGGGAAGCGCAGGCTGTAGTTGTCCATGACGTGGTCGGCGTAGTTGTAGTAGACCTGGGCCTCGACCTTGTCCAGCACCTCGCCGATATTGGACTTTTCGAAACGCAGGCCGAGGCTTTCGCGCAGGAACTGCGAGCCGTCCATGCCGCGCCCGGCATAGCGCGCTTCGCCATCGCCACGGCCGGCGGTGAGTTCCAGCAGGGTATCGGCGTCGGGGGTGAAACCGACGGCCACGTCGCCATTCCACTTGTCATAACGCGAGGCGACGCGGTCGTTGTTGCCGTCCTTGTAGTCGTCGGCATGGGCCTGGTTGCCGATCACCCGCACATAGCCCAACGGCCCTCCGGCAGCGGCATCGATGACCTTGTCGAAACGCCCGTTGGAGCCGGCCAGCACACTGGCATTGACCCGCGTGTCCAGCTCGCCGAACTGCTCGGGCTCGCGCTCGAACAGGATCGTACCGGCTGACGCACCGGGGCCCCAGAGCACGGTTTGCGGGCCTTTGATCACGGTGAGTTTGTCGTAGGTTTCCGGCGAGATATACGAGGTGGGCGCATCCATGCGGCCCGGGCAGGCGCCGAGCATCATGCCGCCGTTGGTAAGGATATTCAGGCGCGAGCCGAACATGCCGCGCAACACCGGGTCACCGTTGGTGCCGCCGTTGCGCACCAGGGCGAAGCCGGGGATGGTCTTGAGGTAATCGCCGCCATCGCTGGCGGGCACCGGCTGGCGTGGATCCTTGGGGTGGGTGACAACGGTAAGCGGCGAGCTGGGGGCGATCGCGGTGACGACCGTGGGGCTCAGTTCGTGTTCGTCAGCATGGGCGTGTGGCGCAAGCAGCGCGCCGCACAGAACGGCGAAAACCGGGGCAGCGCCCAATCGGGTGTCAGCAGAAAACCTGGACATGAAAAATTCCATCAATCAGTCGTAAACAACACGGCCAGCAGCCTGCGGCTGTCTGTTTGAAGTCGGCCGGGGTGAAGTAGCGCGGTGAAGGGCTTACGACGCGATGGGCGGCGCACGACTGCGCGCGCCGGGGAAGATGCTCTGCCGGGCATGGCCCAGGCGCGGGGTGGGGATGAGCGCGTTGGCGGGCGGCGGGGTGCCGAGGGTGATGTAGGAGACGCTGCCGGGCAGGGCAGGGCAACTGAACAGCAGGCTGCAATAGCCGCATTTTTCCCAGAGGACATGATGTTCGTCGGGGGCTTTGCTCGGCTTGGGCTCGCCGTGGCACGCGGGCATGTCCATGGACATACCTGCGTGATGATCCATCGGCATCGCCTGGGAAATCAGCGGACCGATAAAGATCATCAACATGGCGAACAGGCTGACCCAACTGCCGCGCATCAAGCCGCGGCGTGGAGACAACCTGGCGCTGCGGGCGCCCATCGGGGTAGGCCTACTGGGCGTGCTTATGCTCGTGAGCGGTCATCGGTGGCGACTTCTGAACCGATACGTTCACCTCGACCTTGCCGGCTTTTTCAAACGTCAGGGTCAGTGGGAATTGCTTGCCATCGGCCAACAGGCTGCGGTCCTTGAGGCCCAGCAGCATCACGTGATAGGCCATCGGCGCGAACGTCAGTTCGCCCTTGGCCGGTACGGCAACGCTGGGCACTTGCTGCATCTTCATCAGGTCGCCCTGCATCACATGCTCGTGCAGCTCGGCTTTTTCGGCCACGCTGGTTTCAACGCCAAGCAGGCGATCCGGGGCAGTCCCGGTGTTATGAATCACAAAGTACGCCGCGACCGTGGGCGCATTCGGTGGCAACTCCTGGGACCAGGGGTCGCTGACCAACAGGTCACCGGCCTTGTAGTCCTCGGCATTGGCAGCACTGAACACCGGCAGCAGCAACGCCGCCAGAAGCAGGGAAGATTTAAGCATGGCAGTTCTCCGGAACGGTTCTAAACGCAGTTCACTTGCGAAGAAGATCAGACCGTTGGAGAGGCGCGGGGATTGAGGCTCGGCCATTGCCGGCGCGGGGCGGGATTGCGCAACACGCGCGGCGGCAGGCTCTGCAGCGCTTGCTGGCGCGTCACATACAACTGCGGCACATGCCCCGGCAACGCCACCCACGGCGCCGAGCCCGAGCAACACCAGCAATGCTGCATGGCGGAGTGATCGTCCGGCGCTGCCGGGATTTCCAACTGACCCAGGGCAATGGCCTGCAGGCTGGCGCCATTGGACGAACAGAACCCACCCAACAGCAGGCGCTTGACCGGGTCATCGGTCTGCTTCATCGCACTGGCCAGCGGCATGGCAAACGCATTGAACAGCACTGCAAGGCAGGCGATCCAGGCAATTGCAAAGCGTTGACGGGCCATGGCGGATAATCCGTAGGGTTAAACGATCAGGCGGGTATTTAGCCTGATCGGGGGGGATAAGTAAAAACGCGTGGTGTGGTGTGGTGTCGCAGTGTCGGATTTGAGGATAGACGGGGAATTGAGTGGGTGCCGAACTTCAAGGCTGCCCAGGTCAACTGTGGGAGGGGGCTTGCTCCCGAGTGCGGAGGAACAGCCAGAAAATCAGTGACTGACACACCGCTATCGGGGGCAAGCCCCCTCCCACATTGCCTGTAGCATCGCTGATGCTGGTTGTTGTACCAATTATGCAGCGGGAACTCCGTGCACCTGCATGTCGACACCTAAGGCTTTTCTGATCACTGCAAAAATCGCGGCGAGGTTATCCATGCTTGGATTACCGCTGGCTGAGAGCATTCGGTGCAGGCTTTTACTCGGTTTGGCAGTTTCTTTCGCAAGTCCTTCAAAACCCACCGTGGCGTTGACCAAATCACGCAGAATCACGCGGGAAACTTCCGGCTCACCGTTGAGAAACAGCGTAGCGGCCTCGTCGAGAAGAGCTTGGGCAAATGCAGGGTCGCGCTGGGCACGTTCAGCGATGGTGTGCTTGTAGCTACGGGTTAACGCCATGCTGGTTACCTCTTTTGTTTCAATTTCTTGTCACGCTGATGCTCATTGATCAGCGACTTAACGACTTTGATATCGCGCTTTTGACTGGACTTGTCCCCGCCACCGAACAGGATGATTAATCGTAGGCCTGCCTGTATCAGATAGATTCGCAGGCCTGGCCCCCAATCGATGCGGTATTCACCGAACCCGTCGCACCACTTGATGTTGCTGGTGTTGCCCATTTCAAGTCGAACCAGAGCGGTCGTAACTCTGGTTGCCGCCGGCACACTCAAGGATGAAAACCACTCATCGAACGGGCTGGACAGGTTGTCACGTCGGTATTCTTCAATCTCGATCATTCGCCGTCCTGAAGGTAACAAATAGGTTACTTATCAAGCAAGCGAGAGATCCTGACTTATCGAATGAAATTTGCCAACGCGATGAGTGTTTCTTCAGGCGACAAGAGTTCACGGTCTACATGAGCCAACACCGGCCGCTTCAACACCAACACCGGCACCCCACACTCCCGCGCCACCTCCAGCTTCGGTTCGGTGGCGGTGCTGCCGCTGTTCTTGCTGATCAGCACATCAATCCGGCGTCGTTCGAATAACGCCCGCTCATCCTCGATCAGAAACGGCCCGCGTGCGCCGATCACTTCACAGCGCTCGTTGCCCGGGTACACGTCCAGCGCGCGCAACGTCCAGAACTGGTCGGCGGGGATTTCATCGAGATGCTGCAACGGTTCGCGGCCCAAGGTGAACA
This sequence comes from Pseudomonas sp. 28 E 9, assembly GCF_900004785.1. NCBI lineage: Bacteria > Pseudomonadati > Pseudomonadota > Gammaproteobacteria > Pseudomonadales > Pseudomonadaceae > Pseudomonas > Pseudomonas sp. 28 E 9. The sequence goes on along the minus strand of NZ_CVTK01000054.1, from coordinate 88,211 downwards.
GCGGGCGCTTGAAGGGCTTCAATCCTTGGATCAGTTCAGCCCAGTCAGACACTTCGCGCCAATCATCGCCGGCCTGCGGCTGCCACGCCGGACGTCGCAATGCCCAGCACGGCACAGCGCACAACCGTGCAGCCCGGGCCGCGTTGTGGCTGATCTGCGCTGCATACGGATGGGTGGCATCGAGGATCAGGCTGATGCGTTCATCACGAACAAACTGCGCCAACCCTTCAGCGCCTCCATAGCCCCCGACGCGAACCTGGCAGCTCAGGTCGGTCGGCACACGTCCCACGCCGGCCAAACTGTAGATATGCTCCGGCCCCAGGGTGCGGGCAATGGCCAGCGCTTCCGTCACGCCGCCCAGCAACAGGATCCTTTTCATTGCGGCTTGATCACTTCCAGCAGCGTGATCGGCAACGCCTGGCGCCAGGTGTCGAACTCGCCCAGTGGCTGCGCCTGGGCGACGTGGATGCGGGTCAGTTCGCCGCCGTGCTCGGCGCGCCAGTTCATCAAGGTCATTTCGCTTTGCAGGGTCACGGCGTTGGCGACAAGACGGCCACCGGGGCGCAGGTGTTGCCAGCAGGTGTCGAGCACGCCGTCGCGGGTGACGCCGCCACCGATGAAGATGGCGTCGGGTACCGGCAGGCCGTGCAACGCGTCCGGGGCTTTGCCGCGAATCAGGTGCAGGCCCGGCACGCCGAGGGCGTCGCGATTGTGTTCGATCAGGCCTTGGCGGCCCGGGTCGGGCTCGATCGCCAGGGCACGGCAGCTGGGGTGCGTGCGCATCCATTCGATGCCGATGGAACCGCTGCCCGCGCCCACATCCCACAGCAGTTCGCCGGGCATCGGGGCGAGGCGGGCGAGGGTCATGGCGCGCACATCGCGCTTGGTCAGTTGGCCGTCGTGCTGGAACGCCGAGTCCGGCAGGCCTGCCAGGCGCGACAAGGGCGGCGTCTCGCTGGAGGCCAGGCAATCGATGGCGACCAGGTTCAGATCGGCAGTGCCGAGGTGATGCCAGTCTGCGGCCAGGCCGTCCAGGCGCCGCTCGTTCGCGCCGCCCAAGTGTTCAAACACCGTCAATCGGCTGGGCCCGAACCCTGCCTGCGTCAATAACGCGGCAATCAACGCAGGGCTGCCACCATCATTGCTCAGCACCAGCAAGCGCACACCGCTGGCCAGGTGCGCGTTGATTGCCGCGAAAGGTCGGGCCACCACGGACACCGTCACCACGTCCTGCAACGGCCAGCCCAAGCGCGCCGCCGCCAGGGACACCGACGACGGCGCCGGTAGAACCAGCAACTCATCCGCCGCAATCTGGCGCGCCAGACTGGCGCCGACGCCATAGAACATCGGATCACCACTGGCCAATACGCACACAGGCTCCCCACGCCGTGACAACACCGGCTCCAGGGAAAACGGGCTCGGCCACGCCTGGCGCTCGCCACTGATACACAATGGCAACAGGTCCAACTGGCGTTGGCCGCCTATAATCCGCGTAGCGCGCAACAGGGCGTGCCGGGCATTCCTGCCCAGGCCCTTGAAGCCGTCTTCACCGATGCCTACAACCGTCAGCCAGGGCGACATAGCAATTCCTTGAACGACATCCGACGGGCAGGCTTTTCATGCCGCCGGACAAAGCAGGCATAATACCGCGCCTTTACCCGTCAACCGGTAGCCCCGTGAACCCAACGCCCGCTGTAAATACCTTGCGCCCCTCGGCCTGTCCGGGGTTGCTGCGTATTGTCCAGGCGTTGGACGGCGGTATCTGTCGGGTCAAACTGGCCGGTGGTTCGCTTACCGCGGCCCAGGCCAACGCCGTGGCGGATGCTGCCCAGGCGTACGCGGGCGGGGTGATCGAGGCGACCAACCGCGCCAACTTGCAGATTCGCGGGATCGGCGCCGAGCAGGACGCCTTGATCGCAATGCTGCTGGCGGCCGGCCTCGGCCCGAGCAACGCGGCCGGTGATGACGTGCGCAACCTGATGCTCAGCCCCAGCGCCGGCATCGATCCGCAGATGCTGTTCGACACCCGCCCGCTGGCCGCGCAGATTCTTGCCACGTTGGACAGTCATCCGCGGTTTCATCAGTTGTCGGCCAAGTTCGCCGTGCAGCTGGACGGTGGTGAAGCCCTGGCGATGCTCGAGCATCACCATGACCTGTGGCTGTCGGCGTTTGTGCGCGAGGGGCAAACGCTGCTGGCGTTCGGCCTGGCCGGCTGCCCCGGCCTGAATGCGCCGGTGGCGGCCGTGCCACTGAACCAGGGCCATGCGCTGGTGGTGGCGGTGCTGGAGGCCTTTCTCGACCTGGCGACGCCCGAACAAACGCGCATGCGTCATCTGGCTGTGGATAAGTTATTGAGCCGCCTGAGCCTGCCGCTGCTGTCGGCCCAGGGCTTCAAACGCCCGGCCGGTGGTGCGCTGCTGCACATCGGAAGTTATCCCCAGCCCCGGAAGAATCAGTTCTACGTCGCGGCAGTCGCGCCACTGGGCCGTCTGGATTCGCGGATGCTCCAGGGCGCCGCGCAGCTGGCCAGCGAGCACGGCGATGGCACGTTGCGCTTCACGCCCTGGCAAGGCGTGCTGCTGCCCAACATTGCACGCCCTGGCGCCGTCACCGACCGCTTGGGGCAACTGGGCTTTCTCTGTTCAATCGAGCAACCCCTTGCGCGCATGATTGCCTGCACCGGTTCCAGCGGTTGCGGCAAAGGCCTGGCCGATACCAAGGCCGACGCAGTGCAACTGGCCACCCTGCAACCCGGCGTGGAGGTGCACCTGTCCGGTTGCCCGCGCTCCTGCGCCGCCGCGCACACCGCGCCGGTCACCTTGCTGGCGGTGAGTCCCGGCCATTACGACCTCTATTTTCGCGACGCCGCCCATCCAGGGTTTGGCCGGCTGCACGCGCGCACTCTTTCCATTGACGCGGCGGGCGCCCTGTTACGCGCTCGCCCACGGAGCAACACCGATGATTGATTACATCCGCGACGGTCAGGAGATCTATCGCAACTCCTTCGCCATTATTCGCGCGGAAGCCAACCTGGACCGCATCCCGGCCGATCTGGAAAAACTCGCGGTGCGGGTGATTCATGCCTGCGGCATGGTCGAGGCGATCGACGGCCTGCAATTCTCCGAAGGCGCGGGCAAGGCCGGGCGCGACGCGCTCGCGGCGGGCGCACCAATTTTATGCGATGCGCGGATGGTCTCCGAAGGCGTGACCCGCGCGCGTCTGCCGGCCAATAACGAGGTGATCTGCACCCTGCGTGATGACAGCGTGCCTGAGCTGGCGCGGGCGTTGGGCAACACCCGTTCCGCTGCCGCGCTGGAGCTGTGGCGCCCGCACCTGGCAGGCAGCGTGGTGGTGATCGGCAACGCGCCGACCGCCTTGTTCTACCTGCTGGAAATGCTCGACGCCGGCGCGCCGAAACCGGCGTTGATCCTCGGCTTCCCGGTGGGCTTTGTCGGCGCCGCCGAATCCAAGGCGATGCTTGCCGCCGACAGCCGTGGCGTGCCGTTCGTGATCATGCAGGGCCGTCTGGGCGGCAGTGCCATGGCCGCCGCCGCCGTCAATGCGCTTGCCACGGAGGTCGAATAATGCACCCACGCGGACGTCTGATCGGCCTGGGCGTGGGCCCCGGCGACCCGGAACTGATAACGGTCAAAGCCCTGCGCCTGCTGCGCGAGTCGCCGGTGGTGGCGTACTTCGTGGCCAAGGGCAAGAAGGGCAATGCGTTCGGCATCATCGAAGATCATCTGGTGCCGCAACAGACCCTGATGCCACTGGTGTACCCGGTAACCACCGAGGCGCTGCCGGCGCCGCTGTCCTATGAGCAAGTGATCAGCGACTTCTACGACACCGCCAGCGTCGACGTGGCCGCGCACCTGGATGCGGGCCGCGATGTGGCGGTGATCTGTGAAGGCGACCCGTTCTTCTACGGCTCCTACATGTACCTGCATGACCGCCTTGCCGAGCGCTATGAAGCGCAGGTCATCCCGGGCGTGTGTTCGATGCTGGGCGGCGCTTCGGTGTTGGGTGCGCCGCTGGTGTATCGCAACCAGAGCCTGTCGGTGCTGTCGGGGGTGTTGCCGCACGACGACCTCAAGCGCCGGCTGGCGGACGCCGACGCGGCGGTGATCATGAAGTTGGGGCGCAACTTCCACAAGGTGCGCCAGGTGTTGGAGGAACTCGGTCTGGCCGGGCGTGCGCTGTACGTGGAACGCGCCACCATGGCCAATCAGAAAATCGTGCCGCTGGACCAGGTGGAGCCGATGTCGTCACCGTATTTTTCCTTGATCATCGTGCCCGGTGAACGGTGGCAAGGTTGATGAGCCCGGCGATTGTCATTCTGGGCCAGGGCAGCCTGGCGACTGCGCGCAGGATCCAGCAGCTTTACCCGGCCGCGCAGATCCATGGCCTGACCGGTCGGGTCGACGGCGCGGACCAGGTCTACAGCGAATTCGGCGCCACACTGCGCCAGCTCTACCAGCAGGGAACACCGCTGATTGCGCTGTGCGCCGCCGGCATCGTCATCCGTACCCTCGCGCCGCTGCTGCTCGAAAAAGGTGAGGAGCCGGCCGTGCTGGCCGTTGCCGAAGACGGCAGCGCCGTGGTGCCCCTGCTGGGCGGGCTGGGCGGTGTGAATGTGATGGCGCGGGAGATTGCCGCTGCGCTGGGGGTGGCGGCGGCGATCACCACCAGCGGCGAGTTGCGCTTTGGCACCTGCCTGCTCAACCCGCCGAGGGGCTATGAGTTGGCGGACCTGGAGTTGGGCAAGCGCTTTGTCTCGGACCTGCTCGCCGGTGAAAGCGTGCGCATTGAAGGCGCGGCGCCCTGGCTGGCGCAGGCCAACTTGCCGCAGGCCGCGCAGGCGCGCCTGGCGATACATGTGGGCAGTGCCGAGCGCGTGCCGGCCGCCAACGAATTAGTGATTTATCCGAAAACCGTCTGCGCCACCTGCAAGCCGGGCGCGCACCTGGCCGCACGTGTGCGCACCGCCTTGCATGAGGCAGGCATTGCCGTGCAGTCGCTGGCGTGCCTGCTTGCCAGCGACCTGCAGATGGCTGATGCGTCACTGCATGAGGCTGCGCTGGAACTGGGCGTACCGCTGCGGTTTGACAAGGTCGAGCCGCAGGCGGACATCACCCTCAGCGTCGCCGAACAGCCGTTGGACGTGTCACAGGTCGGCCGCCCACGCGGGCGCCTTGCCGTGATCGGGCTCGGTCCGGGCGCCGCTGACTTGATGGTGCCGGCGGTCAAGGCCGAGTTGGCGCGCTGCACCGATGTGCTGGGCTACGAAACCTACGTGCGCATGGCCGGGCCGTTCCGTGAGGATCAGGTGCAGCACTGCACGGACAACCGCGAAGAAATGCAGCGGGCCCGTCACGCCTTCGAGCTGGCCGCCCAAGGGCGCTCGGTGGTGGTGGTGTCGTCCGGCGACCCGGGTGTATTCGCCATGGCCGCTGCGGTGATCGAGGCGTTGCATGAGTCCGGCGACCCGGCCTGGCACCAGGTCGACCTGCAAATCCTGCCGGGCGTCTCGGCGTCCCTGGCCACCGCTGCCCAGGCCGGGGCGCCGCTGGGGCATGATTTCTGTGTGATGTCGCTGTCGGACAACCTCAAGCCGTGGTCGATCATCGAAAAGCGTCTGGACCTCGCGTCCCAGGCCGACCTGGCCCTGGCCTTCTACAACCCGATTTCCCGCGCGCGGCCGTGGCAACTGGGGCGTGCACTGGAGATCGTCGCCCAGCACCGCACCCCTGAAACGCCGGTGGTGCTGGGCCGCGATATCGGTCGCCCGGGCCAGACGCTGCGCGTCACCACCCTGGGGCAACTCACCCCGGACCAGGTGGACATGCGCACCATGGTGCTGATCGGCTCGTCCACCACCTGCACCTTTGCGCGTGCCGGTGGCGGCGAGTGGGTGTACACCCCGCGCTGGTACGGCGATAAACCCGCCGGCTGAAAACAGCTCGGCAGTGGCCCGAAAGCTCCGAATGACACCAGGATTTTTCTGTTGTCGTTCGGGGCTTTTTCTTTTTTTCACGACGAAACTACGAGGCTCATCGTGCATGCCGCGTTATTGCGGGTCGGCGCGTTTTGCCGGGCCGCGCCAAGGGATGTTTGTTGCCTGGAAAGCCCGTCGGTGAGTGGACTAGTGTGGTTACAGGCCCCGAGTCGGGGTGTACGTGGAGAATTGGGAAATGGAGCGACACCACAGAAGGATCAACAGTACAAAACGGCGCAAGCTGATTGCCGCCTACAAATTGCCGGGCGCGCCGGGCACGCCCGCGACGTTACCGCTGGACACCGAAGATGACTGCAATGCGGCGGTGGTCAACAACGGGGTGATTTCCTTTGCCGAGGGGCTGTCCGGGCTTAACCGCGAATACATCCGTAAAAGCTACCTGCTGGCCAGCAGTTACGTGAGCGATGTATTGAAGGTGCATCGGGGCACCGAGGCCTGGTACGACGAATTTATCAAAGTGATGGTCAGCCTCGGCTGGCTGCCGGTGCGCAGCAGCTTCGAGCGCGTCTCGCGCGCGGGCAGGGGGCTGACGGTGCAACTGACGGCGCTGAATATCATCGGCGCGATGCTCGCCTCGATGTCCATGTCGGGGCCGTTGCTCAGCCTGCTGCCGAAACTGGCCGCCGATGCGCTGGAGACCTTGAAGCAACTGCCGGCATCTTTCGATTTGTTCAAACGCAACAGCAGCGTGCATCAGGGTGGTGACTTCGGCGTGGCGTCCTGCGCTGAAACCAATGGCGAAGTGATGATGGTCCTGGTGACCTACAGCAGCCATGGCGTGAGCAAGCAGGTGGGGTTGCCGTTCCTTGAATGGGACAGCTCATCGTTCGAGGCCTTCAGCGGGCAGACCTGCCTGGTGCTCAATACCTCGGTGGTCAATGAACAGACCCTGCAACTGATGCGCGACAGTGCGGGTGACAAAGTGCAGTCGGCCATCGCCAAGTACCGGATCTAGGTCACCAGATAGCCACGGACCCCGGTAAAGATAATTTGCGCGGCCAGGGCGCACACGAACAAGCCCATCAACCGACTGACAATCTGCAAGCCCTGGTCGCCAAGAATGCGTTCGATCCGATTGGACAGGTACAGCACCACCCCCACCGTGAGACTGGCCAGGGCGATGCTGAGGATGGCAGTGAGCTTGTCGTCCCAATGGGGCTGGCTCACCCCCATTACCAGCAATGCGCCGATGGTGCCGGGGCCGACCGTGAGCGGGATGGTCAGCGGTACGATGGTCACGTCCTGCTGCACGTTATCGGTTTGCACCGCCGACTTGCCCTGGGCCATGCCCAGGGCGGAGATAAACAGCACGCTGCCGGCGCCGATGCGGAACGCGTCCACGGTGATGCCGAACACACTGAAAATGACCCGGCCGAACAGGTACAGCAGCACGCTCGACACCAGCGTCGCCAACGCGACTTTCCAGGCCAGGCGCCGCCGCTCCTTGCTGGAATAGCCGCGGGTCAGGCTGATAAAGCAGGACAGCACGAAGAACGGGCTGTAGAGCACCAGCATCTTCAGGTAAACGCTGAATAACACGTGGAGCATGGGGGGACTCGCGGGCGGTGGAAGTGCAGTGAGTCTATCAGGCGACGCGCGTCAAATGTGGGAGGGGGCTTGCCCCCGATTGCAGTGTGACAGTCAGCTTATTTGTCACTGACCCACCGCTATCGGGGGCAAGCCCCCTCCCACATTTGATCACCCATAGCACTTGATGGCATTTCAATCAGGAAGGCGCGTGTTCCGGGCGTTGCTGGCGTTGCACAACCCAGTAATCCACCAGCTCGCGCAACTGTGACAGTTCCACCGGCTTGGCCATATGCCCGTCCATCCCCGCCTGGCGCGCGCGTTCTTTATGTTCCGAGAGAATATGCGCCGTGAGCGCCACCACCGGCGTGCGCACACGTTGGTGGCTGACTTCCCACGCGCGCAGCTGCTGGGTGGCGGAGAAACCATCGAGGATCGGCATTTCACAGTCCATCAGCACCAGGTCATAGCGTTGGGCTTTCATCGCCTCCAACGCTTCTTCGCCGTTGCTGGCGGTATCCGGGTTGAGGTTGAGCTTGCCGAGCATGCCGCGTATCACTTTGGTGGAGATACTGTTGTCCTCGGCCACCAGGATGCGGAAGTCGCTGGGCACGGTAATGGCTGCCGGCGCGGCGGGAGCGAGGCGAGGGTGGGGGGCGCCTTTGCTGCGCTGGGTCAGTTCGTCGGCCAGGGTGGTCTTGAGCGTATAACCGGCCACCGGCTTGGCGAGGATGCGCTTGATCCCGCAGTTGCGCGCGATGATCTTGCTCGGCGCGTTGCTGATGCCGGTGAGCATGATCAGCAGGATATCGTGGTTCAGGCTCGGGTCTTCCTTGATCTTGGCCGCCAGTTGCATGCCGGTCATGCCGGGCATGTTCTGGTCCAGCAACACCACGTCGAAGTAATCGCGCAGGTGCGCCTTGGTGCGCAGCAGGGCCAGGGCCTCTTTGCCCGAAGCCACGGCGCTGACGTTCAGGCCCCAGGCCGAGCATTGCTGCAGCAGCACCTTGCGGCAGGTGTCGTTGTCGTCCACCACCAGTACCCGTGCGTCCTTGAGCGGGCCGTCGAGATCGGAGGTCGGGTGCTCGAGGCGTTCGGGGTCCAACGGCAGGGTCAGCCACAGGGTACTGCCCTGGTGACTGCCGCTCTTGACGCCGAATTCGCCGTTCATCAACAGGATCAACTGGCGTGCGATCACCAGGCCCAGGTGGCCGCTCAAGCGTGTGGCCGAGAGGAAGTTCTTGCTGTGCAGTTCGCTGTGCATCAGGGCGTCGCGCTCGGCGGCGTCCATGGGCACGCCGCTGTCTTGCACGGCAATGCGCAGGCGTGGCTGGGGGCTGCGCTCGTCGAGGGCAACGACGATCAGCACTTCGCCCTCGTCGGTTTTATGCAGGGCGTTTTCCAGCAGGCTCAACAGCGCCTGGCGCAGGCGTGTCGGGTCACCGCTGATCACGCGCGGCACCTGGGGCTGGATAAAGCTGATCAGCTCGACGTTCTGCTGCTCTGCCTTGGCGCGGAAGATGCTCAGGCAGTCGTCGATCAGCGCGTTGAGGTCGAACTGCACATCATCGAGTTCGATCTGCCCCGATTCGAGCTTGGAGATGTCCAGGATTTCGTTGATCAGCGTGAGCAATTCGTTGCCGGCGCTGTGAATGGTCTGCACGTAGTCGCGTTGTTTCACCGACAACGGCGTGCCCAGCAGCAACTCGGTCATGCCCAGCACGCCGTTCATGGGGGTGCGGATTTCGTGGCTGATTTTCGCCAGGAACTCCGCTTTGGCCGCGATTTCGGCATTGCTCGCGGCCAGGTCGCGGCTGAGGCTGAAGCGCGTTTCAACAATGGCGCGCTGGCGTTCGCCAAGGGCCAGGCTCATCAGCAGGCCGCTGATGCAGATGAAACTCAGCAGGGTGATGATCAGGCCTTGCGGTGCCAACAACGTGAGGCCGAGCAGGGCGGGAAGAATGATCAGCGTGCCGATGTTGAACACCACCATCCCCGCCACGAACAGGCGCGCCGGACGATAGCCCCGTTGCCAGTGATAGGCCGAGACAAACAGCATGCTCAGGCCGGCCAGCGCCACCAGGGCATAGGTGATGATGTTCAGCGGCAGGGTGTTGACGAACAACAGCAGCAGGCCACACAGCACGATCACCAATATGTCGGCCATCAACAGTTTGTTCAGCGGGTGCGGGCCCAGCGGCATGAAGAAGCGATAGGCAAACATCAGCCCGCACGGCGCGGTCAGCAGCAGGGCGAGGTAGGCGCCGGGGGTCTGGATCGCGTGCCAGTTGGGCAGCCACGGCCCCACCACGTTGAGCAACAGTGCCAGGCTGAGCATCAGCAGGAACTCACACGCGGCCAGCCACAGGCTGCTGCGCGAGCGGTGGTAGGCGAAGCGCGTGAGGTTATGCAGGATCAGCATCAGCAGGACGCCGAACAGCAAGCCGTAGACCAGCGTCTGGTTCTGGTTGGCGGCGGCGAGTACGGCGGGTTCCAGGGTGATATAGGGGCGCAGCTCGTGTTCCGACACCAGGCGCAGGTAAACCTCGAGCGGGCGCTGGCTCTGTGGCATCGGCAGCATGAAGTCACTGCTGGGCAGCGGGCGCTCGGCCTGGGGTTGGCGCGTGCCGGTGGTCTGCTGCTCCACCAGGCTGTTGCCGTCCAGCACATACAGGCTCAGGCTCGACAAGTCCGGGGCGAACACCCGCAGCACCTGTTCATGCTTGCCGGGTTGCAGCTTGAAGCGTACCCACAACGCACCGTCCGGGGGCGCGGCGGTAATCCGGTCCAGTTCGATGGGGCTGAATTGATTGGTGTAGCGCGAGGAACGGATGTCGCTCAGTTGCAGGTCGGCCTGATCATCGAGCAAGACTGCCCAACCACTGCCTTGCGCCGCGGCTTGAGCCGGGACCAGGCAGAGCAGGGTCAGCAGACTGACGGTAAAACCTAAGGCGATCCTGAGCCAGCGCACGGCGAAGTCCCTTCGTAGGTGAATGCACGGGTTAACTATGCGCGGGGCGGCATGAGTACGGCAAGGGCCAGAGGCCCTTACCTACCCGAACGGATAGCTACTCAGTGGTTCTCGCCGCGTTCACGGGCAATGGCGCGGTAACCGATGTCGGTGCGGTAGAAGCAGCCTTTCCAGTCGATTTTTGCGGCCAACTTGTACGCTTGCTGCTGCGCGGCATCGACGCTGGCGCCCATCGCGGTGGCGCACAGCACGCGGCCACCGGCGGTGACGACCTTGCCGTCCTGCAGCGCAGTGCCGGCATGAAACACTTTGCCTTCCAGCGCAGCCGCGGCGTCCAGGCCTTCAATCACATCGCCCTTGGCGTAATCGGCAGGGTAACCGCCGGCCGCGAGCACGATGCCGACGCTCGGGCGTGGGTCCCACTGTGCTTCGACCTTGTCCAGGGCCTGGGCCAGCGCGGCTTCCACCAGCAGCACCAGGCTCGATTGCAGGCGCAGCATCACCGGTTGGGTTTCCGGGTCGCCGAAGCGGCAGTTGAACTCGATGACTTTCGGGTTGCCGGCTTTGTCGATCATCAGGCCGGCGTAGAGGAAACCGGTGTAGACGTTGCCTTCGTCGGCCATGCCGCGCACGGTCGGCCAGATCACCAGGTCCATGACGCGCTGGTGCACCTGGGCGGTGACCACCGGCGCCGGGGAATAAGCACCCATGCCGCCGGTGTTCGGGCCGCTGTCGCCGTTGCCGACGCGCTTGTGGTCCTGACTGGTGGCCATCGGCAAGACGTTCTTGCCGTCGACCATCACGATGAAGCTGGCTTCTTCGCCGTCGAGGAATTCCTCGATGACCACGCGCGAACCGGCATCACCAAAGGCGTTGCCGGCGAGCATGTCGCGTACGGCGTCCTCGGCTTCCTGCAGGGTCATGGCGACGATCACGCCTTTACCGGCGGCCAGGCCGTCGGCCTTGATCACGATTGGCGCACCTTTTTCACGCAGGTAAGCCAGGGCCGGCTCGATCTCGGTGAAGTTCTGGTAGTCGGCGGTCGGAATCTTGTGGCGCGCCAGGAAGTCCTTGGTGAAGGCTTTCGAGCCTTCCAGTTGAGCGGCACCGGCGGTCGGGCCGAAGCAATCCAGGCCACGGCTGCGGAACAGGTCGACGACGCCGGCCACCAGCGGTACTTCCGGGCCGACGATGGTCAGGGAGACGTTCTTTTCGGCAAAGTCCGCCAGTTGCTCGAGCGCCAGCACGTCGATGGCGACGTTTTCGCACTTGGCTTCAATGGCGGTACCGGCGTTGCCGGGCGCAACGAAGACTTTCTGCACACGGGGGTCCTGGGCAACTTTCCAGGCCAAGGCGTGTTCACGGCCACCGCTGCCAATGATCAAAACATTCATTTCAAAAACCTCTGGGAAACGCTGTGCTTCACTGTAGGAGCGAGCTTGCTCGCGAAGATCGTCAACGATAACGGGGGAAACCTGACCCCCGTGGCGCTCTCGGGCTTTTCGCGAGCAAGCTCGCTCCTACAGTAGGAAGCAGTGGTGTTTAGTGGCGGAAGTGGCGCATGCCGGTGAAGACCATCGCTATACCGGCTTCATCAGCGGCGGCGATGACTTCAGCATCACGCATCGAGCCACCCGGTTGGATCACGGCGGTCACGCCGGCTTTCGCGGCATTGTCCAGGCCATCACGGAACGGGAAGAACGCATCGGACGCCATCACCGAGCCCATCACCTGCAAGCCGGCGTGTTCAGCCTTGATCGCGGCGATACGCGCCGAGTTCACACGGCTCATCTGGCCGGCGCCGACACCGATGGTCTGGCGGTTCTTGGCGTAGACGATGGCGTTGGACTTGACGTACTTGGCCACTTTCCAGGCAAAGATCAGGTCGTTGATCTCTTGCTCGGTGGGCGCGCGTTTGGTCACGACTTTCAGATCCTGGCTGCCGATCATGCCGATGTCGCGGCTCTGTACCAGCAGGCCGCCATTGACGCGCTTGTAATCCCAGGCAGCGGCGCGGTCAGCCGACCATTCACCGCAGGCCAGCAGGCGCACATTGGCTTTGGCCGCGACGATGGCGCGGGCCTCTTCGCTGACGCTTGGCGCGATGATCACTTCGACGAACTGGCGCTCGACGATCGCCTTGGCGGTCTCGGCATCCAGTTCGCGGTTGAAGGCGATGATGCCGCCGAACGCCGATTCGGTGTCGGTGGCGTAGGCCAGTTCGTAGGCCTGGCGGATCCCGCCTTCAGCGTCCGGGCTCACGGCCACGCCGCACGGGTTGGCGTGCTTGACGATCACGCAGGCCGGTTTGACGAAGCTCTTCACGCATTCCAGCGCGGCGTCGGTGTCGGCCACGTTGTTGTAGGACAGCTCCTTGCCTTGCAGCTGGGTCGCAGTGGCAATGCCCACTTCGGTCGGGTTTGCCTCCACGTAGAACGCCGCGCTCTGGTGCGGGTTCTCGCCGTAGCGCATTTCCTGGGCCTTGATGAACTGGCTGTTGAAGGTACGCGGGAACTGACTGCGGCCTTCTGTGCTCAAGGTCTCGGCCGCCTGGTTCACGGTGCCCATGTAGTTGGCGATCATGCCGTCGTAGGCGGCGGTGTGTTCGAACGCCTTGAGCATCAGGTCGAAACGCTGGGCGTAGGTCAGACCGCCGGCCTTCAGGCTTTCCAGCACTTGGGCGTAGTCGCCGGCATTGACCACGATGGCCACGTCTTTGTGGTTCTTGGCCGCCGAGCGGACCATGGTCGGGCCGCCGATATCGATGTTTTCGATGGCGGTCGGCAGGTCGCAGCCTGGCTTGTTGATGGTGGCTTCGAAGGGGTAGAGGTTGACGGCCACCAGGTCGATCGGCTTGATGCCGTGCTCGTTCATGATGGCGTCGTCGATACCGCGACGGCCGAGGATGCCGCCGTGAATTTTCGGGTGCAGGGTTTTGACCCGACCGTCCATCATTTCCGCGAAACCGGTGTAGTCCGCGACTTCTACTGCGGCCACGCCGTTGTCCTGCAGCAGTTTGAAGGTCCCGCCCGTGGAGAGGATTTCCACGCCCAGGGCTTCCAGCTCCCGGGCAAATTCGAGGATCCCGGTCTTGTCGGAAACACTGATCAAGGCGCGGCGGATCGGCAGGCGGGTAGTCTGGTCGGTCATTTCAATTTCCATCAAAAGCAAAGGAGTCAGCAAAAAAGGCGACCGTTTTTACGCGGGCGCCTTTCTGGTTTGATTGAATGCTTACAGCAAATCGTACTGCTTGAGCTTTTTGCGCAAGGTCCCACGATTGAGGCCCAGCAGCTCACTGGCTTTGGTCTGGTTGCCCTTGACGTAGTTCATCACGCTCTCGAGCAGGGGCGCCTCGACTTCGGAGAGCACCAGGTTGTACACGTCCGTGACGGAAGCACCCTCGAGGTGGGCGAAATAATTGTGCAGCGCCTTCTCGACACTCCCGCGAAGGGTCTGGCCTTCTTCGCTCGGCGTGTTGAGGTGCTGTTTCAAATTGACGTTGTCGCTCACGGGTGCTGTTCCACTCACTAAAGTCTCGGTCATCAAGGTCATGCGGCCACCCCTTCTCCATCCCCTGTTGCCAGGCTCTTGTCACGTTCGGCGAAGAATTCACGAACGATGGCGACCTGTGCCTGCGTTTCATCCAAACGATTGAACTGAGCGCGCAATTCCTTGGCGCCCGGCAAGGTGGCGAGGTACCAGCCGACATGCTTGCGAGCAATACGTACGCCCATCACGTCCCCATAGAAGGCGTGCAGGGCGGCCAGATGCTCCAGCAGAATACGTTCCACCTCGGTCAGTCCCGGTGCCGGCAACACGTCGCCGGTACGCAGGAAATGCTCGATTTCACGGAAAATCCATGGCCGCCCCTGGGCGGCCCGGCCGATCAACAAGCCGTCGGCACCGGTGGCGTGCAGCACGCGCCGGGCTTTCTCGGCTGAATCGATATCGCCATTGGCAAACACCGGCATCGACACGGCCTGCTTGATCGCGGCAACCGTGTCGTACTCGGCTTCCCCGGTATAAAGGTCGGCGCGGGTGCGGCCATGCACCGCCAGCGCTGCAATACCCGCCTGTTCGGCGATCTTCGCCACCGTCAGGCCATTCTTGTTGTCCCGGTCCCAGCCGGTACGAATCTTCAGGGTCACCGGCACATCGACTGCGGCGACAACGGCCTGCAGGATCTCGGCAACCAACTGCTCATCTTTCAACAGGGCGGAACCGGCGGCCTTGTTGCAGACCTTCTTGGCCGGGCAGCCCATGTTGATATCAATGATCTGCGCGCCCAGCTCCACATTGGCCCTGGCCGCATCCGCCAGCATCTGCGCATCTCCCCCGGCGATCTGCACCGAGCGCGGCTCGGGATCACCTTCGTGGATCATGCGCATCCGCGACTTGCGGGTGTTCCACAAACTCATGTCGCTGGTGACCATTTCAGAGACTACTAGACCCGCGCCCAAACGTTTGCAGAGCTGACGAAAGGGCTGGTCCGTGACGCCCGCCATCGGGGCGAGGATCAAGCCGTTGTGCAATGTATATGGGCCGATGCGTACCGCCGACATAGGACTTCCCTGTTGTGGGGCCGGATCATTAGAGTTCGAAAAAGGGTTGGCATGATACCCGCTCTCGATGACTGGATAAAGGCTGAATTGGATAAAATCTGAACAGTTATTTTTTTATCGCCATCGGTTTGGATGACGCCGGTGCAGTCAATAATCCGTCGTCAAACCACGGTTGCGGCGTAGCTTCATTCGGGCGAATGGAAGGTCAGGCTGTAATTCACGGCTTTGTTGCCGGGGTCGAGGATGTCCAGGGAGATGTGGATCGGCACCTGCGATGGCATTTCGCTGACCCCGGCCAATTCGCCGCTCAGGTATTCGGCGGGCTTGAAGCGCCGACTGGCGATCAGGCCGCCGTTGAGGTCGGCAAAACGCAGTTCCAGCAGCGGGAAGGGCTGGGAGAAGGTTGCGCGGTTGTAGATGATCGCATCCACCACCAGGGCCCCGGCGAACTCCGGGTGGCTGCGCACCACCAGGTTGCTGCTCTTGATATGGGCGATGTCGACCCGCGATGGCACGGTGCAGCCCAAGGTCGGGCACAGTTGCTGGAACCACGGGCGGTAGGTGTCCTGGCGGGCCAGTTCGTCGAATTGGTAGGCGATGTACTGGCCTGCCAGGCCGGCGGCAGCGAGCAGCACCAGCACGATCCAGATCAGGCGGCGACCCCAGCCTGACGCGCGCTTGTGCGCATACAGGTGCAGCGGATCGTCTTCCAGCTCCTGGAACAGGTCGTCGTGGGCGCTGGAATCGGCGCGCACTCGCTTGCGCCGCGATTGCGCACGCTCGTCGACTGCGTTCGCCGCCGGGGTCAGGGGCGTGAACGGTGGGTCCGGATCATCATCGTCGTGCGGGGTCTCACGCAGTGGCGGCTCGTCGTCGATATCGTCGGTGTGAAAGGACATGGACGGTTCGGTGCGGGCGCTCGGCGCAGGTTCCGCTTCGGCGGGCAGGTCGCGTTCCTGCGGCGGCTCGCTGAACAGACTGGCGGCCCATTTTTCTTCCTCGGCCTTGACCGTATGGCGACTGGCGCTGAGGGCCTCGTCCTTGTGCCGACGGTCGGCCCCCGGCTGGCGCCGTTCTGCGCCGACGGGCTGGGTGTGCTGAATCTCGCGGCGCTCGAGTTTGGCTAGCTCTTCGTCCAGGTCCAGGTTGTCCAGGTCCAGTTCTTCGGCCGTCCACTGCTTCTGGCTGATGGCGCGTGGGGCTTCGGCGGCAGGCTCAAGCTCAGGGGCGTGGTCGGGAGCATAGTCAGGAGCGTGGCCAGGAGCATGGTCAGCAGCCTGGCCAGGTTGCATGTGCGCCCGTTGCTCCAGTAGCTGGCGAGCGGCATTGAACACTTGCAGGCACGAGCCGCAGCGCACCACGCCGCGGGCCACGTTCAACTGAGCGTGGCTGACGCGAAAGCGCGACTGGCAATGCGGGCACTGGGTGACGAAACTGTCGGTCATGCGGCCATCCGATTCAGGCAAGCGCTCATTCTAGCGCCGACGTCCACTGATGCGCACCCAACCGTCACGGTTGGCGATGGGGTCCAGCTCGAAATCCCGGGCGTAGGCGGCAGCGACCTCTTCGCCCTGCTCGGCGAGGATGCCCGACAGCGCCAGGCGCCCGCCCGGCTTGACCAGGCTCGACAACTGCGGCGCCAGTGAAACCAGCGGGCCGGCGAGAATATTGGCGACCAGCACATCGGCCTGCACCTGGGGCAGGTCCTCAGGCAGATAGAGTGGGAATTTGCCTTCAGCAATGTGATTGCGCCCGGCGTTATCGCGGGAAGCTTCCAGCGCTTGCACGTCGATATCGGTGCCCACGGCTTCGTTGGCGCCCAACAGCAGGGCGGCGATCGCCAGGATCCCCGAGCCGCAGCCGAAGTCGAGCACGTTGCAGTCAGTCAGGTCCTGGCCGTCCAGCCATTCCAGGCACAGCGCGGTGGTGGGGTGAGTGCCGGTGCCGAACGCCAGGCCCGGGTCCAGCAGCAGGTTGACGGCCTCCGGCTCGGGTGCGGCGTGCCAGCTTGGTACGATCCACAGGCGCTGGCCGAAGCGCATGGGCTGGAAGTTATCCATCCAGCTGCGTTCCCAGTCCTGGTCTTCGATCACTTCGCTGTGATGCTCGGGCAGCGGGCCGCCGGTGAGCAATTCCATATGCGCCAGCACGGCGTCGGCATCGGTGCCGTCTTCGAACAGGGCCAGCAGATGGGTGTGGGACCACAGCGGGGTGGTGTTGAGTTCCGGTTCGAAGATCGGCTGGTCTTCGGCATCCATGAAAGTCACCGACACGGCGCCGACTTCGAGGAAAGCGTCTTCGTAGGTTTCGGCTTGTTCCGGGCTGATGGCGAGACGAACTTGCAGCCAAGGCATGGCGGGCACCTTTGAAAAAAATGAGTGTGCAGCGCGTAGGCCGCGAAAGCGCGCAAGTTTACGCGAGCGAACGGCAGAAGACGACCTGCACAGATCAAATGTGGGAGGGGGCTTGCCCCCGATTGCAGTGTGTCAGTCTCAATATCTGTAACTGATCCACCGCTATCGGGGGCAAGCCCCCTCCCACATTTGGACTGTGTATGGCCTGAAAGTTGGGGTGCACAAACAACAAAACCGCCCGAAGGCGGCTTTGTTGGGTGGAGCACTTACTGGTTGGCCAGCTTGTGTTCCAGGTAGTGAATGTTCACACCACCTTCGCAGAAGCCTTCATCACGAACCAGGTCCCGATGCAGCGGGATGTTGGTCTTGATGCCGTCGACCACGATTTCGTCCAGGGCGTTGCGCATGCGGGCCATGGCCTCGTCGCGGGTCGCGCCCCAGGTGATCAGCTTGCCGATCAGCGAGTCGTAGTTGGACGGAACCTTGTAGCCGCTGTACAGGTGCGAATCCACACGTACGCCGTTGCCGCCGGGCGCGTGGAAATGCTTGACCAGGCCAGGGCTCGGCATGAAGGTTTGCGGGTCTTCGGCGTTGATGCGGCACTCCAGGGAGTGGCCGTGGATCTTCACGTCATCCTGGGTGAAGGACAGCACGTTGCCGGCGGCGATGCTGAGCATCTCCTTGACGATGTCGATACCGGTGACCATCTCCGAAACCGGATGCTCTACCTGCACACGAGTGTTCATCTCGATGAAGTAGAAACGGCCGTTCTCGTAGAGGAACTCGAAGGTACCGGCGCCACGGTAGTTGATGTCGATGCACGCCTTGACGCAGCGCGCCAGGACTTCCTGGCGGGCCTTTTCGTCCAGACCCGGTGCCGGCGCTTCTTCCAGGACCTTCTGGTGACGACGTTGCAGCGAGCAATCGCGGTCACCCAGGTGGATCGCGTGGCCCTGGCCGTCGGACAGTACCTGCACTTCCACGTGACGTGGGTTGGTCAGGTACTTCTCCAGGTAGACCATCGGGTTGCCGAACCAGGCACCCGCTTCGGAGCGGGTCTGCTTGGCGGCTTCGATCAGGTCTTCTTCCTTGTGCACCACGCGCATGCCGCGACCACCACCACCACCGGCGGCCTTGATGATCACCGGGTAACCGACTTCGCGACCAATGCGCAGCGCGGTTTCCTCGTCTTCCGGCAACGGGCCGTCGGAGCCAGGAACGGTGGGCACGCCGGCTGCAATCATGGCGTCCTTGGCCGAAACCTTGTCGCCCATCAGGCGGATGGTTTCGGCTTTAGGGCCGATGAAGGCGAAGCCGGATTTTTCCACCTGTTCGGCGAAATCGGCGTTTTCCGCGAGGAAGCCGTAGCCCGGGTGGATGCCATCAGCGCCGGTCACTTCAGCGGCCGCGATGATGTTCGAGACTTTCAGGTACGAGTTCGTGGCCAGTGGCGGGCCGATGCAGATGCTTTCGTCCGCCAGTTTCACGTGCATCAATTCGGTATCGGCCGTCGAGTAAACAGCGACGGTCTTGATGCCCTCTTCCTTACAGGCGCGCAGGATACGCAGCGCGATCTCGCCGCGGTTGGCGATCAGGACTTTTTGCAGTTTCTTCGCAGGTTTCAACATCGAAGGTGCTCCGCGGTTCAAACGATGGTGAACAGCGGCTGGTCGTACTCAACCGGCTGACCGTTTTCTACCAGGATGGATTCAATGACGCCGGCTTTTTCCGCAGTGATGTGGTTCATCATCTTCATCGCTTCCACGATGCAGATGGTGTCGCCCACTTTCACGGTCTTGCCCACTTCAACGAAGGCCGGCGAGGTCGGTGCCGGGGTGCGGTAGAAGGTACCGACCATTGGCGACTTGACCACGAAACCGTTCAGCTCAGGGGCTGCCGGGGCCGCAGGTGCTGCGGCTGGAGCGGCGGCGGCAGGTGCGGCAGCGGCTGGCGCCGGTGCTTGCATCTGGGGTGCGTAGAACTGTTGGGCCGGGGTCTTGCTGTGACGGCTGATCCGTACGGACTCTTCGCCTTCCTTGATTTCCAGCTCGTCGATACCGGATTCTTCCAGCAGTTCGATCAGTTTCTTAACTTTACGGATATCCATGAATCATCAACTCCCAAGGGTCGGTCAGGGGCGTTTAGCCTGTTCTTCAACGTGTTCCAGGGCGGCCTCCAGGGCCAGTCGGTAACCGCTGGCGCCAAGGCCGCAGATCACTCCTACCGCTACATCGGAGAAGTAAGAGTGATGGCGGAAAGCTTCGCGTTTGTGCACGTTCGATAAATGCACTTCGATGAATGGGATGCTCACCGCCAGCAGCGCGTCACGTAATGCAACGCTTGTATGCGTGAAAGCGGCGGGATTGATCAGAATAAAGTCCACGCCTTCGCCGCGCGCGGCGTGGATGCGATCAATCAATTCATACTCGGCATTGCTTTGCAGGTAGAGCAAATGGTGGCCGGCAACACGGGCCCTCTGTTCCAGATCGAGGTTGATCTGCTCCAGCGTCACTGCCCCGTAGACGCCCGGTTCACGGGTGCCGAGCAGGTTCAGGTTGGGTCCGTGAAGAACCAGTAAGGTCGCCATCGGCTGTTCCTTGTTATTGGTTGGGGTAGCGCAGAACCCGGCGACTATGCCGCAAAGCCTTTGTGACTGTCCAGTTCTATGCAGTAGCCAGCACGATTAGCGAGGATAGCGCGAAATTTGTGACTGTGAGTTGGGATTCGGTCATGGGTAATACAGTCGTGAAATCGCGGGGGATTCCATGTGGGAGGGGGCTTGCCCCCGATGACGGCCTCTGGGCCGACCAGGATGCTGGATCAGACCGAGTACATATCCGTTTCTTCGGTCACGGCTGCTAATGGTTCCGCTTTTACAGCGGCTCACTTTTGAAAAGCGCAAAAGTAAGC
>NZ_CVTK01000054.1:0-67286 GCF_900004785.1 Pseudomonas sp. 28 E 9 | reverse complement strand
CGTTCGGCCAGCGTGGTTTAACGGGGCGCCTGAGATCAAAAGCAGATCAAGATCAAGAGCGACTCGCTTCGCATCGTGGTTACGGTTGGGCGCTACAGAGTTGTGTAGATACTTGTGGCTATCGGGGGCAAGCCCCCTCTCACATTTTGATCTCCACTGGAGGGGAGATCAGACGCGGAAGGCCTGCACCGCCGTGTTGAGCTGCCCGCCCAGCACCAGCAGGTGTTCGCCCTGGCTGCGTCCCTGGCCGATACGCAGCAGGTTGTCCTCGCCCAGTTGGTGAATGCGCTCACTGTTATCGCGAATTTCACTCACGGCCCCGCTTTGCTGCGCAGTCACGTCAGCGATGCGCACCGCCGTCTCGGAAATGGTCTGGATCGCCCCGACGATTTCGTCCAGCGCGCCATCGGCGGCCTGGGCTTGCTCGGCGGTGGCTTCGGCGTGCTCGACTTGCGCACGCATGCCTTGCACCGATTGGTGGGCGGCGCTTTGCAGGCTGCTGATCAAGCCCTGGATTTCGGCGGTGGCGCCGGCTGTGCGCTGGGCCAGGGTGCGTACTTCATCGGCGACTACGGCAAAACCCCGGCCGGCCTCACCGGCGCGGGCGGCTTCGATAGCGGCATTGAGCGCCAGCAGGTTGGTCTGGTCGGCGATCGAGCGGATCACCGTGAGCACGCCGCCGATGGTGGCGGATTCTTCGGCAAGTTTCTCGATCATCTGCGCGTTTTGCTGCACTTCTCCCACCAGGGCGTGCAACCCGGTCAGGCTCAGGCCGATGACGCGCTGGCCTTGTTCCACGGCGATGCCGGCACTGCGACTGGCGCCAGCGGCCTGGCTGGCATCGCCCGCCACTTGCTGGATGGTCGCTTCCAGTTCGCCCAGGGAGTCACGGATCTGCGCGGTATCCCCGGCCTGGCGTTCGGCGCCGTCGTGCAGGCCGCTGCTCAGTTCGGCAAGGGCGCGGCTGCTGCCGGCGACTTCTTCGGCGTTGCCGCGAATCGTGCCGACCAGGTCCACCAGATAAGCGCGCAGGCGGTTGAGCGAGGCTTCGATATCGCGCAGTTCGCGGTTGGTCCTGCCCAGGCCGATCGGCTGGCTGAAGTTGCCTTCGGCCCAGGTGGACAGTGCCGGGGCGAGGGCGGTCAGCACCCGCGCCAGGCGACGCTGCAAGGTGTCGATCAACAGGGCAATCAGCAGGATCAGGCCAATCATCAGCCCTTGTATCAGGCGCACTTCGCCCTGGATGCTGGCGTGTTGCGCGCGCACCACCGGCTCCAGGCCGGCGATGGCTTGGCGCACACCGGTGATCTTGGTGCGGGCGGCGGCGGCGAGGTCGGCGCGTTGCTGGATCTGTTCGCGGGTGCGCTTGAGTTCGGCGGGGTAGCGGGTCAACAGGCCGTTGAGTTCACGCTTGAGGTCAACGCCGGTGTCCAGCGCTTCGGTTTTTTCAGTGTTTTCCAGACCCATCAAGGCGGAAAAATCGTCGGTGCTGGATTCGGCGCTGGCCTTCACGCCCAGTAACGGCAGTTGTGCCAGCAGGTCGGCCTGGCTACGGATGTTGGCGATTTCACGCTCGACGTCATCGGCCAGCTCGGCGCGCCCGCTGCTGACCAGTTTTTCGCGCGCCAGGGACAACTTGCCCAAGTGTTGCGAGGCCGCCAGCAGCGGCGGCAGGTAGCGCGCGGCGTCCGCAGAATTGGCCGCGCCGGCGTACTGGCTCAGTTGCTCCAGGTTCGCCCCCAGTTCGCGTTCGGCTTGCAGCAGCAGCGCTTGCGGGTCGCCGGCCAGTTTACCGGCGGCGAGCAGGTCGGTTTTGCTGAAGGCATCCAGGTCCGCAAGGCTGGGGCGCAGGCTTTGCGCCAACTCGGGCGGCAGTGAGTCGAGCTGCTGCAACAGGCTTTCCAGGCTCTGGCCGGCGCTGCTCAACCGCAGGGCATCGCCGCTGGCCAGGTAGTCGTCGATATTGCGTGCGGTCTGGTTCTCAAAGGCCTGGGACAGCCCCAGATAGCGCTCCATCAACAGGTACGGGCGCTCCAGTGCTCGTTGCGACCACCACAGCGTCGCGCCAAGTGCCAGGCACACGGCAACCAGAAGAAGGGTATTGAGATTGGTCAGCAGCTTCAGGCGCATGCGTGGTTTCAACCGACAGCAAAAGATAAGTGCCTGAAGTTATTGCGTTTCTATTACAACCTTATGACCGATTCAGTGAATTCCGGTGAAAAGATGGCACTTTGCTTTGATGGGCGAGCCGCCTGCACGCGGTTGCGTCCGGCATGCTTGGCACGGTACAGCGCCTCGTCGGCCTGGGCGGCCATCATCAGGCCGTCGGAGCCGTCGCACAGTTCCACCAACCCGGCACTGAAGGTGCACCATAAGTCCTGTGGCTGGGCCGGGTAGTGGATTTCCGCAAAGCGCCCACGAATGTCGTCCAGCACCCTGCAGGCCGATTCGAGGTCGGTGTCGGGCATTACGATGGCAAATTCCTCACCGCCATAGCGGCCGATGTAATCGGTCTTGCGCAGGCGCTGCTTGAGGAACAGGGCCAGGCTCTTGATGACGCGATCGCCCATGGGGTGGCCGTGGCTGTCATTGACCCGCTTGAAGTGGTCGATATCCAGCATGGCGAAGCTCAGCGGCTTGTTTTCGCGACGGGCGCGGAAGCTGCAGTCTTCGAGCAATTGCAGGATATGCGTGTGGTTGTACAGCCCGGTCAGGCTGTCGCGCACCATCCGCGCCTTCAAGTTGCGCGCGCGCGCCGCGCGGTTGCGCACGGTGGTGATCAGATGGCGCGGCTTGATCGGCTTGGTCAGGAAGTCGTCACCGCCTTCGCTCATCGCGTCGAGCTGTTTGTCCAGGTCGTCTTCGGCCGACAGGTAGATGATCGGCACGCTGACATAGCGGTCGTTGTGGCGAATCACCTTGGCCAGCTCGGTGCCGGTGCAGGCGGGCATGTACATGTCGAGGATGATCAGGTCGGGCTGGAAGTCCGCCAGCTCGGCCATGGCCTGGATCGGCTCGATCAAGGTGCGGGTGACGATGCCGGCGCTGTTGAGCAGGCGCTCGGTATGCAAGGCCTGGGCACGGGAGTCGTCAATGATCAGCACTTTATACGGCTCGTATTGAGCGACGCAGGTCAGCACTTCGATCTTTTCCAGCAGGCTTGAGGCTTCCAGCGTGCCGGTGAGGAATTCTTCGCCGCCGGCGCGCACGGCGGCCAGGCGCGTCGGCGTGTCGGTTTCATGCAGGCTGAAAAACAGCAGCGGCAGCTTTTGCTCCAGGCCCTGCTGGGCTTCGGCGGCCAGTTTGAGCCCCAGTCCGGGGCTGCAGAAGTCCACGTCCATCACGATGGCCGACGGCAGGCGCTCGGCCATGGAGGCGCGAAACGCTGCGACGCTGTCCAGGGACTGCGCGCTCATGCCGAAGAATTCCAACTGCTTGGCCAGGCGCTCGGCGCGGTCATGGTCGGCCAGCATGACGTAGATCGGTTTGCGCATCGGCGGCAGCAGGGTTTGCTCGAGTTGATCGCCCTGGCGCAGCCCGGTGCGCGACAGGCGCTGCATCAAGCGGTTGAGTTCGGTGATCAGGTGGCTGCTCAGGCGGCCACGGTTTTCGTCCACGGCCTTGAGGGACTCGCCAATGTGCTGGGCCAGTTGGCAGTGCTCGGGCTGTTCAAAACGCTCGGCAAAGCGCAGCAGGCGCAGATTGGCTTCGCTGAGCTCGGAGAAGTCGGCGTTCGACCATTCGCTGCGTTGCAGGCGCTGCCAGATCTCAAGAATTTGACGTGCCTGATGAATTACCCGCTGGGCAAAATGCTGCTTGAGACGCTCGCGGCTGGGGTCTTCTGACTCGGTCATATCCTGACTACTGTGAGGGTGCATGCTGAGGTCGACTAGTGGCCCTATGCTAGCACCTCTTTTCTATTGTATGAGTGTCATACGTCAATTAAGTACGCGTCGGCGGTATTCATTTTTTGACCTCGTGGTCGCGCTGTGTAAAAAGCGTGCATCCTTTATAGTTCACCCTCGGGTATGCGCCAGTCTGCTTTAAAAGCGCCGCACCGATGGGCACGATGGGGTAGGGTTGTGGTCGGAGTGTTTGACCGCACCCGGACAATTGATGTGCATGAACTCAAGTGATTGAAAGGATATCGCCATGCTGGACTGGAAAAACCGTGAAGGCAGTGCCAAAGGCCCCGCCCCTGAGCCCAAGTCGGCCAACCGCAGCTACGTTCGCAACCTGCTCATGAGCCGCGCCTTGCTCAGCGTGATTTGCTTGTACCTGCTGGTCACTGGTGGCCTGGGTTGGTATTGGAGTCAGGAGCCGGCGTTGTTTCCGGTCCAGCAAAACGCCCAGCTTGCCGCCGAGAAGGAAGGCAAGCAGATGGTGATCGGCTACACCACCGTCGAAACCCTGAAAAACGTGGTCGGCACCTTGCTGAACAAGCCCGGCGGCTATATTTCCAATGACCGTTTCCCGCCAGGCCTGTGGATGGACAACATGCCGAGCTGGGAGTACGGCGTGCTGGTGCAGGTACGCGACCTGACCCGCGCCCTGCGCAAGGATTTCGCCCGTTCCCAGTCGCAGTCGGCTGAAGACGCTGACCTGGCCAAGGCCGAGCCGCGTTTCAACTTTGACAACAAGAGCTGGGTGCTGCCGTCCAGCGAGTCGGAATATCAGGAAGGCATCAATTCCCTGAGCCGCTACGAAGCACGCCTGTCCGACCCTAACCAGAAGGGCGCGCTGTTCTATGCCCGCGCCGACAACCTGAATAACTGGCTGGGCGACGTCGCCACCCGTCTGGGTTCGCTGTCGCAGCGCCTGTCGGCCAGTGTGGGCCGCGTGAAGCTGAACACCGCGCTGAAAACCGAAGCGCTGGCGCCGGGTGAAGTGCCGCAGGTCGATGAAGAAGTGGTGGAAACCCCCTGGATGCAGATCGACAACGTGTTCTACGAGGCCCGTGGCCAGGCATGGGCACTGTCCCATCTGCTGCGCGCCATCGAAGTCGATTTTGCCGACGTGCTGGCCAAGAAAAACGCCACCGTCAGCGTGCGCCAGATCATTCGTGAGCTGGAGGCCTCGCAGGAACCGGTGTGGAGCCCGATGATTCTCAACGGCAGCGGCTTCGGGGTACTGGCGAACCATTCGCTGGTAATGGCCAACTACATTTCCCGGGCCAACGCTGCAGTGATCGATTTGCGTCAGCTCCTCAATCAGGGTTGATGATGGACGCGACTCAAAAGGAGGCCGCCCACCGGGTAGCCTCCGATGCTGAACTGATCCAGTGGGTTGACGAGAACGACAACCCGCTCGGCAACCTCGTCAGGTCCGACCTGCGCAACCGCGGGCTGATTGGCCGCTGCACCTTTATCTTTCTGTTCAACTCCAGGGGCGAGCTGTGTGTGCATCGGCGCACCCTGAGCAAAGCGCTGTACCCCGGGTTCTGGGACACGGCAGCGGGCGGGATGGTTGCGGCAGGGGAAACCTATGCCGATTCGGCGGCCCGTGAGCTTGCCGAAGAACTGGGCGTCAGCGGCGTGGAATTGATCGAACATGACCATTTCTATTTCGAAGACGGCGACAGCAGGCTTTGGTGCACCTCCTACTCGGCGGTATGGGACGGGCCACTGTGCCTGCAGCCCGAAGAAGTCATGGAAGCGCGCTTCCTGCCGATTGAAACGGTGTTGAGCGAGGCCAGACACAAGCCTTACTGCCCGGACGCGCAAGAAGGCCTGCGGCGCTATCTGGCGTTGCGTCGCTAAAGTTGCATGAAATGGCGCCATTTGGCCCTTAGCAACTTGGCTTTTTGCCGTTACACTGCGCCACTTTTCATCCCCTAGAGGATTGCCGGTGGCCAAGAAAGCCGCATCCTTCGCCGCCCTGGGTGGCCTGGTATTTTCCACCGATGCAGGTCGACACTGCCCGGACTGCCGTCAGCCCGTGGATTCGTGCACCTGCAAACAAACCCTGATTCCCGAAGGCGACGGCATTGCCCGCGTACGCCGCGAGAGCAAAGGCCGTGGCGGCAAGACGGTGACCACCATCACCGGTGTGCCGCTGGCCGAAGAGGCGCTCAAGGAACTGGCCACCACGCTGAAAAAGCGCTGTGGCACCGGTGGCGCGTTGAAAGATGGGGTCATCGAGATCCAGGGCGAGCATGTCGAACTGCTGTTGGCCGAGCTGATCAAGCTCGGTTACAAGGCCAAGAAGTCCGGTGGCTGAAAGCCTCTTCCCGGCCTGTGTCTAAACTCTGCCCTGCGAGCGAGGTCTACCTCCCTTACAGGCAAATCGTCATTTTCATTCTTTAGACTGCGCCAGCCTCCGCTTGAGGTGGCGCCTTCGCCTTCATTTATAGGGGACTTCGATGTCCGTACGACGCACACGCAAAGACGATGGCAGCCAATGGACAGTTGCGGACAGCCGCAGTGTTTACGGGATTCGCCATTGGGGGGCCGGTTATTTCGCGATCAATGAAGCCGGTCGCGTAGAAGTCCGTCCGAACGGTCCGAACAGCACGCCTGTCGATCTGTACGAGCAAGTCGACGAGCTGCGCAAAAGCGGCCTGTCGTTGCCGCTGCTGGTGCGCTTCCCCGATATCCTGCAAGACCGTGTACGCCAGCTCACCGGTGCCTTCGATTCGAACATCGAACGCCTGGAGTACCAGAGCCAGTACACCGCGCTGTACCCGATCAAGGTGAACCAGCAGGAAGCGGTGATCGAGAACATCATCGCCACCCAGAACGTCTCCATCGGCCTGGAAGCCGGCTCCAAGCCGGAGCTGCTGGCCGTGCTGGCCCTGGCGCCGAAGGGCGGCACCATTGTCTGCAACGGTTACAAGGACCGTGAATTCATCCGCCTGGCGCTGATGGGCCAGAAGCTCGGCCACAATGTGTTTATCGTGATCGAGAAAGAATCCGAAGTTGAATTGGTGATCGAAGAGGCCGCCAGCCTCAAGGTCAAGCCGCAGGTGGGCTTGCGTGTGCGCCTGTCGTCCCTGGCCTCGAGCAAGTGGGCGGACACCGGTGGCGAGAAGTCCAAGTTCGGTCTGTCGGCGGCGCAGCTGCTGTCGGTGGTCGAGCGTTTCCGCGCGGCCGGCCTGGACCAGGGCATCCGCCTGCTGCACTTTCACATGGGTTCGCAGATCGCCAACCTGGCCGACTACCAGCACGGGTTCAAGGAAGCCATTCGTTACTACGGCGAACTGCGCAACCTTGGCCTGCCGGTGGACCACATCGACGTGGGCGGCGGCCTGGGCGTGGACTACGACGGTACCCACTCGCGCAACGCCAGCTCGATCAACTACGACATGGACGACTACGCCGGCGTGGTGGTGGGCATGCTCAAGGAGTTCTGCGACGCGCAGAGCCTGCCGCATCCGCACATCTTCTCCGAGAGTGGCCGTTCGCTGACCGCCCACCACGCCATGCTGGTGGTGCAGGTGACCGACGTCGAGAAACACAACGACGAAATCCCGACCATCGAAAACAAGGAAAGCCTGCCGGAAACCGTGCAATGGCTGGTGGACCTGCTGGGCCCTACCGATATCGAGATGGTCACCGAAACCTACTGGCGCGCCACTCACTACATGAGCGACGTGGCTACCCAGTACGCCGACGGCAAGCTGACCCTGGCCGAAAAAGCCCTGGCCGAACAGTGCTACTTCGCGGTGTGCCGTCGCCTGCACAACTCGCTCAAGGCTCGCCAGCGCTCGCACCGCCAGGTGCTGGACGAACTCAACGACAAGCTGGCCGACAAGTACATCTGCAACTTCTCGGTATTCCAGAGCCTGCCGGACACCTGGGCCATCGGCCAGGTACTGCCGATTCTGCCGCTGCATCGCCTCGACGAAGAGCCGCTGCGCCGCGCCGTGCTGCAAGACCTGACCTGCGACTCCGACGGCAAGATCAAGCAGTACGTCGACGAGCAGAGCATCGAGACCAGCCTGCCGGTGCATGCCTTGAACGAGGGCGAAGACTACCTGCTGGGCATCTTCCTGGTCGGCGCGTATCAGGAAATCCTCGGCGATATGCACAACCTGTTCGGTGACACCGACTCGGTGAACATCTACCAGCGTGAAGACGGTTCGGTGTACAGCGCCGGTATCGAGACTCACGACACCATCGAAGACATGCTGCGCTATGTGCACTTGTCGCCGGAGGAATTGATGACGCATTACCGTGACAAGTGTGCGAGTGCGAAGATCAGCGCGTCGGAACGTACCCAGTTCCTGGACGCCTTGCGCTTGGGCCTGACCCGTTCTTCCTACCTGTCCTCGTAAAAAAATGTGGGAGGGGGCTTGCCCCCGATAGCGGAGTGTCAGGCAACTGATTTGTTGCTGATGTACTGCTATCGGGGGCAAGCCCCCTCCCACATTTGGATTGCGTTTTTTCAGTTGGCTCCGAGCCACAGCCATTGCCGATTCAGGCGCCAGGCAATTGCCCACAGGGTCAAACTGCGCACCGCCATGAACAGCAGGAAGGTGATCCATAACCCGTGGTTGCCCAGCCCCTGCAATGCCCAGGCAAGCGGCAGCACCAGCAGCACCGTCAGCAACATCCCATTGCGCATTTCCCGCGCCCGCGTGGCGCCGATAAACAATCCATCGAGCACATAACTCCACACCGCAATTAACGGCAATACCGCAAGGTAGGGCAGGTAGCGGTCGGCGGTTTCGCGCACGCTGGGAATGTCTGTTTGCATGGCGATAAACAGGTGGCCGCCGAAGGTGAACAGCAGGGCGAAACCGACGCTGGCGATCAGCGACCAACCACAGGCAACCACCAATGATCGCCTTAACGCCTGGCGGTCACGTGCGCCGATGGCGTGGCCGCACAGGGCCTCGACAGCGTGAGCGAGGCCGTCCAGGGCGTGTGCCGTCAGCAGCAGGCCGTTGAGCAACAGCGCATTGGCCGCCACGGTCGCATCCCCCAGCCGCGCGCCCTGTACGGTGATCATGAAAAACACCGACTGCAACGCCAGGCTGCGGATAAAGATGTCGCGGTTTACCGCCAGCAATGGGCGCCAGCTTTGCCACAGCTTGAGCGCGGTCCAGGCGATATGCCCAGGGTAGGCGCGCAGGGCTTTTTGGGTGAGGGCCAGGCCGAGCAGGGCACCGGTCCACTCGGCAATCACCGAGGCGCGGGCGGAGCCGACCACGCCCCAATCCAGGCCCAGAACGAACCACAGGTTCAGCGCGATATTGACCAGGTTGGTGGTCAGCAGGATCGCCAACGGCGCACGGGCGTTCTGGGTGCCGAGGAACCAGCCGACCAGCGCATAGCTGGCAAGGGCGGCGGGCAGGCCGAACAGGCGCGTATGGAAGAATTCCCGGGTCAGTTGGTTCAGTTCGGCCGAGGGTTGCATCCACTCGAGCGCCAGGTGGCTGAGTGGAATGCCCACGCTGCCCAGCAACATGGCCAGTCCCAGCGCCAGCAGCAGACCTTGCAGCAGCACCTGGCGCAATGCCGCGCCGTCATTGCGCCCGGCGGCCTGGGCGGCAAAGCCGGTGGAGCCCATGCGCAAGAAGCCCATGGCCCAGGCGAGGAAGGTATACAGGCTGGCGCCGACGGCCACGGCGCCCAGTTGGTGGGCGTGGGGCAGATGGCCGATGACCATGCTGTCGACCAGGGCCACCAGCGGCACGGAGATATTCGACAGGATCATCGGCGCGGCCAGGGCCCAGACACGGCGATGGGTGGGGCGGTGGCGCCAGTCGGCGAGCAGGGCGGTCATGAGGGCTCCTAGGTGGAGCGCCATTGTAACCGGCCATTAACCCCACGGCAGATCCAATGTGGAGGGACGGTGCGACGATTCGACTTGCCCCCAATGGCGGCCTCTGGGCCGACCAGGATGTTGTGTCGATCCCGGTCCAAAGGTGGGAGGGGGCTGCCCCCGATGGCGGCCTCAGAGCCGACCAGGATGCTGGATCAGACCGAGTACATATCCGTTTCTGCGGTCACGGCTGCTATGGGTTCCGCTTTTACAGCGGCTCACTTTTGAAAAGCGCAAAAGTAAGCAAAACGCTCTTGCCCCACCACTCGGCACCTCGCTTAGGCTCGGTGTGCCCGAACGCAGGCTTGAATCCGTGGGCCGCCGCCACGCGCCATCCATGGCGCGGGGCGGCTAACCCGGCGTCCTGCCGGGTTGCCCACGGATTCAAGCCTGCGTTCGGCCAGCGTGGTTTAACGGGGCGCCTGAGATCAAGATCAAAAGCGACTCGCTTCGCATCGTGGTTACGGTTGGGGCTACAGAGTTGGGTAGATGCGTCAGGCAACTGATTTGTTGCTGATGTACCGTTATCGGGGGCAAGCCCCCTCCCACATTTTAATCTTCAGTGGCTGTGGGATTTGGCTTGGTTTCAAGCGCCCTTAGAAACCAACCCGCCCTCCGTCGGTCAATGTGATCGGCTGCGCAGCAGCTTGAGCGGCGCTGATATATAGTTCACCTCCCCGGTCCCCTCTGACTACGAGTGCCCCATGCTTAACAAAGGATTGTTCCTGGCCTGTGCGCTGGCCCTGCTGAGCGCCTGCGATTCTTCCGATAAACCGTCCGCGCCCTCTGCCCCGGCGGCGAGTGTGGCGCCCAAGCCGGCCAAGGCGGCGGTGGATGTGGCGGCGTTGAAGCAGCGGTACGCCGGGCGTGAGTTAAGCGTGGTGGATGTGTCCGAGGTGCAGTTGGACGGGGCCAGCACCCTGTCGGTGAGTTTTTCCATTCCCCTGGACCCGGATCAGAAGTTCGCCGACAAAGTCCATTTGGTCGACAGCAAGTCGGGCAAGGTCGATGGCGCCTGGGAGCTTTCCGATAACTTGATGGAATTGCGCCTGCGCCACCTGGAGCCGCAGCGCAAGTTGGTGCTGACGGTGGATGCCGGGGTGAAGGCGGTCAACGACAACCTGCTCGCCGCCGAATACACCGCTCGCCTGGAAACCCGCGATCTGCAAGCCACCGTCGGCTTCGCCAGCCGTGGCACGCTGTTGCCCACGCGCCTGGCTGAGGGCCTGCCGGTGATCGCGCTGAACGTCGACAAGATCGACGTTGAATTCTTCCGGATCAAGGCCGAGTCCCTGCCGGCGTTCCTGGCGCAGTGGGGGCGCAACACCAGCCTGCAAAGTTACGAATCCCGCGAATTGCTGCCGATGGCCGACCTGGTCTACGGCGGCCGTTTTGACCTCAACCCGGCGCGCAACACCCGCGAGACCCTGCTGCTGCCGATCGCCGGCCTCAAGCAATTGCAGCAGCCGGGTGTGTACCTGGCGGTGATGCGTGCCTCGGGCACCTACAACTATTCGCAACCGGCCACGCTGTTTACCTTGAGTGATATCGGCCTGTCGGTGCACCGCTACGCCAATCGCCTGGATGTGTTTACCCAGGCGCTGGAAGGTGGCAAGGCGTTGAACGGCGTCGAACTGGAAATCCTCGATGCCGAAGGCCGCGTACTCGGCCAGGGCAAGACCGAAGACGGTGGCCACGCCGAGTTGCCGCTGCCGAAAAAAGCCCAGGTGTTGCTGGCCAAGCAGGGTGAACAAACCAGTTTGCTGCGTCTGGACAGTGCCGCGCTGGACCTGGCCGAGTTCGATATCGGTGGGCAGCCGTCGCACCCGTTGCAGTTCTTTGTGTTCGGCCCGCGTGACCTGTATCGCCCCGGTGAAACCGTGCTGCTCAACGCCCTGTTGCGCGACAAGGACGGCAACGCCGTCAAGCCGCAGCCGGTGAGCGTCGAAGTGCGGCGCCCCGATGAGCAGGTCAGCCGCAAATTCGTGTGGGAGGCCGACGCCTCCGGTCTCTATCAATACCCGCTGCAACTGGCCGGCGAAGCACCGACCGGGCGCTGGCAGCTGGTATTCGACCTGGGCGATGGCAAGCCGCAGCTGTATGAATTCCTCGTCGAAGACTTCCTGCCCGAGCGCCTGGCGCTGGAGCTCAAGGGCAGTGACACGCCACTGAGCCCGGCGGATGACGCGGTCATCCAGGTCAATGGCCGTTATCTGTACGGCGCGCCGGCCTCGGGCAACCGGGTCAGCGGGCAGGTCTATGTGCGCCCGCTGCGCGAGGCGGTCAAAAGCTTGCCGGGCTACCAGTTCGGCTCGGTCACCGAAGAAGAGCTGAGCCAGGATTTCGAGCTGGACGAAAGCACGCTGGACGCCAAGGGCCAGGAAGAACTGACCCTGGAAAGCAAATGGGCCGAGGCCAAGTCGCCCCTGCAATTGATCGTGCAGGCCAGTCTGCAGGAGTCGGGCGGGCGGCCGATCACCCGGCGTCTGGTACAGCCGATCTGGCCGGCCGAGCAGTTGCCCGGCCTGCGCGGGCTGTTTGACGGCACTGAAACCAACGGCGACGGCCCGGCGGAATTCGAAGTGCTGGTGGCCAACCAGGACGGCCAGAAACTTGCCGCGCAGAACCTCAAGGTGCGTCTGGTGCGTGAGCGCCGCGACTATTACTGGAACTACTCGGACAATGATGGCTGGAGCTATCACTACAACGAGAAATTCCTCAACCTTGACGAACAAACCCTCGACATCAAGGCCGGCGACACCGCCAAGGTCAGCTTCCAGGTGGAGTGGGGCCCCTACCGCGTCGAGGTCGAAGACCCGCAGACCGGCTTGATCAGCAGCCTGCGCTTCTGGGCCGGCTACCAGGCCCAGGACAACACCGAAGGCGGCGCTGTGCGCCCCGATCAGGTCAAGCTGGCATTGGATAAACCCGCCTATGCCGATGGCGACACCGCCAACGTCACCGTCACGCCGCCGGCGGCCGGTAAAGGCTACCTGCTGGTTGAGTCCGCCGAGGGGCCGCTGTGGTGGCAGGAAATCGACGTGCCGGCCGAAGGCAAGAGCTTTGCCGTGAAGCTCGACCCGAAGTGGTCGCGGCATGACCTGTACGTGAGCGCGCTGGTGATCCGCCCCGGCGAGCGCAAAGCCAATATCACCCCCAAACGCGCGGTGGGCCTGCTGCATCTGCCGTTGGACCGTACCCAGCGCAAGCTTGGCCTGACGCTGACGGTGCCGGAAAAAATGCGCCCCAAACAGCCGCTGACGGTGAAGATCGCCGCCAAAAACGCCGACGGCAGTGTGCCCAAACAGGTGCATGTGCTGGTGGCCGCAGTGGACGTGGGCATCCTCAATATCACCGAATACCCCACACCCGACCCGTACTCCAGCCTGTTCGGCCGCAAGGCCTACGGCGTGGACCAGTTCGACATCTACGGCCAGTTGATCGAAGCCGGCCAGGGCCGTCTGGCCAGCCTGGCGTTCGGGGGCGATGCGGCACTGGCCAAGGGCGGCAAGCGCCCGGACACCAGCGTGACCATCGTCGCCCTGCAAAGCGCACCGGTGACGCTCAACGAGCAGGGCGAGGGCGAAGTCAGCGTCGATATTCCGGATTTCAACGGCGAGTTGCGCCTGATGGCCCAGGCCTGGAGCGATGACCGTTACGGCATGGCCGAAGCCAAGACCGTGATCGCCGCGCCGCTGATTGCCGAGTTGTCGGCCCCGCGCTTCCTGGCCGGGGGTGACGAGACGACGTTGGCGCTGGACCTGTCCAACCTGTCGGGCAAGGCGCAGAAGCTGGACGTGCAACTGAGCGCCGAAGGGCAGTTGCAGTTGGTCAACGGCGGCGCGCACAGCGTCGAGTTGAAACAAGGCCAGCGCACCACGCTGCGTATCCCGGTGAAAGCCTGGGGCGGCCTGGGCAACGGCAAGGTCAAGGTGACGGTCAACGGTTTGGATCTGCCCGGTGAAAACCTGCCGCCGTTCAGCCGTGAATGGACCCTGGGCGTACGCCCTGCCTACCCTGCGTTGCTCAAGCATTACCGCGCCGTACTCAAGGACCAGCCGTGGAGCTTGCCTGCGGGCACGCTGGAGCAGTTCGACAGCGCAGGCAGCGAGGCGCTGTTGAGCCTGTCCAGCCGACCGCCGTTGAACCTCGGCGCGCAGATCAGCGCGCTCAAGGCCTATCCCTACGGTTGCCTGGAGCAAACCGCCAGCGGCCTGTACCCATCGCTCTACGCCGATGACGCGTTGCTTAAACGCCTGAGCATCAAGGGCGAGCCGGATGCCGAGCGTAAACGCAAGATCGAGCTGGGTATCGAACGCCTGCTGGGCATGCAGCGCTACAACGGCAGCTTCGGTTTGTGGGGCGCCGACGGCGAGGAAGAATATTGGCTGACCGCCTATGTCACCGACTTCCTGCTGCGCGCCCGTGACCAGGGTTTTGCAGTGCCGGCCGAGGCGCTGAAGAAAGCCAGTGAGCGTCTGCTGCGCTATGTGCAGGAGCGCAACCTGATCGAAGTCGACTACAGCGACAACGCCGAACACACCCGTTTTGCCGTGCAGGCCTACGCCGGCATGGTTTTGGCGCGCAGTCAGCAGGCGCCGCTGGGGGCCTTGCGCAGTATCTTCGAGCGACGCAGCGATGCGCGTTCCGGCTTGCCCCTGGTGCAGTTGGCCATTGCCCTGCAGAAAATGGGCGACCAGCCGCGTGCGGACCAGGCGCTGCTCGCCGGCCTGGCCGCGCAGCGCAGCGCCAAGGAATGGCTGGCCGACTACGGCAGCCCGTTGCGCGATCAGGCGATGATCCTGGCGTTGCTGGAAGAAAATGACCTGGCCAAGGGCAAGCGCGAAGAACGCCTGTTCGCGCTCTCGGACCAGTTGGCGGCCAGCCCGTATCTGTCGACCCAGGAGCGTAATTCGCTGTTCCTCGCCGGGCGGCTCGGGCTCGCCCAGCCAGAGGCGAACTGGCAAGTGTCGCTGACCGGCAGTGGCGGTGTGCGTGAACTGAACAACCAGCAATCAACCCTGCAACTGGATGACAAGCTGCTGACCAGCGACTTGAGCCTGAGCAATCAGGGGGACACGCCGGTGTACCAGCAACTGACGATTTCCGGTTACCCACAAGTGCCACCGGCAGCGGGCGGTGAAAACCTGAGCATCCGTCGTGAATACCTGGGCATGAACGGCCAGCCGCTGAACCTGCGCAGCCTCAACAGCGGCGACCTGGTGCTGGTGCATTTAGCGGTCAGCGCCAAGCAACGCGTACCGGATGCCCTGGTGGTCGACCTGCTGCCCGCCGGCCTGGAACTGGAAAACCAGAACCTGGCCCAAAGCGCGGCCAGCCTGGAGAACGCCAGCAGCCAGGTGAAGGAATGGCGTGAGTCGATGCAGAACGCGTCGCTCAAGCATCAGGAATTTCGTGATGACCGCTACGTGGCGGCGATGAACCTGGACGGTTACGGCACCACCACGCACTTGCTGTACCTGGCACGTGCAGTGACACCGGGCACCTACCGCGTGCCGCCGCCCCAGGTGGAGTCGATGTATCGGCCGAACTGGCAGGCGGTGGGCGAAACCCCGGCAGATATGGTGATCAAGGGCCGCTGATTGCTGAAGTTGAAAGGGAGATCAATGTGGGAGGGGGCTTGCCCCCGATGGCAGTGTGTCAGTCACCCGATGCATTGACTGAACTACCGCTATCGGGGGCAAGCCCCCTCCCACAGGGAGTGTGATCAGTGCACAACCCAGCTCAACAACCACAGGCCCAGCACCAGCCAGATGATCCCGATAATGACCGAGGCGCGCATAAAGGCGCGTACCGCCGAGTACAAAAAGAGCAGCCCGACAATCAGGGTGATGATGCTGATGATCGAGGTGTCCATGCCCAGAGTGCGCGACAAGCCATCGATAAAGTTGCCGCCGGCGTGGGTCAAGGCTCCGAACAAGCCGCTCAGACCGTCGACGATAAAGCGGATGACGGAGCCGAGCGCCTGGCCCAACCATTCGAAAAAGCTTTCTACCTGCATGTGCGTGTCCTGATTAAGAAGGTGGGCGTAACTGTGCCTTTGGTCGTTGTTGCGACAGGCGAGTTCCCTGCAAGCATAGAGGTTTGCCCGGTTGAATTTGCGTTTTGTTGCTCGCTGGACACTGGTGAGCCTGTTGTTGGTCATTGCCCTGCTATGGCTGGCCGACCGTATCTGGCCCTTGCCGTTGCCCCAGGACGACCTGGCCCGGGTGGTGCTGGCCGAGGATGGCACGCCATTGTGGCGCTTTGCCGATGCCGATGGCGTGTGGCGCTATCCGGTGCACACCCGCGAAGTCTCGCCGTATTACCTGGACGCGGTGCTGACCTACGAAGACCGTTGGTTCTATCGCCACCCCGGGGTCAATCCGTTGGCGCTGGTGCGGGCGACGTGGCAGAACCTGACCGGCGCACGGGTGGTGTCGGGCGGCAGCACCTTGTCGATGCAGGTGGCGCGCTTGCTCGACCCGCATTCACGCACCCTGCAGGGCAAGTTGCGTCAGCTCTGGCGGACCGCGCAGTTGGAATGGCATCTGTCCAAGGACGAAATCCTCACCCTGTACCTGAACCGCGCGCCCTTCGGCGGCACGCTGCAGGGCGTGGCGGCGGCCAGTTGGGCCTATCTGGGCAAATCCCCGGCGCAACTGACCCACGCCGAAGCCGCCCTGCTCGCGGTATTGCCCCAGGCACCGAGCCGCCTGCGCCCGGACCGTCACCCGCAACGCGCGCAGCAGGCGCGGGACAAAGTGCTGCGCCGCCTCGCCGAGTTCCAGGTATGGCCGCAATCGGCGGTCGATGAAGCCCTGGAAGAACCGCTGCTGCTCGCGCCGCGCCTGGAACCGAGCCTGGCCCCCTTGCTCGCGCGGCGCCTGAACCGGCCGGACAGCCCGCCCTTGATCCGCACCACCGTGGACGCCACCCTGCAACGTCGCCTCGAAGACCTGCTGCTGGGCTGGCGTGCGCGTTTGCCCGAACATACCTCGGCGGCGATCCTGGTGGTGGAGGAGGAAACCATGGCCGTGCGCGCCTACCTCGGCTCGGTGGATATCAATGATGCCAAGCGTTTTGGCCATGTGGACATGATCAACGCGCTGCGCTCGCCCGGTTCCACCTTGAAACCCTTCCTCTATGGCATGGCCCTGGACGACGGCCTGATTCATTCCGAGTCCCTGCTGCAGGACGTGCCGCGCCGCTACGGCGATTACCGGCCGGGCAATTTCTCCATGGGCTTTACCGGGGCGGTGCCGGCGAGTACGGCGCTGTCCAGCTCGCTGAACCTGCCGGCGGTGCAATTGCTGGAAGCCTACGGGCCGAAACGCTTTGCCGCGCAGATGCGCATCGGCGGCATGCCGCTGGCGTTGCCGGCGCTGGCCGAGCCGAACCTGGCGTTGATCCTGGGCGGTGCCGGCAGTCGCCTGGAAGAGCTGGTCAGCGGCTACAGTGCATTGGCCCGCGACGGCAAGAGCGCCACCCTGCGCCTGCAGCCGGATGACGCGCTGCGCGAGCGCCCATTGCTGTCACCAGGGGCGGCCTGGATCGTGCGACGCATCCTCAGCGGCCAGGCCCGCCCGGACCGCGACCCACGGGCCGAGCTGGTGCAACGCCCGACGCTGGCCTGGAAGACCGGCACCAGCTATGGCTTTCGTGATGCCTGGGCGATTGGTGTCGGCCCGCGTTATCTGATCGGCGTCTGGATCGGCCGGCCGGACGGCACTCCGGTGCCGGGGCAGTTTGGCCTGGCGTCGGCGGCGCCGTTGATGTTGCAGGTGCATGACGTACTGACCAACCGCGACAGCCAACGCGGCATCAGCGCGCCCGTCAAGGCCGTGCCGGCCAATGTGGGCGTGGCGGCAATCTGTTGGCCGCTGGGGCAGCCGATGAGTCGCAGCGATCCCAATTGTCGTCGCCAGCGTTTTGCCTGGACACTGGATAACACCACGCCGCCGACGTTGCAGGCACTGGATCAGCCGTTGAGCGTGGGGTTGATGGAAAACCTCTGGGTCAACGCCAAGGGGTTGCGCGTGGACGCCCATTGCCCTGGCGCCGAACCGAAGCATATCGCCCTGTGGCCGGCACCGCTGGAGCCCTGGCTGCCCAGGGTGGAGCGCCGTGAAGCACGCATCCCGGCCGCCGACCCGGATTGCCCGCCGCCGGCACTGGCCGCCGCTTCGCCATTGTCCATTGTGGGCGTGCGCGAGGGCGATCAACTGCGTTTGCCCGCTGCCAGTCAACAGGCGCTACGCCTGAAAATCTCCGCACTGGGCGGCAGCGGGCGGCGCTGGTGGTTTCTCAATGGTGCGCCGTTGGGGGATAGCGCCAATCAGGACAGCATCAATGCCAGTTTCGAGCGGTTGGGGCGCTATCAGCTCAGTGTGTTGGATGAGGCCGGGCAGACTGCCAGGCTTGAGTTCAGTGTTGTTGATTAGGGCCTCATCGGGGGCCTCTGGGCTGGCCAGGATGTTGGATTGGACCGAGTACATATCCGTTTCTGCGGTAACGGCTGCTATGGGTTCCGCTTTTACAGCGGCTCACTTTTGAAAAGCGCAAAAGTAAGCAAAACGCTCTTGCCCCACCACTCGGCACCTCGCCTGGGCTCGGTGTGCCCTCACTCCGGCTTGAATCCGTGGGCCGCCGCAATGGGCCATCCATGGCCCAGTGCGGCTAACCCGGCGTCCTGCCGGGTTACCCACGGATTCAAGCCTGCGTTCGGCCAGCGTGGTTTAACGGGGCGCCTGAGATCACAAGCAGATCAAGATCAAGAGCGACTCGCTTCGCATCGTGGTTACGGTTGAGCGCTACAGAGTTGTGTGGATACCTATGCTCATCGGGGGCAACACCGCTATTCACTTGCCTTCACTCCCCATCCCCCTGAAGCTATACCCATTCAGGAGCCCCCAATGAACCTCGAACACCTCACCGAACGCCTGCACCGCATCCGCGATACCAACGACTGGAAGCAATTCCACAGCCCGAAAAACCTGGCCATGGCCGCCAGTGTGGAAATGGCCGAGCTGGTCGAGATTTTCCAATGGCTGACCGAAGACCAGTCGCGCCAATTGCCGGCCGATAAGCTCGCTCATGCCGGCCAGGAAGTCGGCGATATCGTGCTGTACCTGCTATTGCTGTGCAGTGAGCTGGGCCTGGACATGAACGAAGTGGTGCGCGCCAAGCTGGCCGACAGCGAACGGCGGTTTGCCCATGAGTGACCGGCATTTCGACCAGTTGGCCACGCGCTTCGCCGAGAAAATCTATGGCGGTGCCAAGGGTGCGATTCGCCTGGCGGTGTTGCAGGCCGATCTCGCCGAGGCGTTGCCGGATCGCCCGTTGCGCGTGCTGGATATCGGCGCGGGGTTGGGGCATATGTCGTTGTGGCTGGCCGAGCGTGGCCATCAGGTGACCCTGGCCGAGCCAGCCGCGCCCATGCTCGACGGCGCGCGCCAGCGTTTTGCCGATGCCGGGCAGAGCGCCACGTTCATCCAGGCGCCCTGGCAAGACTTGCTCGGCCAGCTCACCGAGCCCTACGATCTGGTGCTGTGCCACGCCGTGCTGGAATGGCTGGCCGAACCCCATGCGATCCTGCCGGTGCTGCATCAATTGACGCTGCCCGGCGGTTGGTTGTCCCTGGCGTTCTATAACCGCGATGCGCTGATCTATCGCAACCTGCTCAAGGGCCACTTTCGCAAGATGCGCAAGAACGAGATGGCCGGCGAAAAGCAGAGCCTCACGCCGCAACAGCCGCTGGACCCAAGGGAATTGGCGGCGCAACTCGAAGGGCTGTGGCAGGTCGAAAGCCAAAGTGGCGTGCGCGTGTTCCATGACTATATGCCGGTGGAATTCCAGGCGCGCGCCGAGATGCAGGATCTGTTGGAGATGGAGCTCGCTCACCGTCGTCACCCAAGCTTTGCCGGACTTGGGCGTTATTTGCACTGGGTGTGCCGTCCGGTTTAAGCAGCCCAGTCTGCGGAGGTCGAAATGCGTCGTCTCTGTTTGATCCTGTTGTCCCTTGGGCTGGGCGCCTGCTCGAGCCCCAATCCTTATGTGGCCGCGTCGGCGCCGATGCCGCCGGCTCCGGCCCAGGCGGCCACCACCTTTGATGCCAGCGCTTACCCGGCGCCGGTGCGCGACTATGGCGCCTACCGCAATTGGGCCTGGCGCAACGGCCAGTTGCCGGCCGGCACCGCCTGGGCGGATTCGGCCCAGGTGGCCGAAGCTGTCAGCGGTGCGCTGGACCAGCGCGGCCTGCGCCCGGTGCATGACACGCGTGCGCCCGACCTGCTGGTCAGCGCCGATGTGCGCCTGGAGAAGCGCCTGCGCCAGGTTCAGGACGATTATGGCTACGGTTATGGCGGCTACAACCGCTATGGCAATGGCTACGGCATGTACAACTCGGTGCCGATGGTGCGTACCTATGAAGTGCAGGTCGTGGTGGTGCGCGTCAATCTGTTCGACGCCCGCAGCGGCCAGCCGGTGTGGAGCGCGAGCGCCGAAACGGGCAGCCAGGGCAGCCTCAGCGAGCGCGCCGATGCGTTGCGCCAGGCGGTGCAGAAGGCAATGACGGCGTATCCTCCGCGTTAACCGCTATGCTCAACTGAAGCCGGACCGATCATCGGAGAACCCTTATGTTTCGTCGTATCGCTACGCTTGCCGTTGTCCTGCTGCTGGGCGGTTGCCAGAGTAATCAGGTCAACCATGACTTTGACGCCAGCCGCGACTTTGGCGCCTACCGTAACTGGGCCTGGAAAGAGCCGGCGCTGCAATATCGTCCGGATGATCCGCGTATCAAGAGCGACCTGACCGAGCAGCGTATTCGCCAGGCTGTGGGCGAGCAGCTTGACCAGCGTGGTCTGCGCCCCGCTGGGCCCGGTAGCAAGGCCGAGCTGTCTGTGCAGGCCTATCTGATCGTCGAGGACCGTCAGCAACAGGTCACCACTAATTACGGCGGTGCCTGGGGCGGGCCGTGGAATGGGTATTGGGGTGCGCCGATGTATAACGAAACGCGCAGCATCTCTTACAAGGTGGCGACGCTGCAGATTGATTTGCTCGATGGCAGGGATGGTAAGTTGGTGTGGCGTGGCAGTGATGAGCAGATCATGGCCAGTTCGCCGAATCCGCAGGACCGGAGTAATGCCATCCGCAGCACCGTGGCCAGGATACTTGCCAACTATCCGCCCCGGTAACGGCTCACTCGGTCAAATGTGAGAGGGGGCTTGCCCCCGATGGCGGCCTCCGGGCCGACCAGGATTTTGTGTCGATCCCGGTCCAAATGTGGGAGGGGGCTTGCTCCCGATGACGGCCTCAGGGCCGACCAGGATGCTGGATCAGATCGAGTACATATCCGTTTCTGCGGTAACGGCTGCTATGGGTTCCGCTTTTACAGCGGCTCACTTTTGAAAAGCGCAAAAGTAAGCAAAACGCTCTTGCCCCACCACTCGGCACCTCGCTTAGGCTCGGTGTGCCCGAACGCAGGCTTGAATCCGTGGGCCGCCGCCACGCGCCATCCATGGCGCGGGGCGGCTAACCCGGCGTCCTGCCGGGTTACCCACGGATTCAAGCCTGCGTTCGGCCAGCGTGGTTTAACGGGGCGCCTAAGATCAAAAGCAAAAGCGCGGCGGCCTTAGAGCCGACCGGTATCTTGTGTCGATCCCGGTGCAAATGTGGGAGGGGGCTTGCCCCCGATGGCGGCCTCTGGGCCGACCAGGATGCTGGGGGCATATCCGCTCCTGCGTTCAGCCAGCATGGTTTGACGGGGCGCCTTAGACCAAGATCAAAAGCCAGATCAAGAGCGACTCGCTTCGCATCGTGGTTAGCGTTGGCGGCTTTAGACTACGAAGTTGATATCTTGGCTCATCGGCGGCAACCCCCTTCCACATTGACCCTTGCCAGCCGCCACTCTTGTCTACACTCATCCATACCCTCAGGAGCGTAAACGCTCGGCGACTCGCCGGCACAGGAGTGCTCGATGTCTCCCCGATTTCATGGCAAGCAACGTGGCGCTATCGGTCTGATGGCCGTTGGTGTGTTGGCGCTGGTGTTGGCGTTTACTTTGCTGGCGGTGGACAGCGGGCGGCTTTATCTGGAGAAGCGCCGGCTGCAGGGAGTGGCGGACACGGCAGCGCTGGAAGCGGTCAGCCGCAGCGGCACTTGTGCGGCGGGTTTGAGCGCGGCGGCGTTTGCGGCGCAAAGTGTGGCACGCAATCACTTCGTTGTGGGTAGCGGTAATACCTTGGTCACCCGCTGCGGCGCGGTAACCACGGCGGCTTCCGGCCGACGGGTGTTTGCTGCCAACCCGGCGCTGTCGTCAGCCATTGAGGTGGTGGTCGGCAAAACCGTGCCCACCAGCGTGGCCGGTGGGATCTGGTCGCTGATGTCGGGTAACTCGGTCAGCCTCAATACCCGGTTGAGTGCGACGGCAGTGGCGGCCAAACCCACCCCGCCGATTGCGCAGTTGAGCATCAGGAGCACGTTGGTTAACGTTGATACCGGCAGTGCCAGCATGATGAACGCGGTGTTCAGTGGGCTGCTCGGTGGTGGGGTCAATGTTTCCGTGCTCGGCTGGAACGGCCTGCTCAACAGCAATATCAATATGCTCAGTTACCTCGATCAATTGGCCGTCGACCTGCATGTCACCGCCGGCGACTACACCCAACTGCTGAGCACCACGGTGAGCGCCTCGCAATTGGTTCAGGCGGCAATCACCGTGCTGGGCAGCGACCCGTTGACGCTGGATGCAGTCACCGCGCTGGGCGCTATCAAAGGGGCGACGCTCAACAATCCGTTGCCGCTCACACTGGGCAAAATCCTGCAGTTGCAGACGGGTATCACCGCCGCCGCGCTGAATGCCAATCTTCAGCTCTTTCAGTTGGTCCAGGGCGTGGTGCAACTGGCCGGCAACCAGAGCGCGGCGGCGGTGACGCTGCCCGTCAGCCTGTTGGGGCTGGCCAACATCTCCACGCAGATCAAAGTCATGGAGCCGCCGCAGTTATCGGCCATCGGCAATCCGATGCTGGCGGCGGCCAACCCGTTGGGCCCGAATAAAATTTATGTGCGCACCGCCCAACTGCGCACGCAGATAACCGTGAGTTTGCCGGTGCTCGGCAGTTTGTCCGGCTTGACCACAGCAGTAAATGACCTGGTGGGGCCGCTGACACCGGTCCTCAGCGGCCTGTTGAGCTTGAACCTGGTGACCACGATTAACTCGACGCTTTGCCTGTTGGGCGCCGGTTGCCAACAGTTGGATGTGCTGGCGCTGCCGGGCAACTTGCCGCTGAAGATTGTGCTGGATGCCGGCGGCGCCAGCAGCTATGTCACCGCCTATAGCTGCCCGGCGGCAGGCGCGGGCACCAAGAGCTTGACGGCCTACACCACCACCTCGGCGGCCTCGCTGAACGTGGGCAATATCAGCAATGCGTTTTCATCCACACAGCCAATGACCGTGGAGCCGTTGGCCTTGATCGATTTCGGCATCAAGACGTGCCATAAGATCCTCGGCATCGGCAGTTGCGACCCTCGCGTACCGTTTGCGGGGGGCGGCGTCGGGATCAAGGTGCAAAGCCCGATTGCGGGCAGCAACAGTATCCAGAACCTGGTGTTTTCCAGCACCACGCCCTTTGCCATGCCCGCCAATGTGGGGCTTGCCCCCAGCTATCAAACGTTCGCACCGGCCACCAACCTGGTCAGTGGCCTTACCACAGCCCTCAATGGCGTCGGCATTACTGCTTATCAACCGGTGGGGAGCAACCCCTTGGGAAGCGTGATCGCCGGCACGGTGTCGTTGCTCAGCGGCGTCAGCACGCTGGTGACGCCCATGTTGAACAATGTGCTGAGCCCGCTGCTCAATCCGATCCTCAATAACCTGTTGAGCAGCTTGGGTATCAGCCTGGCAAGCGTGACCGTGGGCGCCAACCTGAGCTGCGGCCAGGCCGGCGAGGCCTATCTGGTGATCTAAGCATCGGCGACCCTGGGCAGCTCCACGCAGAATCGCGCGCCGTGTTCGCCGTTGCTGACGCTGAGGCGTCCGCCCATGTTTTCAACGATGCCGTAGCTCACCGACAGGCCCAGCCCGGTGCCTACGCCAATCGGCTTGGTGGTGAAGAACGGCTCGAAGATGCGCTCCAGCAAACGCGGGTCAATGCCGCCACCGTTGTCTTCGACCCAGATGCGCACGTGGCGGCTGTCGTGTTCGGTGTGCAGGGCGATCCATGGGCGCAGGTCCGGGTGCTTTTCCTTCAGGCTCAATAGCGCATCGCGGGCAT
This sequence comes from Pseudomonas sp. 28 E 9, assembly GCF_900004785.1. NCBI lineage: Bacteria > Pseudomonadati > Pseudomonadota > Gammaproteobacteria > Pseudomonadales > Pseudomonadaceae > Pseudomonas > Pseudomonas sp. 28 E 9. Next base: position 43,248 of record NZ_CVTK01000054.1, on the reverse strand, counting down.
TGACCATCAGGTTGATCAGCACTTGCTCCAGCTGGTCGGCGTAGCCTGTGACCTGCACAGGCGTATCGGCCTGGGTCAGTTTGATCTCCACGCCCTTGCCACGCAGGCCTTCGCTGAGCAGTGACAGGGTGCCTTCCACCGCCTGCGCCGGGTCGAAGGGCTGCTGTTCGACCTCCGAGCGGCGGCCGAATACGCGCATGTGGTCCACCACCCGCGCCGCGCGTTGTACCTGCGCGTCAATGCGCTGGAGTTTTTCCGTCAGGTAGTCGATCTGCGCGTCGCCATTGCCCAGGCGCTTGAGTACGTTGACGATGGCCATGCGCATCACGTTCAGCGGCTGGTTGATCTCATGGGCCAGGCCGGTGGCCATTTCGCCGAGGGTGGCCATTTTCGCGCTTTGCGTCAGTTGCTGTTGCGAGCGCCGCACTTCGGTGTTGTCGCGGCCCACGGCCTGCACTTCGAGCAGATTGCCGTGTTCGTCGAACACGCCACGGTCCGACCATACCCACCAGGCATGCTCGCGCCCCGGCAGTTGCAGGCTGATTTCCGCCGTGCTCACGGGAAATTCCGGGGTCAGTTGCTCGATGCGCAGCACGAACGCCGCGCGTTGCTCGGCCGATAACCAGTGCCCCAGGTTCAGCCCCGGCAATTGGCCGGGCAGGCACTCCAGGTAGTTGGCCAGGGGCGTATTACCAAAGGTCAGGGTCAGGTCCGGACGGTAGCGGCAGATCATCGCCGGGGAGTCTTCCACGAGGATGCGGTAGCGTTCCTCGCTGTCCTTGACCTGTTGCGCGGCCAGGGTCGCCTCGGTGACGTCCAGCCACAGGCCGACCGCCTCCACCGGCAGGCCGAGGTCGTCGCGCAGCAACTTGGCTTCGTCGAGCAGCCAGTGGTAGTCGCCGTGTTTATCCTGGACCCGGTAGCGGCTGCGCACACTGCCTTCGCGCAGCAGTTGGCGCGTACGCTGGAAATACAGGTCGCGGTCATCCGGGTGGACCCATTGCACCAGGCTGTCGTGGCTGCATTCGGCGAGCGTGCGGCCCAGCAGCGGCAGCAGGCTGTCGCTGAAAAACACCGGCTCCAGGGCGCCTTTCACGTAGCGCTGCACATAGATCACCGCCGGCGAGCTGGCGATCAGGTTGTCCAGGCGGGCGTGGGCGGCGTCGGCTTGCAGTTGCTGGTTCTTGACGTCGCTGATATCGAGCATGAAGCCGATCCAGCGGCGCTGCTCACTGGCGCCCAATACCTGGCCCTGCACGCGGTACCAGATGGGTGGCTGGTCGCTGTCGCCACGGTTGAGGCGCACGCTGGCGAGCATGGGTTTGCCAAGGGTCTGCAAGTCGTGCAGGCGGCTGTGCAGTTCCTGGCGATCGGCCGGGTGGATGAGGTTCAGCCAGGTTTCCAAGCGTTGACGGGTAGGGCTTTCTTCGCCGCTCAGGTTGCGCATCAACTGCGGTGCGAGCTGGATCTCGCCGCCGGCGGGCAGCAATTCCCACCAGCCGGTGCCCAGCAAACCCTGCAGGGCTTCCTGGCGTTCCAGTTGCAGATGGTGGCGCTGTTCACGCAGACGGCCGAGCAGCGGGGCGGCGAGGGCGGCGGCGAGGTCCAGCCAGTCGCGCTCACGTGTGTCGGCTTCACCGCTGAAGGCTGCGCACAACAGCCACGCGGCGACACCCTGGGCATCGCGGTAGGGCACCAGGAAACCGTTGGCATTGCCGAACACGCTGTGCAGCCGCGGGTGCTCCCCGTGACCGTAAGTGGCGTGCAGGCTCAAGGGAACGGTGCCGTCGAGGCTGTCCAGGCACGTGCCAAGGCGCTGCCCGGTGTGCCACAACTGCGGCGCGTCATGTTGGGCGTAGTGGCTGTAGATCACCCAGGCCTGGTCCTCTTGATCAACAAGCGCCAGGGCGATACACGGGATTCGCCAACGCTGCGCCACGCTGCACAGTTGGTCGTTGAACACCTCGGGCAAGCGGCTGAGGCTGCACACGCGCAATTGCTCGCTGGCCTGACTGGTCAATTGCTGATTCTGTTCACGCTGTTCGGCCAGTCGTCGGCCGCTGAGCAGATCGCCGATATCCACCGCATGCAGCCGCCATCCATTGTCGTGCGGCTCGAGGGTGGCACGGGTGTGCAGCACCTGCCCGGCGATGCCCTGGAAATCCAGGTCAAGGCTATGGCGCTGCCAGTCGGCGGGAACGCCCTCCACCGCCAGGGCGCTATGGGCGCGCAGCAAGGCTCGCAGCGGTGCCGCCTCGGCATGGGGCGCCAGCTGTGAGCGCAGTGTGCCGCTGATACCGAGCACCTGGCCCTGCGCATCCAGTTGCACCTGCAAACCGGCCGAAGGCGGCGCAGCGGGTAGGATTGCCAGCGCAGCGCTACGGCCAAGCAAACGCCCGAACAGCGTGTCCCCCGAAGTCAAAACTGCAAGCTCGACTGGGCCCGCAGCGTCGCCGGCAACTGCGGCACGCTGCCAATGCCGGGCAGCACGATGAAGGGCATCACCGCCTGTAGATTGGCTGAGGGATAGTCGATCTGTACCGACAGCAGGCCATTCACGAACGTGGTGCTGACATGGGTTGCCGCATCGAAGTGATAGGCGCTGGGGATCCACTTCAGGCGGTCGCTGATTGCGCTTCTGGCGGTGGTTTGCACGGCGCTGCTGTAGCCCTGCATCGCCGGGTCGAGCCCCACGCTGAGGCGTACCGCTTCGGCGGTGGCCTGGTTGAACGACTGCAGCAACAGCAGCGGCAGGCTATAGCTGACCATGCCGTAGAACACCGCGAAAAAAATCACGAAGACAGCCACGAACTCGATCGCGGCTGTGCCTTTCTGCTTGTGGGGGAGGCTAGTTTTCATCACCGCGTCTACCCTGACGGCTACTACTTGATATCAGCATAGAATCAATCAGCGAAAAGGCAGGTTTTTTACGTGATCCAGGGTGTAGTGGTGATGGTGTGGTTGGTGGTGTGTGCGGTGCAGGACACGCGGCAGCGATTGCTCGCCAACCGCCTGACGCTGGGGGTTGCATTGCTGGGCGGGGTCTACCTGTTCTGGACCGGCAGCACCTGGCTCGGCGCCTCGGTCGGCCAAGGCCTGTGGGCATTTGTGCTGGCGCTGCTGTTGACCTTGCCGGGTTACGCCCTGGGCCGTCTCGGCGCCGGGGATGTGAAGCTGCTCGCAGCCCTGGCATTGGTCTCGGACGCCGAGTATTTATTGGGTGCGTTTATCGGCGCCGCCCTGACGAGTGTGCTCTGGCTGTTGCTGGCGCCAAAGCTCTGGCCGCTTATGGGTCAAAGGCTTACGGATTGCCTCGGGCACCTGGCCCCCGAACCGTCAAAAAAACTGCCGTTTGCGCCCTTCCTGCTGGTGGGATTTACGCTGGTCTGGTTTTGGATCCACTGAGCGCCGCAGGGCTCTGGCGCTATGTACAGAGTCGGGAAGTACGTCTACGTTTATTAAGGCGTTGTATAGGAATTGAGTGGTTTGAGGATGGGTCAATCTTTGGCTTGCCAGGCATGGAGTAGCGCGTGAACAAGCTTAATTCTGCGGTAAAAGTGCTCGTGGTCGACGATCAGCCGCTGATCGTGGAAGAGCTGTGTGAGTTTCTTGAAAGCAGCGGGTTCCGTTGTGTCCCCTGTGAGTCCAGTCAGCAAGCCTTGAAACGCTTTGGCGAAGACAGTGAAATCGGGTTGGTGCTGTGCGATCTGCACATGCCGGGCATGGACGGCATCGAGTTGGTCCAGGCGCTGCAAAAGATTGCCGGCAGGCAGCGGGTGTTCGAGTCGATCATGTTGACCGGGCGCTCCGACAAGCAGGACGTGATCAAGGCCCTGCGCGCCGGCATCGCGGACTACTACCAGAAGCCAATCAATCTGGACGAATTGCTCGAAGGTTTGCAGCGCCAGGAAGTCGCGTTGCAGGAGCGCAGGAAAGACCTGCAACTGGGCAACCTGAACCAGAAGCTGCAATTTCTCTCCGAAACGATCGACGACCTGTACCAGGATCTCGATAAAGTGCGCCGCAGTCCGCCCGGGCCGGACGCTGAAGAGGCCTCGACGCAGGAGGCGGGCCAGGTTGAAATGCCTGCGATTTTCCACCAGTTGTCACCGCGCCAACTGGACGTAGCCAGGCTGGTTGGAAAGGGGCAGACCAATTATCAGATTGCCTGCGAACTGGGCATCACCGAGAACACCGTCAAGCTGTATGTTTCCCAGGTGCTGCGCCTGACGCATATGCATAACCGCACGCAGTTGGCACTGGCGTTGGCGCCCAACAACGCGGCGATGCGCCAGCGGGTGACGGCGCACTGAGAGGCAACGGTCGATGATGATGTAGGAGCGAGCTTGCTCGCGAAAAACGTCAACGATAACGCGTGTTTTCTGAATGAACGCGGCGCCTGTGAGTTTTTCGCGAGCAAGCTCGCTCCTACATTTTTGCTTGCTCAGTTGCCGCCCTCGGTTTTTCCGCCGACTTTCTGCTCGAAAAACTCCGGAATCTCATGCTTGAAGCTTTCCAGCCAGCGCTGCGCGGCCAGGTCGCGTTCGGCGGCGGAGGCTGCCTGTGGCGTGGTGGATGCCGCTCGGCCACTGACCTGCAGGGCCAGCCAGTCCTCCGTGGCGGCCTGCTGCGGGGAGGACGGGCCAGGCTCGATGGCCATGACGCTGAGGGGCAGGGCCAGCGCGGCGAGGCTGGCAAGACAGGGCAGTTTCATCGTCAATTCCTCGGGTTGCTGTGGGCTTCACTGACCGTGGCGATCTGATCCTTGGCCTTTGCGGCCTTGACGCTTGAGGCCTTGAGTTGCTCGGCGCGGGCCTGGGCCTGGGTGACTTGTTCGGGGCCCAGGCCTGTCTGGCTGACCACCTGCGCGGCCTGCTTCCAGTTGTCTTGATAGATCAGCAGCGTCACCAGATTGATGGCCGCCAGCGGGTCGCTCTGCTTGAGCTCCATGGCGGTCATGAATTCAAACCGTGCATCTTCCAGGCGCAGTTGGTTGAGGTACACCACGCCCAGGTCATTGCGGATTTTCTCGTCGGTGGGCGCCAGCCGCGCCGCGCGCTGCAAATGGGCCATGGCCAGGCCGTTGTCGCCTTTGGCCGCGGCCATTTGCCCCAGGCCGTGTTCGCCTTCGGCGGCCATGCAGGTGCCGAGCAGGCTGCGGTACAGCGGCTCAGCGCTGCGCCCGAGCAAGCGATACGCCTTGGCCTGACGCAGGCGCACCTGGGGCAAACTGGCCGGCAGGGTGTGCAGGTTGGCCAGGCTGGCGTGCAGTTTGCCGTCGTTGGCCATTTCATCGGCCAGGTTCAACGACAGCGTCTGTTCGGCGTCGGGCTTGGGGCAACTGCCGGGGGCCGTCAGGGCGCTCCAGGGGGTTTGGCCATCGGTGGCGCAACCACCGAGCAGCAACAGGCTCAAACCGGCGATCAAGGCTTTCATCGAGCATTCCTCATAAGTTACTCAAGGCCCGGGTGATGCCGATGAATGCCGGCCCCCCGAGCACGATCAGCAAGGCGGGAAACAGAAACACCATCATCACCACCGACATCTTCGCCGACATCTTCGACACAAATTCCTGGATGCGGGTCAGGCGCCGGTCGTCGAGCAATTGCTTGAGCGCCAGCAACGACTTCATCGCGCCGGCGCCCTGATGAACCAGTTGCTGGAGGATGATGCAGGTGTCGGTGAACTCGTCCACGGCCAGCAGCCTGGCGGTCTTGCCCAACTCTTCACTGAGCTCAAGGCCGGAGTCGACCCGGTTCAGGATCAGCCGCAATTCATGGGTCAGCGCCGGCAGCAGGCGTTGCGCTTCGATGCTCAATACACGCAGCGCCTGTTCGACCGCCATGCCCGATTCGAACAGGATGCGCAGCAGCGGAATGAACGTCGAGACTTCCTGGGAGATGCGCTGCTGGCGGGCCTTGGCCACGCTGGCCAGGATGCGCTTGGGCAACAGATAGCCGATGCCGAGCGCGATCAGGGGCACCAGCCATGGCGAGTCGCCCTTGGGAAACAGCACCTGCTGCGTGATCAGGGTCACGATCAGCAGCAGCACCGGCGTGCCGATCTGGAAGGCGGCGAACATCGAGCGCTGGTTGGCTTTGCGCCAACCCACGCGGTTGAGCAGGGTCTGGGTTTCGTTGTCCAGGCTGACCGAGCGTTGCGCCAGCGGGCTGTTGCCCAACTGCCGCATCATCGCACCGAGACGGTGTTCGCGGCCCATCCGGCCTTGCAGGCGCTGGGCAACCAGGCGCTGACCACGCCGATGTTTGATCAGGTTGGCCAGCACCAGCGCCAGGGCGGCCAGAAACAACACGGCGCTGATTAGCAATGAAATAGCCATCTCATACGCTCCGCAACATGCGCCACAGGGTGAAACAGCCGAGCACCTGCATGATCAGGGCGACGAACAACAGCAGGCGGCCGGTGCCGTCGTTCCACATGGTCATCAGGTAGTCCGGGTTGACCGCCAGGAAATAGCCCACCATCGAAATGGGCAGCGCGGTGAGCACGTAGGCGGTCACCCGGGTTTCGCCGGTCAGGGCGCGCAGCTGGCGCGCGGCTTGCTCGCGCTCGCGGATCATCTTGATCAGGTTTTCCAACAGCTCGCTGGCATTGCCGCCGTAGCGGTGATTGACCTTCAAGCCCAGGGCGAACAGACGGAACTCGTCGCGTTCGTAGAATTCGGCGAAATCGTGGGCGGACTCCGGCAGGCTGACGCCCAGTTGCACGTTGCGCCGCATTCGGCCCATGGCATTTTTCAGCGGGTCTTCAGCCACCTCGATACCGCCCAGCACCGCGTCGGCCAGGGTGCGTCCGGCCTTGAGACTGCGCACGGTGTGGTCGAGCAATGGCGGCAGTTGCTCGATCATGCGTTTGATCCGGCGCTGGTAACGCCAGGCGAGGTACAGGCGCAGCAGCACGGGCGGCAACAGCAGCATCACCAGCAGGCCGAGCCAACCGGCGAGCATCACCCCCAGCACGGCGCCCAGGCCCCAGACGGTCAGCCACATGCGCAGGTTGTCACTGGGTTTGCCCAGGCCGGCGCGCAGGAACATGCGTTCCACGCCGCTCCAGGAAGCGCTTTCTTCGACGAGCTGCGGCTGGCCTTCGGCGAGGCGGTCCAGCACGCGTTCGGTACGGGCGCGGCGCAAGCCGTTCTGGAATGAGCGGACCGACAGGCCGATCAGGATCAGGCAGATGCACAGCAGGATGGCCCCGGTCATGCTCGATTCCCCTCCAGGGCTAGGCCGGTTCGCGGCGCAGTTTTTCGCCGGCCGGGTTGAGCGCCTCGCGCACGAAGCCGAAGCCGGTACGCCGGTCATGGCGAAACAGCGTGTTGGTCACGTACACGTCGTCGCGGATGCCCACCACTTCGACCACCTCGCTGACGCAACGACGACCGTCCGGCAGGCGGGTCAACTGGACCACCACATCCAGTGCCGCGCAGATCATCTGGCGCAGGGTCTTTTCCGCGACCACGCGGCCGGTCAGGCCCACCAGGGTTTCCAGGCGCAGCAGGGCATCGGCGGCATTGTTGGCGTGCACGGTGCTCATGGAACCGTCGTGGCCGGTGTTCATGGCGGTGAGGACATCGATCACTTCCACGCCGCGAATTTCGCCGAGGATGATGCGGTCGGGGCGCATGCGCAGGGCGTTGCGGATCAGGTCGCTGGCCTTGACCTCGCCATGGCCCTCGGCATTCGGTGGACGGGTTTCCAGGCGTACGACATGGGGGTGGGCCAGTTGCAGTTCGGCCACGTCCTCGATGGTGACCAGGCGTTGATGGGGGTTGATCAACTGACTGAGGATGTTCAGCAGTGTGGTTTTACCGGTGCCGGTGCCGCCGCTGATGAGGATGTTGCAACGCTTGCCCACCGCTTCCTGGAAGAAGTCGAAAATGTTCTGGTCGATGGTCTGCATGGCCACCAGATCGCTGCTTTTGAGCATGTCCCTGCGAAATTTTCGAATCGACAGGCACGGCCCGTCCAGGGCAATCGGCGGGATGATCGCATTGACCCGGCTGCCATCGGGCAAGCGTGCGTCGACCATCGGCGACGACTCATCCAGGCGCCGCCCCAGCGGCGCGAGGATGCGCTGCATGACGCGCTCCACATGGTGCGCGTCGATAAAGCGCAGGTCGCTCTGGTGCAGCAGGCCGTCACGCTCGATAAACACCCGGTGCGGGCCATTGACCAGGATTTCGGTGACGGCCGGGTCGCGCAGCAGCACTTCCAGCGGACCGAAACCGGTCAGTTCGTCGACGATTTCTTCGGCCAGGCGCTCCATCTCGTAGCGCGAGATCGCCAGGTGCATGCGGTTGATGTACTCGGCGACTTTGTCGATGACAAATTGCGCCAGCGACTGGCGCGAGCCTTCCAGCAGGTTTTTCCCCGACTCTTCGATGGCATCGATGATGTAGCGGTGCAGCACCAGTTTCAGGCCGTCGTGGTCGGTGTTGCCACCCACGCCTCGTGCGGGGGCGCCGAAGAGTTTTTCGCTGGTCATTTATCGGCTCCCAACAAGCGCTCCAGCCAGCGGCTGGAGGATTTTCGATTGGCGTCCTGCGAACGTTTCGCCAGGCGCTCGCCCAGGGTCTTGAGCGCCTGAGTCAGGGCTTCGCGCGGTGTCAGCGCAAACAGGGTTTGCCCCTGGTTCTTGGCGTTCAGCCGGACCTCCGCGCTCAGCGGCAACACGGCAATCACTTCCAGGCCGAAGCTTTTGCTCAAGGCATCGGCGTCCGGCGCGCAGCTTTTGACGTAGCGATCGATCAGCAGTCTGGCATGGTCGAGCTTCATGCCTTTTTCGCGCCACAGGTTCAGTACGGCGAGGTTGCGCCGGCAGTCCAGCACGCTCTGATCGGTGTACCACAGCAGTTTGTCGCAATGGCTGACAAAGGTGCGCAGGGCTTCGCTGTCCGGCTGGCCGGCAAGGTTCACCACAATGTGCTGGAAGTGTTGGCGCAGCGCACTGAGCAGCATGTAGAGCTCGGCGGCGCTGGTGCGCTCCAGGGGCTCGTCGTTGTGCGTGTAGGCGAGAATGCGCAGGCCGCCTTCGACCGAGGTAAAGGCGCTGTTGATCAGGGTGGTGTCCAGCCGCCTCAGGTGGCGCAGGGCATCGCCGAAGTTGAACGAGCTTTCCAGGCCCAGCAGCGCCAGGCTGTCACCGCGTGGCAGGCCCAGATCGAGCAACAGCGTCTGCTGGCCGCTCTTTTGCACCACCAGCGCCAGGTGGCTGGTGAGCAGTGCGCCGTCGGAACTGCCCTGGGTGCCGTACAGTACCGAGAGGCCGCCCAGCAGCGTGTTGGTCGCCACCGGCGGCAGGCGCTTGCTCAGGCGGCGGACCAGGCCTGCGACTTCGCTGGAGCGCGAGCCGTAGGCGACGAAATCCCGCGCTCCAGCGCGCATGGCATTGAGCACCAACTGGTTATCCATGCCGTCACCGAGGGCGACGATGGCCAGCATCGGCTTGGCTTCCAGTGCACCTTCGATCAGCGCGCTCTGGGCCACCAGGTGCTCGCGGTCAAGGCCGACGAACACCAGGTTGGCGAAGGTTACATCGACCAGGGCGAGCAATTCATCGAGGGTGCCGCTGCCGGCGCTGACCACTTGGCCAAGGGGCGCCAGCGCGCCCTGCAGCCACTCCAGGTCGGTGGTGTTGCGGGTGATTGCCAGGAACGTCTGGCTCAGGTTGTCGCTCATTGGGACAGCCCGTTGAGCCGGTCGAAATTACCGTTTTCCAGGAAGAACAGGCGGTACCAGTTCGGGTCATAGTTGCGCACTTTTTCACCGGGCAACGCCGGCAGTTGGGCATTGGCCGCCAGGGGTTGCACCAGGTGCGGCGTGACGATCATCAGCAGCTCCTTGTCTTCGCGTCGGACCGAGGAATCGCGAAAGAACGCGCCCAGGATCGGGATGTCACCCAGGCCGGGAAACTTGCCGATGTTGGTGGTGGTGTTGCTGCTGATCAGGCCGCTGATCACAAAGCTTTCGCCATCGGCCAGGGACACGCTGGTATCGGTGCGGCGGATGGTCAGGGCCGGCACGCGGATATTTTCGATGACCACGGCGTTGGTGTAGTCGAGCTCGCTGACCTCCGGCGCCACCTTGAGGGAAATGCGGTTACGGTCGACCACGGTCGGGGTGAGGGTCAGGCGGATGCCGAATTCCTTGTACTCGATCGAGATGGTGTCGCTGCCGCTGCTCGGCACCGGCACGGGGATTTCTCCACCGGCGAGAAAGGTTGCGCTTTGCCCGCTCATGGCCACCAGGCTTGGCCGGGCAAGGGTGTAGGCGAAGCCGCTGCTTTCCAGGGCGTTGATCATCGCCGAGACGCGCCCGCCGCCAAAGCCGATATTGAAGTTGTCCGCGCTCACCGGCAGTTTGAAGGTGCTGGGTGTGGGGAACAGCAAGTTCGGGCTGCCGAGGAAGAAGTTGTTGCCGATGCCGAGGATCTTGGTGCTGGCCTCCTTGAGTTTGGTACGGCTGACTTCGACGAAGCGGATGTCGGTCTGGACCTGGCTGGGCAGCAGCGGATCATCGGCCGGCGACAGCGACAGGCTGGTCAGGGCGCTGTTGGCCTTGCCCTTGACGAACACCATGCTCTGGCGCGGCGTGGTCGAGCAGGCGGTCCAGACCATCAGGCTGGTGGTGCCGGGGCCGACGCCGGTGAGCAGGAAGCCCCGGTCGCCATTGAGATGAACGTCGGCGATTTTCGGATCGCCAATGGCCAGGCGCGTGATCGCCACCGGCGATTGCAGTGCCTGTTGCAGGCCCTCGCCGACCGACAACGCGGCGGGCAATTGTCCAAGGCTGGCGCAATTGCCCTGAGCGGCCACGGCCAGGCTCATGGACAGGTGCGACAGCAGCAGGGCGCAGGCGATTTTCCCTGTGAACACCGGTATGAAACGTCGGCTCATGCACAGCATCCTTGTTCAGTCGGGTGTTTGTTGGGTTGCTTGATTGCCACGGATCACCTCGACACCGGCCCGGCGCGGGGCACTGCTCTGGGCCACTTTCCTGGGGGCCTGGGTGAAGGCCAGTTGCGTGAACTGATAAAGGTCGCGGTTAGCGTTTTGCAGGTTGCCCGGCGCGTCGCCTTCGCCGGCCCAGTAGCGGCTCAGCAAGCGTTCGTCGGCGCTGCGCACGGCCAGGCGCAGGGTGCCGGCCTGGGTGGCCAGCATCAACCGGCTCAACAGCTGTTCGGGCACGGCCAGCACCACCGTGCGTGAGGGGGCCTGGCGCTGGGCTTTCTCTTCGGCGGTGAGCGCACGAGGAGACGCCGGGGTACCGTCGTTGGTCAGGCCCATCTGGTCACCGACACTGAGCAGGCGTATGGCCGGGATCACCACTTGGGCCGATTGTTCAAGGTTGGCGGCGTCCTGGCGCAGGTACAGCAGCACGTCCACATAGTCGCCGGGACTCAACTGGCCGGCGGCGCCAATCACTTCATCGACGGCGACGGCCAGGGCGCGTTCATCGGCACGGATCATGCGCGCCAGCGGCCCACCGGGGGTGAAGCTTTCGTCGTTCAACCAACTGCCGGCGCCGAGTGCGCGCCACGGTGTACGGCCGATGGCCTGCTCGACACTGCTCATACTGCCGGCCGGTGCCGTGCGCAGTTTTTCGATGCTCAGATCAGCGGCCACCAGGGCGACGAAGGGGGGCACATCGTGGGCCAGGACGACGACCGATTGACGGGTCTGGTCTTCCACCGCGGCAACGGCTTGTTCGGCGGGAGCTGCCGCGGGTGGCGGTGGCGGCGCCGGGGCGGGCTCACGGCTGAGGACCAAGCCCCAATAGCCGGCAAACAGCGCACCGACCAGTAACACACCGGCCAGTACCATGCTCAGACGCGTGTTCATGACGGCTCTCCATTTCCTGCTACACCACAGCCCGCCTATCCAGCAGGCTCACGTCGCAGCCTGGCTGCTATGAACAGTGACTAACTATTTCGCTATTTGACGGTAGTTCAGCTAGGACGAAATGCCATTACTGACGCAAAGATTTCTTCGGCATGCAAGGTGCGCCCCCTTTGAAAACACGCATTTACGAGGTCAGAGAGGCCCCTACTACTTTATGACTAGTCAATTCTTACAGTTGTGAGGCCGGGGTTTGTTGGCAATGCTCAGGTGGCACATCGCAATTACTGTGCAGCACCGGGATAGGGCGCTTGGTCGCCTGAGGAGAAGTGTTTATGTTGCTTGACCTGTTGATTCGACTTCACGTGCAACTTCAGTTGCTGTTTCAGCGCAAGGAAGGGGCCACGGCCATCGAGTACCTCATTCTGGTCGCCATCGTGGCATTGGTCATACTGGCAGCCGGGACCACCCTGAAGCCTCAGATCACCGCGTTCTTCACCAAAATCACCACCGCGATTACCCCAACGCCTTAAGCAGTCGGAGCGCAAGGAGCAGGATCATGATCCTCAATCTGTTGATGAAACTCTGTGTTCAACTGCGGGTGCTCTTTGCGCGTAAAGAGGCGGCCACAGCGATTGAATACCTCATTCTGGTGGCCATCGTCGCGCTTGTGATATTGGCAGCCGGGACTACACTGTCGCCACAGATCACCGCGTTGTTTGAGAAAATTACAGGCACCATCACGCCCTGACCCTCAGGCAGGCAGCACTGCGCGGGTACTTTAGGTTTTTGATTGGCAAGATCAGGACGTGCCCATGAACGCTGCTGTATCCCCCCGCCAGCAAATCCTGCTGGTGGACGACGAAGAGGATGCCCTCGTTGAACTGGCGGAGTCGCTGGAGAACGAGGGCTTCGTTTGTTTTACCGCCACCTCCGTGACATTCGCCCTGCAGGAACTCACCCTGCACCCCGATATCGCCCTGGTCATCACCGACCTGCGCATGCCCGAGGAAAGCGGGATTTCCTTGATCAAGCGCCTGCGCGAGCACACTTCCCGTTCCCACCTGCCGGTGATCGTGATGTCCGGCCATGCCGAGATGGATGACGTCAGCGACATGCTGCGCCTGCAGGTGCTGGACTTGTTTCGCAAGCCCATCTATCTGGTGCGGCTGATCGATACGCTCAACAGTCTTTTCCCCCAGACAATTCATCAACTGTAGGTGTAGGAGCGAGCTTGCTCGCGAAGAACGCTAACGATGACGCGGGCATCCAGGTCCCCCGCGTCGCCTTGACGTTCTTCGCGAGCAAGCTCGCTCCTGCAGGGATGTTTGGCGTTTACAGCTGATAACTGAAGCTCAGCGTGTACCGCGCACGCCGGTTGAAGCTGTCCAGGGCGATGTCCGACATCGGCTTGGCGGCCTCCAGGGCGATGTTGTAGTACTTGTTATCGCCAAAGCGCAAACCCACCGCCGCCGAGGACATGTCGCCGGCCTTGACCGGCAGGTCGTTGAACCAGGTCCTGGCGCGGTCGAGCACCACGTAGGGTTGCAGCACCTTCAGCCAATCGCCGGTGCGGTTGAAACTGTAGTTGACCTCGTACGCCACGCCCCATCCCTTGTCGCCCGAGCCCTGGTCGTCGGGGTAGCCACGGCCGAAGTTCTGCCCGCCAAACGTGGCGCGTTCGCTGTCGGGCAGGCTGTTGTCGCTCCAGTAGAGCGCACCCGAGAGCACGCCTTGCCAGTTGTCGAAGAACTTGTCGCTTTGTACGCCGGACAGGCGCAGGCGGAAGAAGTCGAGGTCCGGTTTGGCCACGTCCAGGTCACTGCGCGCCTTGGCGCCCACACCGTCGATGCCGTGATACAGGCCGCCGGTGAGGATGCGCAGCTGTCGCGCGTCGGCCTTGCGCCAGTCGCCCTCGAACGCCAGGGCACGCAGGTTGGATTCGATATCGAAGCGCAGCGGGTAGCCCACCAGTTTGTAGCGGGTGGTCTGGTCCACCGCGTACAGGCGCGTGCCCAGGGTGAGTGACTCGGTGGGCGAGGCAATGAAGGGGTGGCTCAGGCCGACGGAGTAGCGATCGATCGACTGATGGGGCTTGAGTTCGAAGCCGCCGTCCAGTTGCACACGGCTGTGGGGATCGGCGCGATAACGCTCTGCGGCGAGTGCCAGTTGGGTGCCTTCGGCATTGATGAACTGGTTGTAGTCCACGCGGTAGTAGTGCTCTTTGTCCTCGCCCGGTGGGAACAGGCCACTGACGCTCAACTGTTCGCCCAGGGCGGTTTGCGCATGGCTGGTGGCGCTGAGCAAGGCTTGGGTGCCGCCCCGGTTTTTCTGCACCAGGCTCATGCTGGTGGTGAAGGGCTTGCGGCTGGCCTGGATCTGCATGTGCGTGGCGCCATCGGTGGTGCCCGGCGGCGGCACTTGCGCTTGTACGGTGAGGCCGGGGATGCGGCTCATCAGGGTGGTGTAGCGCTCGAAGGTCTTGCGCGTGAGGGGGCGTTCGGCGAGGAGCTTTTGCGCCAGTTTGTCGACATAGGCCGACACCGCACCGACATCGCCGGTTTGCTGGTAATCCTTGATGTAGCCTTCCACCAGTACCACGCGGACCAGGCCGTTTTCGAAGGTCTGTTGCGGCAGGAACGCGTAGGACAACAGGTAGCCGTCCTGCTGGTAGCGACGGGTGATGCCTCGGGTGGCTTCGATCAATTGCGCAAGATTGGTCTCATGGCCAATCAGCGGTGCATAGGCCTGGGCCGTCTCGGTGAGCGGATAGATCGTGCCGCCTTCGATCTGCAGTTTGCGGATGGTCACCCTGGTGTCCATCAACAGGGGCTGGCCGGCGGTGGGCTGCGCTTCAGGCACCTGGGTTTGCGGCGTGGCCGGTCGATAGGCGTCGGCGGGCAGGTTGGGTACCGGCAAGGTGCGGATGGTGTCATTGCTGTTGAGGAAGTTGGGAAGGGTCTCGGCCTGGGCGTAAGCACTGAGGGTCAGCAGGAACAACGGCGTGAACACGCGCATGGGACACTCCTTGGTCAACTGCGGCAGCCCAGCAAAAAGACGAGAGACTGACTCCGTGTCTCTCGTCTCAACCAAGCGTAGGCGTCGCAGGGGAGACCGTCTAATCGGCCAGGTGCATTTTCTATCTGCCGGTCAGGCCGTTCACCAAACCGCCCAGGCCTCCGGTTGCTGCAGTGCCGCCGTTGCCGCCGTTGCCGCCTGTGACCAGGCCGCCCACTGAGCCTACCGTATTGCCCACGGCGGTTACGGTGGTGCCCAGGGTCGTGGTGACCGGGTTGGCGCTGGCCGTGCTCAGGTTAGTGCCCAGGCTGCTGACGGCGCCGCCGACTTGAGTCACCAGGCCGTTGACCGGAGCACCGACGCCGGTGGTGGTGCCGATGTTTTGCGTCACTGTGGTGACGCCGGAGGTCACTGGGTTCAAGGCTGCGCCGACGTTGGCGGTCACGGTTGCGACCGGGGCGGTGGCGCCGGTGTTGGCGACACCCGTGCCACCCAGTACGGTGCCCACCGAGGCAATGGTGTTGCCCAATGCGCCGCCGGTCACACCGGCTGCACTGACGGTGCCGTTGGTGTTGCCGACGTTGAGGCCGGTGCCTGCGTTGTTCACCAGGCCGCCGACCAGCTCCGGTATACCGGGGGCTGCGGCGCCGCCGGTGGGCGCGACATAGCCGCCGGACTTGTCGAGCGTGCCGCCGACGCCCGTCAGCACGTTGCCGACAAGCTTGGTCACAGGGTTGCCGGTACCGCCGGTGCTGGCGACCTGGGTGCCGAGGCCGGTGACGGCGGCGCCCACTTTGTCCACCAGGCCGTTGACAGGCGTACCCAGGCCTGTGGCATTGCCGAGGTTGCCGGTGGTGTTTTCCACCAGTGAAACCACCGGCACCAGTACCCTGCGGTTCACGTTGCCGGTCAGGGAGCCCAAGGGACCGGTGGTGCTGGCGGTGCTGAGGGTATCGCCGAGCATTGTCACGGCAGTGCCGACGTTATCCACCACACCACCGACTGCGCCGCCCACGCCGCCGGTCAGACCGCCGACGACGGGGACACCGCCGAGGGTGGTCGACAGCGATCGGCCGGTGGTCGACAGGCCACCGCCCAAATCGGACACGCCGTTGCCAACACCCGACACAGTGATGCCCAGCGAGTTACGGCGGGTGCCCAGGGAGCCCAGGCCACCGGTGACGCCGGTGCCGATGCTGGTGACGGCGGTGCCGGCCGAAGTGACCAGGCCGCCTGCCGTCGTGCCGACAATGGGCACACCGTTCAAGGTCGAACCGAGATCACCCACCGCTGCGCCCACATTGCCCACGGTGGTGCCGAGGGTGCCGGCGATCCGGCCAGTGACGAGCGGAGTGGCTGTCGAACCTGTTTCGCCGCCAGTGCCGCCAGTGCCGCCACCTGTGCCTCCGCCAGTGCCTCCGCCAGTGCCACCACCGGTACCGCCGCCAGTGCCGTCGCCTGTACCACCACCGGTACCGCTACCCGTGCCGCCGCCTGTACCTCCACCGGTACCACCACCCGTGCTGCCGCCGGTACCATCGCCAGAGCCGCCGCCGGTGCCACCCCCCGTACCGCCACCGGCACCTGCGCCAGCATCCGGCGACGACGCCGCCACGCTTGATTTGTGTCCGCCACCACCGCTGCTGCAGCCGCCGAGGCTCATTGCCAGAATCAACGCCAGTGCGGTACTTGCTTTCCAGAACACGACTTGAGTTTTCATGATTGAGTTCCTTGCACCAGGTACAACCTTGGTTGTTTCAAACGTTCGCCGTTTCTTCGGCCAGCGATACGTTTGTCCGTGTGATTAATCACAGACCTGGGTCGGTTTTCTCGCAACGCTCAACTTCGTATTAACGATTTATATACATAAGGTCTTAGTCGGCTTAAGCGCTAATACAAACGGTATAAAGTGTAGAAGTTCAGTAAATATAGTTTATGAAAATCAATAAGTTGAATAAAAAAAGCGGACCCGGGCGGGTCCGCTATAACTTAAGGTGTATATATACAATTAAACAGTGGAATTCAGGCAATCGGTTGCCACTTCCCGAGCATATGCTCAATAGCCCCTGCGCCGTTCAACACTAACTCGCCACTTGAGCCGGCGCCGCTGGTCATCAGTATCACTTCGCCGGGCAGGCGTACGGATTTTTTGAATTCAACTTCAATGTCGACATTGGCGAGCGGAAGGTGTTGGTCCAGCGCCGCCAGAGTGCGGGCCTTGTTCCATAACCCGTGAGCGATGGCCTGGGGGAAGCCGAACAGGCTGGCCGTCGGTGCGCTGAGATGAATCGGATTGTAATCGCCGGACACGCGGGCATAACGTCGACCGATATCAGCCGGGGCGTTCCAACGGGACAGCTCGCTGAGGGGCACGTGCACCGACAACCCATGCTCCACGGTCTCGCCCTCAAGCTTCACACCACGGCATAACATTGTGCTTTGGGCTTCCCAGAGGAGCCCCAGGGCATCCTCGACCACGGTCACCAAGTCAAAGGTCGCGCCCTTGGCGTGGGGCTTGAGATTGCAGGTGTACACGCCGACGGTCAGCTCACTCACACCGCCCAGGGGTCGATGGACGCGAATGCGGTTGCTCAGGTGAATCAGCCCCAGCAACGGGAATGCAAAGGTCTTGTCGGTCAGCAATTGCATCTGCAGGCCGAACGCCAGGATGTGCGGATAAGTCGCCGGCAGCATCGGGCTGTCGGCAAACCCGCAGACCTTGCGGTACGCCGCGACAGCCTTGGGATCGACGCGCACCTGGCAACGCAGGCCATGTTCGGGCAGTGCGCTGCCGGTGATCTTGCGCTTGAGTGCCGCGCGCCAGTACAGCGGCGGTAGAAACGGTGTGCTGTCCACTGTCTGCCATTGCATAGTCACGCTCCCAGAAGACTCTGCCCGCACACCCGCAGTGCCTGGCCGCTGACGGCACCCGAGCCCGGCTGGCTCAGCCAGGCCACGGCTTCGGCCACGTCCTGCGGCACGCCGCCCTGGCCCAGCGAACTCATGCGCCGGCCGGCCTCGCGCAGGGCGAACGGAATATGCGCGGTCATCTGTGTTTCGATAAAGCCGGGTGCGACGGCGTTGATGCTGATCCCACGGGTTTTCAGCAGCGGTGCCCATGCCTGGGCCAAGCCGATCAGCCCGGCCTTGCTCGCGGCATAGTTGGTCTGCCCGCGATTGCCGGCGATGCCGCTGATGGAGGCCAGCAGCACCACGCGGGCGTTGTCGTGCAGGGTGCCGCTGTCGAGCAGTGCCTGGGTCAGCACCTGCGGCGCATTGAGGTTGACCGCCAGCACGGCGTCCCAATATTCAGGAGTCATGTTGGCCAGGGTCTTGTCGCGGGTGATACCGGCGTTGTGCACCAGGATATCGAGGCCGTCGGGCAAGTGTTCGATCAACTGCGCGGCGGCGTCCTCGGCGCAGATATCCAGCGTGAGGGTACGCGCGTTCAAGCGTGCGGCCAGGGCGTCAAGGTCGGCCCTGGCTTGGGGCACATCCAGCAGGATCACCTCGGCGCCATCGCGCACCAGGGTCTCGGCGATGGAGGCGCCAATACCCCGGGCAGCGCCGGTCACCAGCGCCTTGCGCCCGGCCAGCGGGCGCGTCCAATCCTCGACCGGCGTGGCGCAGGCCTCCAGGCGAATCACTTGCCCTGAGATATAGGCGCTCTTGGGTGACAGGAAAAACCGCAACGCGCCTTCCAGCTGGTCTTCGGCACCCTCGCCCACGTACAGCAACTGCAACACACCACCGCTGCGCAGTTCCTTGGCCAGGGAGCGGCTGAACCCTTCCAGGGCGCGCTGGGCGCTGGCGGCGAACGGATCGCCGAGGCTTTCCGGCGCGCGGCCAAGAATCACCAGGTGTGCGCTGGGAGCGAGGTTTTTCAGCAATGGCTGGAAGAATTCGCGCAGCTGCTTGAGCTGGTCGGTGTGTTGCAAGTCACTGGCGTCGAACACCACGGCCTTGAGTTTGGCACCATGCCCGGGAATCCACGCCGGCGCGTCCAGCGTTTGGGCGCCATAGCTGTACAACGCATCGGTGAGTTTGTTGGCAAACGGCAGGATTTTATTCGCCAGCGCGCCGCCGCCCAACAGCAGTGCACCTTCCACCGGGCGCAGGCGCCCGGCTTGCCAGCGTTCCAGGCGTACCGGTGACGGCAGGCCAAGGGCGGCGACCAGGCGATGGCCGAGGCTGGAGTTGGCGAAGTCGATATAACGGTCAGACATGGAACGCTCTCCGAAGACTGGGGTTCAAAGGGTTGACCATCCCAGGGTAGCAGTCGTTCGACTAGGCTCAGTGATCAAGCCCATAACAGACAGAGGGAGCTTTCCATGACTCAATTGCGCCGTGTGGCGATCATTGGCGGTAATCGCATTCCCTTCGCCCGCTCCAATGGCCCCTACGCCACGGCCAGTAACCAGGCAATGCTCACCGCCGCCCTGGAGGGCCTGATCGAACGTTTCAACCTGCACGGCCTGCGCATCGGCGAGGTGGCGGCCGGCGCGGTGCTCAAGCATTCCCGCGACTTCAATCTCACCCGCGAATGCGTGCTCGGCTCGCGCCTGTCGCCGCAAACCCCGGCCTACGATGTGCAGCAAGCCTGCGGCACCGGGCTGGAGGCCGCCTTGCTGGTGGCCAACAAGATTGCCCTGGGCCAGATCGAATGCGGCATTGCCGGTGGGGTGGACACCACCTCCGATGCGCCGATTGGGGTCAATGAAGGCTTGCGCAAGCTGTTGCTGCAAGCCAACCGCAGCAAGTCCATGGCGGATAAGCTTAAAGTCCTGTTACAACTTCGTCCGCATCACCTCAAGCCGCAGCTGCCGCGCAACGGTGAACCGCGCACCGGGTTATCCATGGGCCAGCACTGCGAGCTGATGGCGCAGACCTGGCAGATCCCTCGCGCCGAGCAGGACCAGCTTGCCCTTGAGAGCCACCGGAACATGGCCGCCGCCTACGCCGAAGGCTGGCACAACGATTTGCTCACGCCGTTTCTGGGCCTTACCCGCGACAACAACCTGCGCCCTGACCTGAGCCTGGAAAAACTCGCCGCGCTCAAGCCCGCGTTCGAACGCAGTGAAAAAGGCACGCTCACCGCCGGCAACTCCACGCCGCTGACCGACGGCGCCTCGCTGGTGCTGCTGGGCAGCGAGGCCTGGGCCAGGGAGCGCGGTTTGCCGATCCTCGCGTACCTGCGCGACGGCGAAGCGGCGGCGGTGGATTTCGTCAACGGTGCCGAAGGCCTGCTGATGGCGCCGGTGTACGCCGTACCGCGTCTGTTGGCGAGGAATGGCCTGACGCTGCAGGACTTTGATTACTACGAGATCCACGAAGCGTTCGCTGCCCAAGTGTTGTGCACGCTCAAGGCCTGGGAAGACGCCGATTACTGCAAAACGCGCCTGGGCCTGGAGGCGCCGTTGGGCGCCATCGACCGCAGCCGTCTCAACGTCAAGGGCAGTTCACTGGCCGCCGGGCATCCGTTTGCCGCGACCGGTGGGCGCATTGTCGCCAACCTGGCCAAGTTGCTGGATGCGGCGGGCAAAGGCCGTGGCTTGATTTCGATCTGCGCGGCGGGGGGGCAGGGCGTGACGGCGATCATTGAACGATGAACGAGGCTTGACGAATCCCCCTTGCAGGAGCGAGCGTGCTCAAGAAAGATGTCACGGATAACGCGTGCATCCGGGATAAACGCGTTGCCTTTGAGTTCTTCGCGAGCAAGCTCGCTCCTACAGGAAATTGCGGTAGCCTCTCCCTCCAACGAGTGGATTGCCGTATAACGAGTGCCACACGCGTGTTTGGTAATACAGGACCCACAATAAAAGCTGATGAAGACTCCTAAACGCATTGAACCCCTGATCGAAGACGGTCTGGTCGACGAAGTGCTGCGCCCACTCATGAGTGGTAAAGAAGCAGCTGTTTATGTGGTGCGCTGCGGCAACGAATTGCGTTGCGCCAAGGTTTACAAGGAGGCGAATAAACGAAGTTTTCGTCAGGCGTCCGAATACCAGGAAGGCCGCAAGGTCCGTAACAGCCGTCAGGCCCGGGCCATGGCCAAGGGCTCCAAGTTCGGCAAGAAAGAAACCGAAGATGCCTGGCAGAACGCCGAAGTGGCGGCGTTGTTCCGCCTGGCCGGGGCGGGCGTTCGCGTGCCCAAGCCGTACGACTTTCTCGAAGGCGTGCTGTTGATGGAGCTGGTGGCCGACGAGTACGGCGATGCGGCGCCGCGTCTGAACGACGTGACGCTGGAGCCGGACCAGGCGCGCGAATACCACGCCTTCCTGATTTCCCAGATCGTGCTGATGCTGTGTACCGGGCTGGTGCACGGTGACCTGTCCGAGTTCAACGTACTGCTCACGCCGACCGGCCCGGTGATCATCGACCTGCCCCAGGCGGTGGATGCGGCGGGTAACAACCACGCGTTCAACATGCTGGAGCGGGACGTGGGCAACATGGCTTCCTACTTCGGGCGCTTTGCCCCGGAGCTGAAGAAGACCAAGTACGCCAAGGAAATGTGGGCGTTGTACGAAGCCGGCACCTTGCACCCAGCCAGTATCCTGACCGGTGAGTTCGACGAGCCGGAAGAACTGGCTGACGTGGGCGGTGTGATCCGCGAGATCGAAGCGGCGCGGTTGGACGAAGAGCGCAAGCAAGCGATTCGTGCGGCGGACGATGCGCCATCGACCAAGACGGCAGAAGAACCGCCGCCGCCCTGGATGCAGTAACCTTCGGGTAGATGAAAATCAAAGTGTGGGAGGGGGCTTGCCCCCGATGGCGGTGTGTCAATCAACACATGCCTGGCTGACAAACTGCCAGCCCCCTCCCACATTGGATTTATGTGCAACCAGTCAGGCGCAGCACTTGCCTGAAGCCAATTCCTTGAGAATCGGACAATCCGGCCGGTGGTCGCCCTGGCAGTGTTCCACCAGGTCCTGCAACGTATCGCGCAGTTGCTCAAACTCGCGAATCTTCTGATTCAACGCCTCGACATGCTGGCGCGCCAGGGCTTTCACGTCGGCGCTGGCGCGTTGGCGGTCCTGCCACAAGGTCAGCAACTTGCCGACTTCTTCCAGTGAAAACCCCAGGTCCCGCGAGCGTTTGATGAACGCCAGGGTGTGCAGGTCGTCGGCACTGAAGAGGCGATAACCACTCTCGGTGCGATGAGCTGCCTTGAGCAGGCCGATGGATTCGTAGTAGCGAATCATCTTCGCGCTCAGCCCGCTTTGGCGGGCGGCTTGGCCGATATTCATGGGCGTTGATCCTCCAGGTCCTTGGGTTTCCAGGTTTTCAGCAGCAGCGCATTGCTCACCACACTGACGCTGGACAACGCCATCGCCGCGCCTGCCAGCACCGGGTTGAGCAGGCCGAAGGCCGCCAGCGGGATGCCGATCAGGTTATACACAAAGGCCCAGAACAGGTTCTGGCGAATTTTTGCGTAAGTCTTGCGGCTGATCTCCAGGGCCGCCGGCACCAGGCGCGGGTCGCCGCGCATCAGGGTGATGCCGGCGGCGTGCATGGCCACGTCGGTGCCGCCGCCCATGGCGATGCCGATATCGGCCGCAGCCAGAGCCGGTGCGTCGTTGATGCCGTCGCCGACCATGGCCACCACGCCGGTTTTCTTCAGTGCGGTCACGGTGGCGGCTTTGTCGGCGGGCAGCACTTCGGCGTGGACGTCGTCGATACCCAGGGCCTCTGCGACCACCCGCGCGCTGCCGCGATTGTCGCCGGTGAGCAGGTGGCTGCTGATGTGCTGTGCCTTGAGTTGCTGCACGGCGTGCAGTGCGCCGGGCTTGAGCGTGTCGCCAAACGCGAACAGGCCCAGCACGCGCGGATGTGCGCCTTGTTCGATCAGCCAGGACAGGGTGCGACCTTCGGCTTCCCATTCAGTCGCGCGCTGACTCAGCGGGCCGGCGTCAAGGCCGGTTTCTTCCAGCAGGCGTCGATTGCCCAGGGCCAGTTGCCGGCCGTCCAGGGTGCCGGCGATGCCGCGTCCGGTCAGGGACTGGCTGGCACTGACGTCAGCCGGGTGCAGCCCCTGTTCGTCACAGGCATCCAGCACCGCCTTGGCCAGCGGGTGTTCGCTGCCACGCTGCAGGGCTCCCGCCTGTTGCAGCAGGCGCGAGGTGTTGCCGTCCACCGCCGCCAGATGGGCGATTCTCGGCGCGCCCGAGGTGAGGGTGCCGGTCTTGTCGAACACCACGGCGCTCACCGCATGGGCATGCTCCAGCGCCTCGGCGTCCTTGATCAGAATGCCATGGCGCGCAGCGACGCCGGTGCCGGCCATGATTGCCGTCGGCGTCGCCAGGCCCAGGGCGCACGGGCAGGCGATCACCAGGACCGCGACCGCGTTGATGATTGCGCTCTCCAGGGGTGCGCCGTACAGCCACCAACCCGCGAGGGTGAGCAACGCCACTACCAGCACCGTCGGGACGAAGACCTGGCTGACTTTATCCACCAGTTTCTGGATCGGTGCCTTGGCGGCCTGGGCGTCCTCGACCAGGCGGATGATCCGGGCCAGCACGCTTTCCGCGCCCAGGGCCTGGGTACGCACCAGCAGGCGACCTTCACCGTTGATCGCGCCGCCGGTGACCCGGTCGCCCGGTTGTTTCGGCACCGGCAGGCTTTCGCCGCTGATCAGCGCTTCGTCGGCATGGCTTTGGCCATCGACAACTTCGCCGTCTACCGGGAAGCGTTCGCCTGGCTGCACGCGTACCAGGTCACCGAGCTTGAGCGCAGTGATGGCGACCTCTTCCTCACGCCCCTCCAACACGCGCACCGCCCGCTCGGGGCGCAAGGCTTCGAGGGCACGAATGGCGCTGGCGGTCTGGCGCTTGGCGCGGCTCTCCAGGTATTTACCCAGCAGCACCAGTGCGATCACCACGGCCGAGGCTTCGAAATACAAATGCGGAGCGGGCCGGGTGAGCCATTGATAAACGCTCAGGCCGTAACCGGCACTGGTGCCGATCGCCACCAGCAGGTCCATATTGCCCGCGCCGGCGCGCACGGCTTTCCAGGCGGCCCGGTAAAAACGCGCACCGAGGATAAATTGCACCGGCGTCGCCAGGGCGAACTGCACCCAGGCGGGAAGCATCCAGTGCAGGCCGAAGGGTTCGACCAGCATCGGCAGCACCAGGGGCAATGCCAGTACGATCGCCAGCATCAGCGCCCAGCGTTCGCGATGCAGGTGCCGGGCTTGATCGGCCTGGGTGGTGGTGGAGGCCTGGGGCAGGCTGGCGGTGTAGCCGGCTTTGTCGACGGCGGCGATCAGCACGCCGGGGTCCATCTGGCCGATTACCTCAATGTGGGCGCGTTCGTTGGCCAGGTTGACGCTGGCACGTTGCACCCCCGGCACCTTGCCCAGTGCACGCTCCACACGGCCGGCGCAACTGGCGCAGGTCATGCCGCCGATGGGCAGGTCAAAGGTGGTGGTTCCATTCATGGGGCAGTCCTCTGGAAGACAGTGCCCCCAGCATCAACCTTGACCTGTGGGTAAGGTCAAGTCCCAGCTTACAAGTCCCAGCTTAATAGCCCAGCTCGGCGGCTTTGAGGTACATGCCGTCCGGGCCCTGGGCAATCCGCAGCTTGCGCACGTCGCCGGCCTTGAGCGTGATGTTCTGGGCGGGCGGGGCGAGCATGCCGGGCAGACAGCCCGGCGATTGCCCCGGCAGCAGTTTCAGGCGCAGTGACACATTGCCGGCAGGCAGGTTGAATGAAGTGGACTCTTCCTGAAACAGGCGGCCGGCCAGTTGATCCTGGATATACAGGCCGATTTCACAGGAAGTCGGCACTTCCAGGCGCTCCCGGGAAATGATCAGCACCGCGTAGTCTTCAGCGGCGGGCGCAACGGCAGAAAAACTCATCAGGCCGGCAAGGGTAAAAAAAGACCAGCGCATGGCGAATGCTCCGTGGGTCACATCGATAAAGTTGAAGCTTGGCCGACGTCGCCGCCGAATACCAGCCCGGCCGACGTTTCTGAAACTTGACCTTGCCATCGTGGCAAGGTCGAGACTGGGTTCAACCTCATCCAAGGAGTCTTGTCATGCAAATATTCAATGTTGAAGGAATGACCTGCGGCCATTGCGTTCGGGCGGTGACCCAGGCGGTGCACAGCCAGGATGCAGATGCCGAGGTGACGGTCGATCTTGCGGCGAAGCAGGTCAGGGTGCAAAGCCAGCTGGAGCGCGAAGCGATCGCACAGTTGATCAAGGAAGAAGGCTACACCGTGGTCTGATTTTTAATAGTTAGCGAGCTATCTTAATGTTCAAGGCACCCAAGCGCGGCTAGACTGTCGGGCTGCCGACTCACTTGGGTGCCTGATGAACCTTCGCATTATTCTGATCCTCGGCGCCTTGAGCGCCTTTGCGCCGTTGGCGATCGACTTTTACCTGCCGGGCTTTCCGGCCATCGCGAGCGCTTTTGCCACCGACGAAAAACATGTCCAACTGACCCTGGCGGTGTATTTCGCGGGGTTGGCCATCGGCCAATTGATCTACGGCCCGCTGGCCGACCGCTTTGGCCGGCGCGTGCCGCTGCTCAGCGGTGTGACGCTGTTCACCCTCGCGTCCTTCGCCTGTGCCTATGCGCCGTCCCTGGAATGGCTGATCGGTGCGCGCTTCGTGCAGGCGCTCGGCGGTTGCGCGGGCATGGTGATCTCGCGGGCGGTGGTGAGTGACAAATGCGACGCCGTGGGCTCGGCCAAGGTGTATTCGCAACTGATGCTGGTCACAGGCCTTGCGCCCATCCTTGCGCCGCTGGCGGGTGGGCTGATGGTGGGGCTGTGGGGCTGGCAGTCGATTTTCCTGGCGCTGTCGCTGTTCAGCGTGATGGCGGCCATTGCGGTGGCGGTGGGCTTGCCGGAAACCTTTCCGGCGCATCAGCCGCGCCAGCCGTTGTCCGGCTCGTTGCGCCGCTACGGCGCGCTGTTGTCGGACCGGGTTTACCTGGGCTACGCCCTGACCGGTGGCATCTCGATTGCGGGGATGTTTGCCTATATCGCCGGTTCACCGTTCGTCTTCATCAAACTGTATGGCGTGCCCGCCGAGCATTACGGCTGGCTGTTCGGTTCCAATGCCGCCGGGTTTATCCTGGTGGCGCAGTTGAATGCGCGGTTACTGGCCAAGCGCGGCCCGGCGTTTCTGCTCTCGCGGACGGTGTGGGTTTACGTGGCGGCGGCGCTGACGCTGCTTGGGATTGCAGCGCTGCGCACCGAAGCCTTGTGGCCGTTGCTGGTGCCGTTGTTTATCTGTATCGCCAGCCTGGGTTGCATTCTGCCCAACACCTCGGCGTGCGCCATGAACGGGCAAGGCGCGCGCGCCGGCAGCGCCTCGGCCTTGCTCGGGTGCATTCAATTTGGTGTGGCGGCGGGGGCGGCATCGTTGGTCGGGGTGTTGCACGACGGCACGGCCATGCCGATGGCGATGGTCATCAGCCTGTGCGGGGTGCTGGCGGTGACGATTGCGATGGCGACTTTGCGCCTGCAACGGGCAAGGGCCGCGCAGGCGCAGGTCTGAAGAGCCGATCAGCCGGCGGCGCGTTGCTGGCTGAGTGGAAAGCGGTGGGGGGCCTGGATGCGGGTTTGCAAGGTGTCGGCGAAGGCACGGGCCTCGGCTTCGGTGTGAAAAATAATCGACCGCTGGTCCAGGCGGACCTCCCACTGGGATTTTTTTGCTAACGCTTTTATCAGGATCTTCATTGCTGACTTCCTCACGTAAAAGAATCGTGGCAAAGGCGGCCAATATAAACCCGTATGCGCTCACAGAGATGACAAAGGTCAACTCTCGGACTAATGGTGTCGTCCATTACTTACATAAGTAACAGACGACACTGACAGCCGTTTTCTAGAACCCCTCTAACACGATCTTGCCCTTGGCCTTGCCGCTTTCCAGAAGCGCGTGGGCACGGCGCAGGTTCGCCGCATTGATCACGCCAAAATGCTCGCCGAGTGTGGTTTTCAAGGTGCCGGCGTCAATCAGCGCGGCCACGCGGTTGAGCAGGTTGTGCTGCTCGATCATGTCCGGGGTCTCGAACATCGAGCGGGTGTACATGAACTCCCAGTGCAGCGACAGGCTCTTGCGCTTGAGCGAGCTCACGTCCAGCGCCTTGGGGTCGTCGATCAACGCCAGCTTGCCCTGGGGCTGCAGGGCTTCTACCAGTTGATCCAGGTGCAGGTCGGTCTGGGTCAGGCTGGCGACGTGGGTCACTTGCGGGTGACCGGCGTGTTTGAGTGCCTCGCTCAGCGGCTGGCTATGGTCGATCACCAGGTCGGCGCCCAGGGCCTTGGCCCATTCCTGGGTCTCCGGGCGCGACGCGGTGCCGATGACTTTCAGCGCGGTGAGCTGGCTGGCCAGTTGGGTCAGGATCGAACCCACGCCGCCCGCTGCGCCGACGATCAACAGGCTCTGGCCCTGGTCCTGTTTGCCCTCGGCTATTTGCAGGCGTTCGAACAGCAGCTCCCAGGCGGTGATGGCGGTCAACGGCAGCGCCGCGGCTTCGGCAAAGCCCAGGCTCTTGGGCATATGACCGACAATGCGTTCATCCACGGTGTGCAATTGGCTGTTGCCGCCCGGGCGTACCAGGGAGCCGGCGTAGAACACCTTGTCACCGGCCTTGAACAACGTCACTTCGCTGCCGACCGCCTTGACCACGCCGGCCACGTCCCAGCCGAGCACCTTGGCGGCGCCGTTTTCCGGAGCGACGTTCTGGCGCACCTTGGTGTCCACCGGGTTGACCGAGATGGCTTTGACTTCCACCAGCAGGTCACGCGGCCCGGCGACGGGTTCGGGCAGTTCGATGTCTTGCAGGGCGTTCACGTCGCTGATGGGCAGGGAGGTGTAATAGGCGATGGCTTTCATGATTTCTCCGGGGTAAATACGGTCAATGCAGGCGCGAGCTTGCTCGCGAAAATCGTTAACGAGGACGCGATACTTCTGGTTGAACACGTCGTTCTTGCGTTTTTCGCGAGCAAGCTCGCTCCTACAGAAAAAGGGGATGGTCAGGCGAGAAACTTCAGGCGCTTGAGTTCGAAGTGTTCGATCACGTCGGCGGCCTTGGTCCGAAACGCCTGGATATGCGCACTCTGGTCGTGGTCGGCCAGGGCCGCGTCGTCGCTCCAGCGCTCGAGCATGTAGAACGTCTCGGGATGTTGCAGATCCTGGTGCAGGTCGTACTGCTCACAACCGGCTTCCAGGCGCGTCGGCTCAAGCAGACCGCGCAGCAGGGTTTCCAGGGTGGCCTGTTGGCCGGGCTTGGCGATCAGCGTGGCGATCACGTTAAAGGCGGTAGACATATCAACTCCTGGTCGATAGGGAACGGGATGGCCAGATGATTGGCTATTTCCAGCACGGATAAAAGCGGCTAAAACAAAGGTCTGTTTCAATAGAAAATTGATAATTGGCGGAAATTGATGCTGCGCTTTGATGATTTGCAGTTGTTTGTCCGGGCAGCGGACCTGGGCAGTCTGTCGGCGGCCGCGCGGGTTATGGACCTGTCCCCGGCGGTGGCCAGCGCTGCGTTGAAGCGCATAGAACAACAGCTGGGCGCGCGTTTGCTGGCACGTTCCACCCGCAGCCTGCGCTTGACCGCCGAAGGTGAGGGGTTTCTCACCTATGCCCGCGCCGCGTTGAGCTCACTGGATGAAGGGCGACGCCTGTTGGCCAGTGGGCAGGACCATGTCAGCGGCATGCTGCAACTGTCGGCGCCTTCGGATTTCGGTCGCAACCTGCTGTTGCCCTGGCTGGATGACTTCCAGCGTGAATACCCGCAACTGAGCGTGCGCCTGTTGCTGGGGGATCGCATTGCCGACCTGTACCGCCAGCCGGTGGACATCGCCTTGCGCTATGGCGAACCCGAGGATTCCAGCCTGGTTGCGCTGCCCATCGCGCCGGAAAATATCCGGGTGCTGTGCGCGGCGCCCAGTTATCTGGCCCGCCACGGCGAACCGCGGCATCTGGAGCAACTGGCCCAGCACAATTGCCTGCTCTACATGCTCGCTGACCGGGTACACGACCATTGGCGTTTTTATGACGGCAAGCGCGAGGTCAGCCTGACGGTTTCCGGCGATCGCGTCAGTGACGACGCCGACGTGGTGCGCCGCTGGGCGGTGGCCGGCGTCGGCATTGCCTACAAGTCCTGGCTGGATGTGAGTACCGACGTCGTGGCCGGGCGTCTGCGCTTGATCCTGCCGGAGCTGCGCGGTGAGCGTACCCCACTCAACCTGCTGTGCGCGCACCGTGCGCAGTTGAGCAAGCCCGTCAACTTGCTGCGGGACATGCTCGTGTCCCGTTGTGCGACATTGACGAAGCAACTGTCGGAGCGATTCGCTGGGAAGTAATGGCCTCCAGCAAAGCAGGACATTTCCCTCAAGTGCTGTCCGCATTCAGTCTGTAAGACGTGATGGAACCGGCTGTTTTGGCCCCTATACTTTGGCGCCAACCGCAGCAGAAAAACGGTTCAACGGGGAGTCGAAAGATGGAACAGGCACCATGTATCAGTCGTATCGCCAGCTTGCTTGCCGAGCCCAAGCGCACCGCAATGCTGTGGGCATTGATGGACGGTTCGGCGAAATCTTCAGAGGAGTTGGCGACGTTCGCCGGGCTGTCACCGGCGTCGGCCAATGCCCATCTGGCGCGGTTGACCGGCAGCGGCTTGCTGCGGGTCGAAGCGCGCCGGGGCAAACGGCTGTTTCGCGTGGCGGCGGCCGATGTCAGTGCCGCCATCGACGCGCTGGCGACGACCACCATGGCGAGTGCGGCGCGCGCCGCGCCGGATGTTCAGCTCCCCGCGTTGCAGACCCCGCCGCTGGTGCGTCGCGCCCGCGTGTGCCACGACCATCTCGGCGGTGAACTGGCGGCCGGGCTGTATCAACGGATGGCGCAGGCAGGCTGGATCCAGCGCTACGAACAACGTACCGAAGTGACGGTCAAGGGCACCCGGCATCTGGCGGAGCTGGGTATTTTCATCCAGGCATTCTCGTCGCCGTTGGTGTGTGACTGTTTCGACTGGAGCCAGCAGCAACCGCATGTCGGCGGTGCGCTGGGCGCCGGGCTGTTGCGGCTGTTTTTGCAGTCGAACTGGGTGAGTGCCATCGGCGAGTCCCGGGCCTTGGCTGTCAGCGACGCCGGGCTTGTGCACATCAACCGGTTGGCCGCACTGCAGGAGCGTCGCTCCTAGTTTCGGTCAGGTCGCATCCAGCAATCGCCAGGGCAGACGATGCCGCACACTCGGCCAGGGGTTTTTCACACTTTGGGGTGGGGCATGGGGATGCAGGACTATAGCGCAGCAGAGCGGCTGGAACGGTTGCCCATCAGTGGTTACCACCGAATCATTTTCATCATCATTGCCCTGGCGTTTTTCTTCGACTCCATGGACCTGGCGATGATGACGTTCCTGTTGGGCTCGATCAAAGCCGAGTTCGGCCTGAGTACGGCCCAGGCCGGGTTGCTGGCCAGTTCGAGTTTTTTCGGCATGGTGGTCGGTGCTTCGCTCTCGGGGATGCTGGCTGATCGCTTCGGGCGCAAGCCGGTATTTCAGTGGAGCATCGTGTTGTGGGGCGTCGCCAGTTACTTGTGTTCGACCGCGCAGACGGTCGAGGCGCTGACCCTGTTTCGCATCCTGCTGGGCATTGGCATGGGCATGGAGTTTCCGATCGCACAGTCGATGTTGTCCGAGCTGATTCCGGCAAAACGACGCGGGCGGTATATCGCGTTGATGGATGGTTTTTGGCCGCTGGGGTTTGTCGCTGCCGGGGTGCTGTCTTACTTCCTGCTGCCGGTGGTGGGTTGGCGCGACATCTTCCTGGTGCTGGCGGTGCCGGCGATATTTGTACTGGCCATCCGGTTTTTTATTCCGGAGTCGCCGCGCTGGCTGGAACAGGCCGGGCGCCACGAGGCGGCGGACAAGGTACTGCTGGGCATCGAGCAAAAGGTGCGCGACTCCCTCGGGGGCGCCGAATTGCCGCAGCCTGTTGCCTTGCCGCGGGTGGCGAGTACGCCAGGCACGTTCTTCTCGGCCTTCCAGCAGTTGTGGTCGGCTCAGTACCGTCAACGCACGATGATGATCTGGAGCGTGTGGTTCTTTGCCCTGCTCGGGTTCTACGGACTGACGTCCTGGTTGAGTGCGTTGCTGCAGCAGTCAGGCTTTGCCGTGACGCAATCGGTGTATTACACGGTCATCATTTCCCTGGGCGGGATCCCCGGTTTTCTGATGGCGGCGTGGCTGGTCGAGCGTTGGGGGCGCAAGCCGGTGTGCGTGGTGACGTTGCTGGGCGGCGGGGTGATGGCGTTTTTGTATGGGCAGAGCGCGGTGTTCGGCGGCAATGTCGGACTGCTGGTTACGACCGGTTTGTTGATGCAGTTCTTTCTGTTTGGCATGTGGGCGGTGTTGTACACCTATACGCCGGAGCTGTATCCGACCTCGGCGCGCGCAACGGGGTCCGGGTTTGCCTCGGCGATTGGTCGCGTGGGGTCATTGCTGGGGCCACTGGTCACCGGGCTGGTGTTTCCGATAACCGGGCAGGGCGGGGTGTTTGCCTTGGGCGCGCTGTGTTTTGCGGTGGCGGCGCTGGTGGTGTGGGTGTTTGGGATGGAGACCAAGGGCAAGACGTTGGAGGAGTTGTCTGAAGTCTGACAGACAACATTTAAACCCCTGTGGGAGGGGGCTTGCCCCCGATAGCTGAGTGTCAGTCACCACAGGCAGCGACTGACAGACTGCAATCGGGGGCAAGCCCCCTCCCACATTTAGCCTTCATTCATTCAGTAAATAGCGGTCAAGGCTTGACCAATCGCGCATCCAGGCTGTTTTGCGCCAGGCGTTTGGCCTGGTCCTGGGTCATGCCCAGGGAGGTGTACAGCGCGTGGAAGTTCTCGGTGACATAACCGCCGAAGTAGGCCGGGTCATCCGAGTTCACCGTGACCTTCACCCCACGCTCAAGCATGTCGAGGATGTTGTGCTGGGCCATGTCGTCGAAGACGCACAGCTTGGTGTTGGACAGCGGGCACACGGTCAGCGGGATCTGCTCGTCGATGATGCGTTGCATCAGGCGCTCGTCTTCGATGGCGCGCACGCCATGGTCGATGCGCTGGATTTTCAGCAGGTCGATGGCTTCCCAGATGTACTCGGGCGGGCCTTCTTCGCCGGCGTGGGCGACGGTGAGGAAGCCTTCGTAACGGGCACGGTCGAACACGCGCTGGAACTTGCTCGGCGGGTGACCCATCTCGGAACTGTCCAGGCCCACGGCGACGAACGCGTCACGGAACGGCAGCGCCTGGTCGAGGGTTTTCTCCGCTTCGGCTTCGCTCAGGTGGCGCAGGAAGCTGAGGATCAAGCCGCTGGTAATCCCCAGTTGCTGCTCGCCGTCCTTGAGCGCGGCAGCGATACCGTTGAGCACCACTTCGAAGGGTACGCCGCGGTCGGTGTGGGTTTGCGGGTCGAAGAAGGGTTCGGTGTGAATCACGTTCTGGGATTTGCAGCGCAGCAGGTAGGCCCAGGTCAGGTCGTAGAAATCCTGGGAGGTGCGCAGCACGTCGGCGCCCTTGTAATACAGGTCGAGAAACTCTTGCAGATTGTTGAAGGCGTAGGCCTTGCGCAGGGTTTCGACGTCGTTCCATGGCAACGCAATCTTGTTGCGTTCGGCCAGGGCGAACAGCAGCTCAGGCTCCAGCGAGCCTTCCAGGTGCAGGTGCAGTTCAGCCTTGGGCAGGGCGTTGAGCCAATCGTACATAGCTAAAATCTCATCAGGTGCAATCGCGGCATTCTACAGGCCATGGCTGAAATAATCGGCAAAACCTGACCAGCAGGAGAGTATTTGATTTATTCGCTCAAGTTCGACGTGAACTAAGGTGTAACGAAACGTTAGCGGCGTGGCGCAGTCTGTACCCCAACGATGACTGATTTGCCGTACATAAAGGCCCCCCATGCTCACTTCTCTCAAGCAAGAAAAATTCATGCTGCTGGCGCTGATTGCCGCCATTGCCGCCTACCCGCTGGAACACTGGATGCTCCACAGTGGGCAGATGGTGGCGTTGCTCGCCGGTCTCGCCTTGATTGCGTTTATCGTGATGGCGTCGATGCGCGTGGCCCACCATGCCGAACAACTGGCGGAAAAGGTCGGTGACCCCTACGGCACCATGATCCTGACCCTGGCCGCTGTGCTGGTGGAAGTGGTGATCCTGGCGATCATGATGAGTAACGAGCCTTCACCCACGCTGGTGCGCGACACCATCTATTCGGCGGTGATGCTCGATATCAACGGCATCCTCGGCCTGGCCGCGCTGATGGGCGGCATCAAGCATGGCGAGCAGTCCTACAACGATGACTCAGCACGCACCTACAGCGTGATGATTCTCACCGCCATGGGCGTGTCGATGGTGGTGCCGGAGTTTATCCCCGAGGCCGACTGGAAAATTTACTCGGCCTTCACCATCGGCGCGATGGTGGTGCTCTACACCTTGTTCCTGAGAATGCAGGTAGGCCCGCACAGTTATTTCTTCAGCTACAGCTACCCGGAAAAACGCCGCAAGAAATCAACCGAGCAAGAGCACGAGCAGCCCGTAAACCTCGCGTTCTCGATCGGCACCCTGGTGTTTGGCGTGATAGTGATTGGTGCGTTGGCCGAGGTGATGTCCAAGACCCTCGACCTGGGCCTGGAGGGCACGGGCGCCCCGCCGGTGATCACCGCGATCGTCGTGGCGGCTATTTCCGCCGCGCCGGAAATCCTGACGGCATTGCGCGCCGCCTTGGCCAATCGCATGCAGTCGGTGGTCAACATCGCGCTGGGTGCGTCGCTGTCGACGGTGATCCTGACGGTGCCGGTGATGGAAGCCATGGCGCTCTACACCGGCCAGCCATTCCAGATGGCGATGACGCCGGTGCAGACAGTGATGGTGTTTATTACGCTGATCGTCAGTGCGATCAACCTCAATGATGGCGAAACCAATGCCATCGAGGGGATGACGCATTTCGTGCTGTTTGCGACTTTTATCATGCTGTCGCTGCTGGGGTTGTAACCCGATTTCAAGAGCACCATAAAGCCAAATGTGGGAGGGGGCTTGCCCCCTCCCACATTTTGGACTGTGCTTGGTTTAGATTCCGGCGATCAACTGACGGGCCGCCCGGGTGTGATCGGCGATCAGAGCTTTCAGGTCCAGGCCTTCCACTTGTCCGTCGATTACCCGCCATTGACCCGCGATCATCACTCGGTCCGCCCGATCGGCACCGCACAGCAACAGTGCGGAAATGGGATCGTGGCTGCCGGAGAAGCGCAGCTCATCGAGTTTGAACAGCGCCAGGTCCGCCTGCTTTCCTACCGCCAACTCTCCAATATCCGTACGCCCCAACAACTGCGCCGAGCCTTTGGTCGCCCAGCCCAACACACCTTCAGGGGTGATTTTTTCTGCGCCGTAACGCAGGCGCTGGATGTACAGGGCCTGGCGCGCTTCCAAAATCATGTTCGAAGCGTCGTTGGAGGCGGAACCGTCCACGCCCAGGCCGAGGGGGGCACCGGCCGCGAGCAGGTCGAGGGTCGGGCAGATACCGGAGGCCAGGCGCATATTTGAACTCGGGCAATGGCAGATGCCCGTGCCGGCAGCGCCCAGGCGTGCGATTTCATCCGGGTTGAAGTGAATACCGTGGGCCAGCCAGGTGCGCGGGCCGAGCCAGCCGACGCTGTCGAGATAATCCACCGTGCGCAGGCCGAAACGTTGCAGGCAGAAGTCTTCCTCGTCGAGGGTTTCCGCCAGGTGCGTGTGCAGGCGCACGTCGAGCGAGGTGGCCAGTTCGGCACTGGCGCGCATGATTTCGGGGGTGACGGAAAACGGCGAACAGGGCGCCAGGGCAATCTGGATCTGCGCGCCGTCGCCGCGCTCGTGGTATTCACGGATCAGGCGTTGGCTGTCGTCGAGAATGACCTGGCCCTGTTGCACGGTCTGCTGCGGCGGCAGGCCACCATCGGCTTCGCCCAGGCTCATGGAACCGCGGGTGAGCATGGCGCGCATGCCCAGCTCGCGTACGCTGTCGACCTGCACATCAATGGCGTTTTCCAGGCCGTCGGGGAACAGGTAGTGGTGGTCCGCTGCCGTGGTGCAACCCGAGAGCAGCAATTCCGCAAGGGCCACTTTCGACGCCAGGGCCAGTTTTTCCGGGGTCAGTCGGGCCCAGACCGGATACAGGGTTTTCAACCAGGGAAACAGCGGCTGGTTGACCACCGGCGCCCAGGCGCGGGTCAGGGTCTGGTAGAAATGGTGGTGCGTGTTGATCAGCCCGGGCAGGACGACATGCTCGCGGGCATCGAACACCTGCGTACAGGGTTGTGCAGGTGCTTGCCCTTGGGCCAGCAATTCGATGATGACGCCGTCTTGCAGTACCAGGCCGCCACGGGCATCGAGGCCATTGGCGGTGAAGATCGCGAGGGGATTTTTTAACCAGATACGGGTCGCAGGCATTGGCCGGCTCCTCTGAATGATGGGTTCAGGTTTGCCAGCTCAGTGTTGCCCTGTCTGCTGATCCAGGGTCGCCGGTGAAGGCGAGGTGGGTAGATTACGTGTCGGTCCATGTGCAGGCAAGCGGACGCGGTCAGTGTGGGAGGGGCTTGCCCCCGATAGCGGTGGGTCAGCCAATTTATATATGACTGATACACCGGCATCGGGGGCAAGCCCCCTCCCACAGGGTAATCGGTGTATCTACCAGGCGATGGTGTCGCCCTTGTAGTCCACAAAATGATGGCCGCCCTTGCCGGTGTAGGCATTTACCTGGTCAACCAGGCCACGCACGCTGGTCTCGACGTCGATGTGCGCATTTTCGCCGCCCATGTCGGTTTTCACCCAGCCCGGGTGCAGCGATAACACCGTCGGCTTGTGCTCGCCCAGTTGGGTGATAAAGCTGTTGGTCATGGAGTTGAGCGCCGCCTTGCTGGCCTTGTACAGCGCCATGTCCGAACCGTCGGGAATGGTGACGCTGCCCAGCACCGAACTCATGAAGGCCAGCACGCCGGTGTCCTTGCGGATCTGCCCGACAAAACGCTGGGCCAGGTTGATCGGAGCCACGGCGTTGGTGAAAAACAGTTGGCCGACTTCCGCCAGGGTGGCGTGACCAGGCTCCTGGTTCGCGGGGCCCTTGACGCCGGCATTGACGAACAGCAGGTCGAAGGTACGGTCTTTCAGGCGTTGGGCCAGGGCGATCACGGCTTGTTGATCGTCCATGTCGAGTTTTTCGATCTGCACCGGGCCCACGGCTTTCAGGGCGTCGGCCTTGTTCGGGTCACGCACGGTGGCGGTCACGTCCCAGCCGTCCTGGAGCAGTTGCTTGACCAGGCCGAGGCCCAGCCCGCGCGAGGCGCCGATGATCAGTGCGGTTTTTGGCGTAGACATGAAAAGCTTCCTTTGGAGTCGCGGTTCAGGGAGTTGCAGTGAGCAACAGTAGCAGTTTCAGCGTTGCAGCAGGATACGTCCCCGGCTCAGGTCGGCGAGCTGGGTTTGCAAGGTGTCGATGTGGGCTTCGCCCAGAGCCAGTTGCAGCTCCACGCCGTTGGCGGTGAAGGTTTCTTCGACGATCAGCCCGTCCAGTTCGGCAACGCGCAGCTTCAGCAGGTTCAATTCGGAGAAACCGCAGGCGCACCTCAGCGGTACACGACTGATCAACTCGATGCGCTCGGCATTCTGCAGGCATTTATTTGCGCCGCCGCCGTAGGCACGGGCGAGACCACCGGTGCCCAGTTGAATTCCGCCGTACCAGCGAATCACCAGCACGACGACCTGATCAAACCCTTGCGCCTCGATGGCCGCCAGGATCGGCCGCCCGGCGGTGCCACCGGGTTCGCCGTCGTCGTTGCTGCGGTATTGGTCGGCCAGTTTCCAGGCCCAGCAGTTGTGCGTCGCGTTGAGGTCGCTGTGCTGCTCGATAAACGCCTGGGCGTCGTGCGCGCTGGTAATCGGCGCCGCCAGGGTGATAAAGCGGCTTTTGCGTATTTCTTCACGAAATTCGCAAAAGCCTGTGAGCGTGAATGGCATAAGTCGCTTCGTTCAGGGGGCCGGCTTGATGCCGCAGCCTTTGAGAATAATGTGGATCAGGTTGGTGCCGGCGTCCTCCATGTCCTGCTTGGTCAGCTTGGTGCGACCGGTGACGCGGCAGATCTGGGTGGCGAAGTCGGCATAGTGCTGGGTGCTGCCCCACAGCAGGAAGATCAGGTGCACCGGGTCGATGGGGTCCATCTTGCCGGCATCGATCCAGGCCTGGAACACGGCTGCACGGCCGCTGAACCAGGCGCGGTAGTCCTGGCTGAAATATTCGGTGAGGCATTCGCCGCCGCTGATGATCTCCATGGCGAAGATCCGCGAGGCCTGTGGCTGGCGTCGCGAGAATTCCATCTTGGTGCGGATGTACCGGGAGAGGGCCACGGCCGGGTCGTCCTCGGCGGTCAGCGCGTTGAACGTGCTGTCCCACAATTCGAGAATATTGCTGAGCACCGCAATGTACAGGCCCAGTTTGTTGGTGAAGTAATAGTGCAAGTTGGCTTTGGGCAGCCCGGCACTCGCCGCGATGGTGTTCATGCTGGTGCCCTTGTAGCCATGGCGCGCGAATTCATCCTCAGCCGCCTGGAGAATCGCTTGTTCGTTCTTTTGCCGAATGCGGCTGGCGGGTTTACCGGCGTGGTTGCTGTGGGCAGGAACTTCGAGGCTCATGGAGGTTTCCGTGCTGATCGATGGGGGCGACGTGTGCACAGATAACCCACCCTCAAGCCTCAGACAAGTGTTGATGCAATAAAACCGTCAAAGCGATTCCAGGGAGTCGCTTTCGGGCGTGTGGTTTGTAACGGCGTGGACGGTTTTGGCCTCCGGTAACAGCAGGCACAGCACAATGGCGGTCAGCCCGCCGCTGGTGATGGCGGAGTCGAACAGGTTCTGCACCAGGGTTGGCATCAAGTGCAGCAGGTTGGGCTGGGCGGCGATGCCCAGGCCGACACCGAAGGAGGTGGCGATGATCAGCATGCTGCGTCGATCCAGTGGCGCCTGGGCCAGGATGCGCACACCGGCTGCGGCGACGCTGCCGAACATGACCAGGGTCGCACCGCCCAGCACCGGTTTGGGGATTTGCTGCAGCACCGCGCCGATCATGGGAAACAACCCAAGGCATACCAGCACCACGCCAATGTACAAGCCGACATAACGGCTGGCCACGCCGGTAAGTTGGATCACCCCGTTGTTTTGCGCGAAGGTGGTATTGGGGAAGGCGCTGAACATGGCGGCGATCATGCAACTGACGCCATCCCCGAGCACGCCGCCTTTGAGTCGGCTTATATAAGACGCACCGCTGATGGGTTGGCGGGCGATCATGCAGTTGGCGGTGAGGTCTCCGACGGTTTCGATGCTGCTGATCAGATAAATCAGCGCGATTGGCAGGAAGGCGCTCCAATCGAAGTTGAAACCAAAGCGAAACGGCACGGGCAGGCTGATCAGAGGCACGTCGGGTAATGCCTGGGGCACCAGCTTGCCACTGAACCAGGCGGCGAGGCTGCCGAGCGCCAGGCCGATGATGATGGCCGAGAGTCGTACCCAGGGCGTATTCGAGCGGTTGAGCAGGATGATCGTCAGCACCACGAACAGGCCCAGGGCCAGGTTGATGGGGGCGCCGAAGTCGGGGGCGTTGAACCCGCCGCCCAGATCGGTGATGCCGACTTTTATCAGGCTGATGCCGATCAGCGTAATCACGATCCCGGTCACCAGGGGCGTGATGACCCGGCGCAGTTGGCCGATAAACCGGCTCAGAACGATCTGCACCAGGGCGCCGAAAAAGCACACGCCGAAAATCATCGCCAGTATGTCCTCAGGGCTGCCGCCGCGTTGCTTGACCAGGAAGCCGGCGGAGAGCACCGCGCCCAGGAACGCAAAGCTGGTGCCTTGCAGGCAAATCATCCCGGCGCCGATACCGAACGGCCTGCGCGCCTGGATGAACGTGCCGACGCCGGAGACCATCAGTGCCATGCTGATCAAGTAGGGCAGGTGCGCGGTGAGGCCCAGGGTGGAACCGATGATCAAGGGCGGCGTGATGATCCCGACGAACGCGGCCAGCACATGTTGCAGGGCGGCCAGCAGGGCGGGCAGTGGTTTGGGGCGATCATCGAGGCCGTAGATCAAGTCGTTGGGGCTGGAGGATTCTGGTGGCATGGCGGGTCAACTCGGGGCGGACGGTTCAAGGTCCTTGTGCCTTGCAAAAAACTGTCCACCTGCTCAGCTTTTTGTGTAAGGCCCGAATTAGCGCGTGGCCGCCAGGCTTTGCAGAAAACTTTCCAGCACCAAATGGGGGCGACGACCCTTGCGCGTGACCGATGCCAGGCTCAAATCGTAAAACCGTGTAGCCGCTTTCAGCGCGCGCAGTCGGCCTTGTTGTACCCAAAGGTTGGCGTAATGGTCGGGCAGGTAGCCGATATAGCGCCCGGTGAGGATCAGGAACGCCATGCCCTCACGGTCCGAGGCGCTGGCGGTGCACGTGAGCGCCTGGTAATGGGCCTGGATCTCGGTGGGCAAGCGGAAGGTGGGGGCGATGGCGTCCTGGCTGTCGAGGCGCGCGTCGTCCAGTTGCTTGTCGTCGGCATAAAACAGTGGATGACCGACCGCGCAATAAAGCAGCGAGCGCTCGCTGTACAGCGGTTGGTACTCCAGGCCCGACAATGCGCTGGCCTGGGGCACCACGCCGACATGCAGACGGCCGTCGAGGACACCTTGCTCGACTTCACTGGGGGCGATCATGCGGATTTGAATTTGCACATCCGGGCCACGTTCCTTCAATTGCGCCAGGGCGTGGGTGATGCGCATATGGGGCAGAGTGACGAGGTTATCGGTCAGGCCAATGATCAGCTCTCCGCGCAAGTGCTGGTGCAGGCCATTGACTTCGGTGCGAAAACTTTCCAGGGCGCTCAACAGTTGCAACGCCGACTGATAGACCTCGCGGCCTTCTTCCGTCAGCGAGAACCCCGCGCGGCCGCGTTGACAGAGCCTCAGCCCGAGGCGTTGTTCCAGGTCGCTCATTTGCTGGCTGATGGCCGAGCGACCAATCCCCAGTACGGTTTCCGCAGCCGAAAAGCCACCACACTCCACCACGCTGCGAAAGATGCGCAGCAGGCGAATATCAAAGTCGCTGACCTGGGCCAGGGGGTCGGGGCGACGGCTGCTCATAGTTTAGTGAAGTCCTGACTGAAGGTTAGAAGAGTTGGATTTCACCGACTTTATCCCCGTGGCAATTTAGCTGCAACTACGCTTTTTTCAATCCCGATGCTGCCTTTTGCCTTGCGAGGTTTTGCTGATGAACATGCCGGAAAACGCCCCATCATCCCTGGCCAGCCAACTCAAGCTGGATGCTCACTGGATGCCTTATACCGCCAACCGTAACTTTCAGCGCGATCCGCGCCTGATCGTGGCCGCCGAGGGCAGCTGGTTGACCGATGACAAGGGGCGCAAGGTCTACGACTCGCTGTCGGGCCTTTGGACCTGCGGCGCCGGGCATACGCGCAAGGAAATCCAGGAGGCGGTGGCCCGGCAGTTGGGCACCCTGGACTACTCTCCGGGCTTCCAATACGGTCATCCGTTGTCCTTTCAACTGGCGGAAAAGATTACCGACCTGACCCCAGGCAACCTCAACCATGTGTTCTTCACCGACTCCGGCTCCGAGTGCGCCGATACCGCCGTGAAGATGGTGCGCGCCTACTGGCGCCTGAAGGGCCAGGCCACCAAGACCAAGATGATCGGCCGCGCCCGGGGCTATCACGGTGTGAACATTGCCGGTACCAGCCTTGGCGGTGTCAACGGTAACCGTAAGCTGTTTGGTCAGTCGATGATGGACGTCGACCACCTGCCGCATACGTTGCTGGCGAGCAATGCCTTCTCCCGTGGCATGCCGGAGCAGGGCGGTATCGCATTGGCCGATGAGTTGCTCAAGCTGATCGAACTGCATGACGCATCGAACATCGCTGCGGTGTTTGTC
This sequence comes from Pseudomonas sp. 28 E 9, assembly GCF_900004785.1. Taxonomy (NCBI): domain Bacteria; kingdom Pseudomonadati; phylum Pseudomonadota; class Gammaproteobacteria; order Pseudomonadales; family Pseudomonadaceae; genus Pseudomonas; species Pseudomonas sp. 28 E 9. The sequence goes on along the minus strand of NZ_CVTK01000054.1, from coordinate 2,411 downwards.
GAGCCGATGGCCGGTTCCGCAGGCGTGTTGGTGCCGCCACAGGGTTACCTCAAGCGTCTGCGCGAGATCTGCGATCAGCACAACATCCTGTTGGTATTCGACGAAGTGATCACCGGTTTCGGGCGCACCGGTTCGATGTTCGGCGCCGACAGCTTTGGCGTAACCCCGGACTTGATGTGCATTGCCAAGCAAGTCACCAATGGCGCGATTCCGATGGGCGCGGTGATTGCCAGCAGCGAGATCTATCAGACCTTCATGAACCAGGCGACGCCGGAGTACGCGGTGGAGTTTCCCCACGGCTACACCTACTCGGCGCACCCGGTGGCCTGCGCGGCCGGCCTCGCGGCACTGGACCTGCTGCAAAAGGAAAACCTCGTGCAGAGCGTAGCCGATGTCGCACCGCATTTTGAGAATGCGCTGCATGGCTTGAAGGGCAGCAAGAACGTGATTGATATTCGTAATTACGGCCTGGCCGGAGCCATCCAGATTGCGCCGCGTGACGGGGATGCCATCGTGCGTCCGTTCGAGGCCGGCATGGCGCTGTGGAAAGCCGGTTTCTACGTGCGCTTTGGCGGCGACACCCTGCAGTTCGGACCAACCTTCAACAGCAAGCCGCAGGACCTGGATCGCCTGTTCGATGCGGTCGGTGAAGTGCTGAACAAGATCGACTGATTTCTCCTTCTATATAGAAAAACTTTTCAGGAGCCCTGCATGAGCCTTATCCAGCATTTGATCAACGGTGAATTGGTCAATGACAGCGGTCGTAGCGCCGATGTGTACAACCCCTCCACGGGCCAGGTCATTCACCAGGTACCGTTGGCCAGTCGCGAGACCATTCAACAGGCGATCGACTCGGCCAAGGCGGCGTTCCCGGCCTGGCGTAACACGCCTGCGGCCAAACGGGCGCAGGTGATGTTTCGTTTCAAGCAGTTGCTGGAACACAACGAAGCGCGTATTTCGCAGCTGATCAGCGAAGAGCACGGCAAGACGTTGGAGGATGCCGCCGGTGAGTTGAAGCGCGGAATCGAGAACGTTGAGTACGCGTGCTCGGCGCCGGAGATTCTCAAAGGCGAATACAGCCGCAACGTCGGCCCGAACATTGATGCCTGGTCGGATTTCCAGCCGCTGGGCGTAGTGGCGGGCATTACGCCGTTCAACTTCCCGGCGATGGTGCCGTTGTGGATGTATCCGCTGGCGATTGTGTGCGGTAACTGTTTCATCCTCAAACCGTCGGAGCGTGATCCGAGTTCGACGTTGCTGATCGCGCAATTGTTGCAGGAAGCGGGTCTGCCCAAAGGCGTGCTGAGCGTGGTGCATGGTGACAAGGGCGCGGTGGATGCATTGATCGAGGCGCCCGAGGTAAAAGCGCTGAGCTTTGTAGGATCGACGCCGATTGCCGAGTACATCTATTCCGAAGCGACCAAGCGCGGCAAGCGTGTGCAGGCACTGGGTGGCGCGAAGAACCATGCCGTGCTGATGCCGGACGCGGACCTGGATAACGCCGTCAGCGCCTTGATGGGCGCAGCGTATGGCTCCTGCGGTGAGCGCTGTATGGCGATCTCGGTGGCGGTGTGTGTGGGTGACCAGGTGGCGGATGCGTTGATTGCCAAGCTGGTACCGCAGGTCAAAGCGCTGAAGATCGGTGCGGGCACCACCTGTGGCCTGGATATGGGCCCGCTGGTGACGGGGCAGGCGCGGGATAAGGTCAGCGGCTATATAGAAGAGGGCGTGTCGGCGGGCGCCGAGTTGGTTGTTGACGGTCGCGGCTTGAGCGTCGCCGGGCATGAAGAAGGGTTCTTTCTCGGTGGCAGCCTGTTCGATCGCGTGACCCCCGAGATGCGCATCTATAAAGAAGAGATCTTCGGGCCGGTGTTGTGCGTGGTGCGTGTGGACAGCCTGGAAGCGGCGATGCAGTTGATCAACGACCATGAGTACGGTAACGGTACGTGCATCTTTACCCGTGACGGTGAGGCGGCGCGTCTGTTCTGTGATGAAATCGAAGTGGGCATGGTGGGGGTCAACGTGCCTTTGCCGGTGCCCGTGGCTTATCACAGCTTTGGTGGCTGGAAGCGGTCGCTGTTTGGCGACTTGCACGCCTATGGGCCGGATGGGGTGCGTTTCTATACCCGTCGCAAGGCGATCACCCAGCGTTGGCCGCAGCGGGCCAGTCATGAAGCCTCGCAGTTTGCTTTCCCCAGTTTGTAAGGCGGGATAAGTGGAAGGCCGGCCCCTTGGGGCCGGCCTTCGCGTTTTCCGGGGTTTTTTGACTTATATGACAGAAATGTGAAAAAGAAGGTTGACGGCAGATTCTGTACGCCTATAATTCGCCCCACTTCCGGCGCAGTCGAAACGGAAAACTCCTTGGTAAACAATGAGTTAAGCAAGTTTTGACAGCAGGTTGCTTCAGTTCA
>NZ_CVTK01000055.1:157643-241466 GCF_900004785.1 Pseudomonas sp. 28 E 9 | reverse complement strand
AGAGCGTTTTGCTTACTTTTGCGCTTTTCAAAAGTGAGCCGCTGTAAAAGCGGAACCTATATCAGCCGTTACCGCAGAAACGGATATGTACTCGGTCCAATCCAACATCCTGGTCGGCCCAGAGGCCGCCATCAGGGGCGAGCCCCCTCCCACAGGTTTTACCGCATCAACTTCAAGCCTTGCTGATGATATTCCCCGCATGCAGCCCGCATTCCTTCTGCGTGGCTTCTTCCCACCACCAGCGGCCTTCACGCTCGTGCTGATTGGGCAATACCGGGCGGGTGCAGGGCTCGCAGCCGATGCTGATAAAGCCGCGTTCATGCAGGCTGTTATAGGGCAGCTCAAGCATGCGGATGTAACCCCAGATTTCCTCACTGGTCATCTGCGCCAGCGGGTTGAACTTGTACAGGGTACGTTCCGGGGTCGAGAACGCCGTATCGATTTCCAGCGCGGCCACCTGACTGCGGGTGCCCGGGCTCTGATCGCGGCGCTGGCCGGTGGCCCAGGCGCGTACACCTGCGAGTTTGCGGCGCAACGGTTCGATCTTGCGGATGCCGCAGCACTCGCCATGACCGTCTCTATAGAAGCTGAACAGGCCTTTCTCCTTGACGAAGGGTTCCAGCTTGCTCTGGTCCGGCGAGATCAGTTCGATGTCGATCTTGTAGAAGTCACGCACCTGTTCGATAAACCGATAGGTTTCCGGGTGCAGCCGACCGGTGTCGAGGCTGAACACCTTGACGTTCTTGTTCAGTTTCCAGGCCATGTCCACCAGCACCACATCTTCGGCGCCGCTGAAGGAAATCCACAGGTCGTCACCGAACTGGCTGAACGCCAGCTTGAGAATGTCCTGGGCGGACTTGTTGGCATAGGTCGTGGCGAGTTCAACGACGTCGAAGGCTTGGTTCATCAGGACGGTTCCTACAGGTCAGTGGCGCTGAGCGCTCTATAGGCGGCGATGGTATCAAAATCCGCCCTGCGTTGCGGCGGCGTGCTTGAATCGCTAGAGTTCGACAGTCCTTTTGCTCGCTCAACTTGAATAATACGAACGGAGTGTCTTGTGGAAATTGCCTGTCTCGACCTGGAAGGGGTGCTGGTTCCGGAAATCTGGATCGCCTTCGCCGAAAAAACCGGTATTGAATCCCTGCGCGCCACCACCCGTGACATTCCCGACTACGACGTGTTGATGCAGCAGCGCCTGCGTATCCTCGACGAGCACGGGCTCAAGCTTGCCGATATCCAGCAAGTGATCGCGACACTCAAGCCACTGGACGGCGCCATCGAGTTCGTCAACTGGCTGCGCGAACGCTTCCAGGTGGTGATCCTCTCCGACACCTTCTACGAGTTCTCCCAGCCGCTGATGCGCCAGCTGGGCTTTCCGACCTTGCTTTGCCACCGCCTGATTACCGATGAAAGCGACCGGGTGGTCGGTTACCAACTGCGCCAGAAAGACCCCAAGCGCCAGTCGGTACTGGCGTTCAAGACGCTGTATTACCGCGTGATTGCTGCCGGCGATTCCTACAACGACACCACAATGCTGGGTGAGGCTGATCGCGGAATTCTGTTCCATGCGCCAGACAATGTGATTCGTGAATTCCCGCAGTTTCCGGCCGTGCACACGTTTGAGGATTTGAAGCGGGAGTTTATCAAGGCGTCGAATCGGCCGTTGAGCCTGTAAGTTATCCGGCGCGGCTGATGGCCTCATCGGGAGCAAGCCCCCTCCCACATGGGCCTCCCAGCCTGCGCCTAAATGCCTGCCAGCAATCGTTCGTAAGGAATACACAATCCTTCATGCAGGCGTTTGATCATCGCCAGGCTCAGTTTGCGCTTGCCGTTCAGAACTTCTGAAACTCGCCCGCTGGGGCCGATAAAGGGTTCAAGGTCGCGGGCGGTCAAGCCCATTTGTTCCATGCGGAATTTGATCGCTTCCACAGGGTCCGAAGGCGGCATTGGAAAATGTTCCGCCTCGTATTTCTCGATGAGAACAGCGAGAATTTCGAGCTCGTCACCTTCGGGGCTGCCGATGGCCGCTCCCCAAATCTGCTCGACGCGCGCGAGCGCAGCGGCCAGGTCTTCCTGAGAGTGAATAGGTTTGATGTTCATCACACGGTCTCCGCGTTGATTGAGTCGTACTGCGCGTGGGTGCCGACGAAGCGGATAAACCCAAGTTGTCGCTCATAATCGATCGACATGATCACCCGATACTTGTTGCCACCCACGTTGAACACAACCCTGGCGCCTTTGAGAATGCTCGCAGTCCTGAGCTCTGCCTTGAGGGCCTGTGGTGTCGGATAAGTGGCTTTTTCCATATGGCGATACAGCTCGACCAAGGGCGTTTTCGCGTCGGCAAAAGCCGGGCGACTCTCCCAGAATATTCGTAGGGTGGAGAGAGCGATTATGCGCATCGTTCTGACCTCCCGTTTTGGGAGATAGTAGAGTGGAGCGGGAGAGGATGCAATTCCTGAAACAAATCCTGACGATTGAACAGTCGCATATGTGATCCTTCACAGACGGCCGGTGGGCGGTGGAAGACGGAAGCTATCGCGCAGCTCACCGTCGGTCCACAACCGATCTGATTCGGGGTTTTTCGTGGCGAAGTCGCTGCCTTGCGCGGCAGGAATGGCCTGGTTCTAGAGCGCTTCCAGGGTGTGTAACAACACCCGTACCTTGGTCAGCGACTCCTGATATTCCGCCTCCCACTGCGAGTCCGCCACGATCCCGCCGCCGCCCCAGCAGCACACCTGCCCGTCCTTGACCAGCAGGCTGCGGATGGCAATGGAGCTGTCCATTTCGCCGCGCACGTCCAGGTACATCAGTGAACCGCAGTACAAGCCACGTCGGGTCGGCTCCAGTTCGTCGATGATCTGCATGGCGCGGATCTTCGGCGCGCCGGTGATGGAGCCGCCGGGGAAGCTGCCTTCGATGAGGTCGAGGGCATCCTTGTCGTCGGCCAGCGTGCCGGTGACGCTGCTTACCAGGTGGTGCACGTTGGGGTAGCTTTCAAGGCTGAACAGCTCCGGTACGGTTACCGAGCCGATTCGGCAACTGCGGCCGAGGTCGTTGCGCAGCAGGTCGACGATCATCAGGTTTTCCGCGCGGTCCTTGGGGCTGGCCAACAGTTCGTCGGCGTGCGCGGCGTCTTCCTGGGGTGTCAGGCCACGGGGGCGGGTGCCCTTGATCGGGCGGGTTTCGACATGGCGCTCGCTGATCCGCACGAAACGCTCGGGCGACAGGCTCAATACCGCACCGTGATCCGGCAGGCTCTGGAATCCGGAGAACGGCGTCGGGCACGCTTGGCGCAATGCGCAGTAAGCCACCCAGGGATCACCGGCGCACGGTGCGCGAAAACGCTGGGCAAAGTTGACCTGATAGCAGTCACCGGCCTGGATGTAGTCCTGGATGCGTACGATGGCCTGGCGGTACGCCTCGGCCGTGAGGTCTGGCGTCATGGGGCCTTGCAGCGTGAAGCTGGCCGCTGACGCAGTGAATGGCCGACTGAACAGGGCAATCAGGCGCTGCCGCTCACGGTCGACCAGTGTGGGGTGAAACACCAGTTGGCTGGTCTGCGCCTGATGATCACTGATCAGCGCCCAGGCATACAGGCCCAGGCGCGCGTCCGGCAGGTGCAGGTCGTCTACCGCCAAGTGCGGCATGTGTTCCAGGTGGCGGCCGAAGTCATAACTCAGGTAGCCGATCAAACCACCGGCAAAGGGCAACTCTGCACCGGCGGGCAGCGTCGCTTCGCCCAAGTTCGTCAGGCTATCGCGCAGGCGTTGCAGGAAATTGTCGCCGCGCTCCTCAGGCTCAACCGCGAAGGTTTCCTCCGGCCAGGCGCTGAGCAGGTCATAACGGCCACGCTCGGCAGCCGGCCGGCCGCTGTCGAGCAGCACCGCGCCAGGGGCATGGCGAATCGCCGCAAAGTACTCGGCGGGATTGGCCCGATAGGGCAGCGGATGTACGGAACAGGTCGACATGCGGGGGTGGATCAGCCAGTGGCGCGGGGGAGGGGATTGTAGTCCCCTGTAGGATTTGCTCCTAGAGGGGATGTCGGGGATAGACAGTTTGAAGACCGGATCAGCCTTCCACCGGCGGAATATGACCGAACATTTCCTGTACGAACTTCACCCGCTCTTCCACGGTTTCGGTCACGCCGGCGGCTTTCAGTTCTTCCAGCCGCGCCTCCACCGCATGGGTGCGCAGGGTCAGGCCGCAGTCGTTGGCAATCTGGATATTCAGCCCCGGCCGCGCATTCAGCTCCAGGATCAGCGGGCCTTTTTCCTGGTCGAGCACCATGTCCACGCCGATATAGCCCAGGCCGCACAGCTCATAACAGCCGGCCGCCAACTTCATGAAGCCGTCCCAGTTGGGCAGTTGCACGCCATCCACTGCGTTGGTGGTATCCGGGTGCTTGGTGATGATGGTGTTCAGCCATGTGCCACGCAGGGTCAGGCCGGTGGCCAGGTCCACGCCCACGCCAATCGCGCCCTGGTGCAGGTTGGCCTTGCCACCGGACTGACGGGTCGGCAAGCGCAGCATCGCCATCACCGGATACCCCATCAGCACAATGATGCGGATATCCGGCACGCCTTCGTAGCTGATGCTCTTGAAGATCTGGTCGGGCACCACGCGGTATTCGATCAAGGCGCGGTCGCGGTGGCCGCCCAGGGAGTACAGGCCGGTCAGGATGCTGGAAATCTGATGCTCGATTTCTTCGTGGCTGATGATCTTGCCGGACACCGTGCGATAGCGCCCTTCAAAACGGTCGGCCACCACCAGGATGCCATCGCCGCCGGCACCCTGGGCGGGCTTGATCACGAAGTCGCTGCGCCCGCCGATAATGTCGTCGAGCTTGTCGATTTCCTTCTCGGTGGAGATCACCCCGTACATTTGCGGCACATGGATGCCGGCCGCCATGGCCCGCTCCTTGGTGATGATCTTGTCATCCACGATCGGGTACAGGCTGCGCTTGTTGTACTTGAGCACATAGTCGGCGTTACGCCGGTTGATGCCCATGATCCCGCGCGCCTCCAGGGCTTTCCAGGTCTTCCAGAAGCCGAACATTACGAGTCAGCCTTCAAGAACGCCTTGAAACGTACCAGTTCGGTCAGGCGATAACCGCGATAACGCCCCATGGCCAGCATGAAACCTACCAGGATCAGCAGGATCGCCGGGAAGGTGAACACGAAGTAGACCAGCTCCGGCACGCTCATGATGATGTGCGCCAGGGAGGCCGCGAACAGCGTGCCGATCGCGACTTTCAGCGCATGGTTGGCGCCACGCTCTTCCCAGGTGATCGACAGGCGTTCGATGGTCATGGTCAGGATCACCATCGGGAACAGCGCCACCGACAGGCCTCGCTCCAGGCCCAGCTTGTGGCTGAACAGGCTGATGGCGGCAATCAGCACCACCACGAAGGTCAGCACCACCGACAGGCGCGGCAGCATCTGCAGCTTGAGGTGTTCCAGGTAGGACCTGAGCGAAAGCCCCAGCGCGGTAATAATGGTGAACAGCACAATGCCGAAGCCCAGTTGCGTCTCGCGAAACGCCAGGGCAATCAGCACCGGGGTGAAGGTGCCGAGGGTCTGCAGGCCGATCAGGTTGCGCAGGATCAGGATCACCAGCACGCCAATCGGGATCATCACCATGATCATGAACGTCTGCTGGGTTTGCAGCGGCAGGCCGTACAGCGAGTATTCGAGAAAGTTGGCGTCGGTGTTTTCGTCGGTCAGCTTGGCCAGGCGAATGGCATTCATCTCGCTGTTGTTCAGGCTGAAGGTGACCATGGCTTTCTTGCCGCCATCGACCGTGATCAGGTTTTCATCGCCGGTCCACCACAGCAGGCGGTCGGCGGGCAGGCCTTGTTCACCGGTTTCCGGGTTGAAGTACAGCCAGTCGTTGCCGTTGAAGCTGCGCAGCCACAGTTCAGGCGATTGCGGCTGGTCGGCGACGAGGCGGATGGTGTGGACTTTTTCCACCGGGACGTGGGCGATGGACAACAGCAATTCGACGATCTTGGCCTTGTGCGGCGTCGACGGGTCGCCCGCCAGCAGCAGTTTTACATTGTCGTCGTTGAGGTTGTTGGTGCGCTTGATGGCTTCGGTGATAAAGGTTTCGACGTCTGCCGAGTGCTGGCGAATCGGCGCGAGCAAGGCTTCGGCGGCGATTTTTTCCGGGCCTTCCACGGCGATGCTGTCGCGAAAGGTCGGGCCCTTGATCTTGACCTTTTCACCGCTGTAGCGCTTGGTCAGCACCAGGCGGTAATACAGCGTCTGGTTACCCTTGGCGCGGCGCGCCGACCAGGTGACCTTGCGGTTGCCGTCGGCGCGGTTGACGCTCACCCCGTAGTTGTTCGAGATGAAACTCTCATTGAGGCTGACGAAGTCGCGGCTCAACGGCGGCACGAACATCGAAATCTTCACCGGGTCCTTGGGGTTGGCGACGAACTCGACCTTGGCGTCGATGTTCCACAAGTCGTCGGTGGCGTCCTCGGTGACAGGGATGCCCAGCACGAAGATCTGGTAGGCGGTGACCGAAATACCCAGCACCACCAGAATGGTGATCAGGATTTTCAGGTGCAGGGTCAGAGAGCGCATTCGGTTTACTCGGCGGTATGAGCGTCGGCGGCGCAGGCAGGTTTGCCTGCTGCATATTTAAGGCTGGGGTCGATCAGCGCATCAAAGCGCTTGAGCGCTTCGGAGCCGATCAGCAGCGGATATTGGAAGGTGCTGCGGTCGGTCAAGTTCACTTCGATACTGCGTAAAGCGCTGCCCATGCAGATATCCAGGGCAATCACCGGACGAGCGGTGTACTGCTTGTCCTCATCGGGGTCGTAGTCACCGGCGCGGCGCTTGATTTTGCTGACGCGGGCCAGGGGGCGTTCGATGGGGTGGGAGTGGGCGGTATCGATGGCCAGGTAGAAGCGTACCCAGGATTCGCCGTTGCGCTTGAAGCGTTTGATATCGCGCGCACTCAGCGAAGCGGTCTTGGCGCCGGTGTCGAGTTTGGCCGCGACTTCCAGGTCGATGCCCGCCAGCTTGGCGTATTCGTTCAGGCCATACACCGTCTTCTCGGCGGCAACGCCAAGGCTTGGTATGGACAATAGGCATAACAACAATAGGGGGAAGGGCTTGAGTCTCATAATTCCTGAGGCGATGCAGTGCGAAATTCAAGGCGACTGGCATTACTGCGCAAGCTCCCTCGTGCGCCATTTCATCTTGAGATGTCAGGCAAAAGCGGCGGGCATTCTAACATGATGCTTTTTTGGCGCCAGCGCTGGCAGGCGGCCATGCTCATCAACGGCCAATAAGGTTATTAGACGATTGTCGACAATGTTGATTTATTCTTTGACTAAGTAGTGAGCATTAGCTAGTTTTTGCCGCATTGCATTTAAAGGTGTCGACAATATGCTGGGTCAATCGGGATTTCCGTCGGCGCTGTCGGATGAATCCCAAACTATGTCGGAAAACGTCTTCCGGCGCATCCAGGCCGCCATCGTCAAGGGCGAGATCGCCCCCGGCACGAAGATTTCCGAACCGGAGCTGGCGCGTACCTACGGCATCAGCCGTGGCCCGTTGCGCGAGGCGATTCACCGTCTGGAAGGCCAGCGCCTGCTGGTGCGGGTGCCCCATGTCGGCGCGCGGGTGGTGTCATTGAGTCACGCCGAGCTGATCGAGCTGTATGAAATCCGCGAGTCATTGGAAGGCATGGCTTGCCGGCTGGCGGCCGAGCGCATGACCGACGCGGAAATCGAAGAACTGCGCCAGGTATTGCACACCCATGAACGGGATGCCGCGTTCCAGGCCGGTGTCGGCTACTACCAGCAGGAAGGTGACTTCGATTTTCATTACCGGATCATTCAAGGTGCCGGTAACCGCACCCTGACCCAGATGCTCTGCGGTGAGCTGTACCAATTGGTGCGCATGTACCGCATCCAGTTTTCCGCCACCCCCAATCGTCCACGCCAGGCCTTTGCCGAGCATCACCGCATTCTTGACGCGATTGCCGATCGCGACGGTGAACTGGCCGAACTGTTGATGCGCCGGCATATCGGTGCTTCCAAACGCAACATCGCCCGTCACTTTCCGGACGGCGCTCCCCAATAAATAGAGGTGAGTCATGAGTTCCACGAACAAGAGCACCCCAGGCCAGCGTTTCCGAGACGCGGTCGCCAGTGAACAGCCGCTGCAGGTGGTTGGCGCAATCAATGCCAACCACGCCTTGCTGGCCAAGCGCGCCGGCTTCAAGGCGATCTACCTGTCAGGCGGGGGCGTGGCCGCCGGCTCCCTGGGCGTTCCGGACCTGGGCATTACCGGCCTGGATGACGTGCTGACCGATGTACGCCGTATCACCGATGTGTGCGACCTGCCGCTGCTGGTGGACGTGGACACCGGTTTCGGTTCCTCGGCGTTCAACGTGGCGCGCACCGTCAAGTCGATGATCAAGTTCGGCGCCGCCGCCATCCATATCGAAGACCAGGTCGGCGCCAAGCGCTGCGGCCATCGCCCTAACAAGGAAATCGTGTCCCAGCAGGAAATGGTCGACCGCATCAAGGCCGCCGTGGACGCGCGCACCGATGACAGCTTCGTGATCATGGCCCGCACCGACGCCCTGGCCGTGGAAGGTCTGGAGTCCGCCCTGGAGCGCGCCGCCGCCTGCATCGAGGCCGGCGCCGACATGGTGTTCCCGGAAGCCATCACCGAACTTGAGATGTACAAGCTGTTCGCCTCGCGGGTGAAAGCCCCGATCCTGGCCAACATCACCGAATTCGGCGCGACCCCGCTGTTCACCACCGAACAGTTGAAATCTGCCGATGTTTCCATCGTGCTGTACCCGCTCTCGGCCTTCCGCGCCATGAACAAGGCGGCCGAGAATGTGTACACCGCCATCCGCCGCGACGGTACGCAGCAGAATGTGATCGACACCATGCAAACCCGCATGGAGCTCTACGATCGTATCGACTACCACACCTTCGAGCAGAAGCTCGACGCGCTGTTTGCCGCGAAAAAGTAACGGCTCTCTGAACAACTATAAAATGGGAGAAGAACCATGGCTGAAGCAAAAGTATTGAGTGGCGCCGGCCTGCGTGGCCAGGTGGCCGGGCAGACCGCACTGTCGACCGTGGGCCAGGCCGGTGCCGGCTTGACCTATCGCGGCTATGACGTGCGTGAACTGGCCGCCGATGCGCAATTTGAAGAAGTCGCCTATCTGCTGCTGTACGGCGAACTGCCGACCCAGGCCGAACTGGCGGCCTACAGCGCCAGGCTGGGCAAGCTGCGCGACTTGCCGCAAGCGTTGAAGGAAGTGCTCGAGCGCATCCCCGCCGACGCCCACCCGATGGACGTGATGCGCACCGGTTGTTCGTTCCTGGGCAATATCGAGCCGGAAAAAGACTTCAGCGTGCAGCACGACGTCACCGACCGCCTGCTCGCCGCGTTCCCGGCGATCATGTGCTACTGGTACCGCTTCAGCCACGACGGCAAACGCATCGACTGCGTCACCGACGAGCCGAGCATTGGCGGGCACTTCCTGCACCTGCTGCACGGCAAGAAGCCGAGCGAGCTGCATGTCAAAGTGATGAACGTGTCGCTGATCCTCTACGCCGAACACGAATTCAACGCCTCGACCTTCACCGCCCGGGTCTGTGCGTCGACCCTGTCCGACCTGTATTCCTGCGTGACCGCGGCCATCGGTTCCCTGCGCGGCCCGCTGCACGGCGGTGCCAACGAAGCGGCGATGGAGATGATCGAGCGTTTCGGTTCGGCCGAAGAAGCCGTCGAAGGCACCCTCGGCATGCTGGCGCGCAAGGACAAGATCATGGGTTTTGGTCACGCGATCTACAAGGACAGCGACCCGCGTAACGAAGTGATCAAGGGCTGGTCGAAAAAACTCGCTGACGAGGTGGGCGACACGGTGTTGTTCCCGGTGTCCGAAGCCATCGACAAGACCATGTGGGAGCAGAAGAAACTGTTCCCCAATGCCGATTTCTACCATGCCTCGGCGTACCACTTCATGGGCATTCCCACCAAGCTGTTCACGCCGATTTTCGTCTGCTCGCGGCTCACCGGCTGGGCGGCGCACGTGTTCGAGCAGCGCGCCAATAACCGCATCATCCGTCCAAGCGCCGAGTACATCGGCGTTGAGCAGCGCAAGTTCGTGCCAATCGAACGTCGCTGAATGAGAGGGCCCACGGACCCGGGACTGGAATGCGATCAACGTGCGGGAGGGGGCTTGCCCCCGATAGCAGGGTGTCATGCAGCACATGTGTCGACTGATACACCGCTATCGGGGGCAAGCCCCCTCCCACATTTTGGATTGCATTTCAATTTTCCGACCGGCGTAGGTCTTCCTTTTGCAATCACCGTGACCGAGTCCTGACGATGAACACTGAATTTCGCAAACCGCTCCCCGGCAGCCGCCTGGATTTCTTCGACGCCCGTGCGGCTGTCGAGGCAATCAGCCCCGGCGCCTACGCCACTTTGCCGTATACCTCACGCGTACTCGCGGAAAACCTGGTGCGCCGCTGCGACCCGGCCACCCTCAACGCGTCCCTGAGCCAATTGATCGAACGTCGGCGTGACCTCGACTTCCCCTGGTTCCCGGCCCGCGTGGTCTGCCATGACATCCTTGGCCAGACCGCGCTGGTGGACCTGGCCGGCCTGCGCGACGCCATTGCCCTGCAAGGCGGCGATCCGGCGCAGGTCAACCCGGTGGTGCCCACCCAGTTGATCGTCGACCACTCCCTGGCCGTCGAAGCCGGTGGTGCCGACCCCGAGGCGTTCGAAAAAAACCGCGCCATCGAAGACCGCCGCAACGAAGATCGCTTCCACTTTATCGAGTGGACCAAGAAGGCCTTCAAGAACGTCGACGTGATCCCGCCGGGCAACGGCATCATGCACCAGATCAACCTGGAGAAAATGTCCCCGGTGATTCAGGTGCGTGACGGTGTGGCGTTCCCCGACACGTGCGTGGGCACCGACAGCCACACCCCGCATGTGGATGCCCTGGGCGTGATCGCCATCGGCGTCGGGGGCCTTGAGGCCGAAAGCGTGATGCTTGGGCGTGCGTCGTGGATGCGCCTGCCCGAAAGCGTCGGCGTGGAGTTGACCGGCAAGCTGCAGCCGGGTATCACCGCCACCGATATGGTGCTGGCGCTGACCGAGTTCCTGCGCCAACAGAAGGTGGTCGGCGCGTGGCTGGAGTTCTTCGGCGAAGGGGCGTCGGCATTGACCCTGGGCGACCGTGCGACGATTTCCAACATGGCCCCGGAATACGGCGCCACTGCGGCCATGTTCTACATCGACCAGCAGACCATCGCCTACCTGAAACTCACTGGCCGGGAAGACGAACAAGTCGCCCTGGTCGAACAATATGCGCGCCACACCGGCCTGTGGGCCGATGATCTCAAGGGCGCGCACTACGAGCGTGGCCTGACATTCGATCTTTCCAGCGTTGTGCGCAACATGGCCGGCCCGAGCAATCCGCACGCCCGTGTCGCCACCCGCGACCTGGCGTCAAAAGGCATCAGCGGGCAGTGGGACGAAGTGCCAGGGCAAATGCCCGACGGCGCCGTGATCATCGCCGCCATCACCAGTTGCACCAACACCAGCAACCCGCGCAACGTGATCGCCGCCGGCCTGCTGGCGCGCAACGCCAACAGGCTCGGGCTGACGCGCAAGCCGTGGGTCAAGTCGTCCCTGGCGCCGGGCTCGAAAACCGTGGCCATGTACCTGGAGGAAGCAGGCCTGGGGCATGAGCTGGAAAAACTCGGGTTTGGCGTGGTGGCCTTTGCCTGCACCACCTGCAACGGCATGTCCGGCGCGCTCGACCCGCTGATCCAGCAGGAAATCATCGACCGCGACCTGTACGCCACTGCCGTGCTGTCGGGCAACCGCAACTTCGACGGGCGCATTCACCCGTATGCCAAGCAGGCGTTCCTGGCCTCGCCGCCGCTGGTCGTGGCCTATGCGATTGCCGGCACCATTCGGTTCGATATCGAGAAAGACGTGCTCGGGCTCGACGCCGGCGGCAAGGAAATCCGCCTGCAGGACATCTGGCCAAGCGACGAAGAGATCGACGCGGTGGTCAAGGCGTCGGTCAAGCCGGAGCAGTTCCGTGCGGTGTACATCCCGATGTTCGCCATTCACGAAGACACCGGCCCCAAAGTCACCCCGCTGTACGACTGGCGCCCGCAAAGCACCTATATTCGCCGCCCGCCGTATTGGGAAGGTGCATTGGCCGGTGCGCGTCCGCTCAAGGGCATGCGCCCGCTGGCGGTGCTGCCGGACAACATCACCACCGATCACCTGTCGCCGTCGAACGCGATCATGCTCGATAGCGCCGCCGGCGAGTACCTGGCGAAAATGGGCCTGCCGGAAGTTGACTTCAACTCCTACGCGACGCACCGGGGCGATCACCTGACTGCGCAACGCGCCACCTTCGCCAACCCGAAACTGTTCAACGAAATGGTGCAGGAAAACGGCAAGGTCAAGCAGGGCTCCCTGGCGCGTATCGAGCCGGAAGGCAAGGTCACGCGGATGTGGGAAGCCATCGAAACCTACATGGAACGCAAGCAGCCGCTGATCATCATCGCCGGTGCCGACTACGGCCAGGGCTCGTCGCGCGACTGGGCGGCCAAGGGCGTACGCCTGGCCGGGGTGGAAGCGATCGCCGCCGAGGGTTTCGAGCGTATCCACCGCACCAACCTGGTGGGCATGGGCGTATTGCCCCTGGAGTTCCTGCCGGGTACCGACCGCCACACACTCAAGATCGACGGCAGCGAAACCTATGACGTGCTCGGCGAACGCACGCCGCGTGCGCAACTGACCCTGGTGATAAACCGCAAAAATGGCGAGCGTGTCGAGGTGCCGGTGACCTGCCGCCTGGACACCGCTGAAGAAGTGTCAATCTACGAGGCGGGCGGCGTGTTGCAACGTTTTGCCCAGGACTTCCTGGAATCGGCGGCCACCGCCTGAAGAGGATAACCATGGCACACGCAGCGCAAATCAAGATCCCCGCCACTTATATGCGTGGCGGCACCAGCAAGGGGGTTTTCTTCAGCCTCGAGGACCTGCCGCCATCGGCCCAGGTGCCGGGTGCGGCCCGTGACGCCTTGCTGTTGCGGGTGATCGGCAGCCCCGACCCCTATGACAAGCAGATCGACGGCATGGGCGGCGCCACGTCCAGCACCAGCAAAAGCGTGATCCTGTCCAGGAGCACCCGTGCCGGGCATGACGTGGACTACCTGTTTGGCCAGGTCTCCATCGACAAGCCGTTTGTCGACTGGAGTGGCAACTGCGGCAACCTGTCGGCGGCGGTCGGTTCGTTCGCCATCAGCGCCGGCCTGGTCGACCCGGCCCGCGTGCCCCACAACGGCGTGGCCGTGGTGCGCATATGGCAGGCCAATATCGGCAAGACCATCATTGCCCACGTGCCGATTACCGACGGTGCGGTGCAGGAAACCGGTGATTTCGAACTCGACGGCGTGACCTTTCCCGCCGCCGAAGTGCAGCTGGAATTCATCGACCCGGCGGCGGAAGAAGAGGGCGGTGGCGGCTCGATGTTCCCCACCGGCAACCTGATCGACGAACTGGAAGTGCCGGGTGTCGGCACCTTCAAGGCCACCCTGATCAATGCCGGTATCCCGACGATTTTCATCAATGCCCAAGACCTGGGCTACACCGGCACCGAGCTGCAAGGCGCAATCAACGGCGACCCGCAGGCCCTGGCGATGTTCGAGACCGTGCGTGCCTATGGCGCGTTGCGCATGGGCCTGATCAAACACCTGGACGAAGCGGCCCAGCGCCAGCACACGCCGAAGGTTGCGTTCGTGGCCAAGCCAGCCGATTACGTGGCCTCCAGCGGCAAGGCGATCAAGGCCGGCGATGTGGACCTGCTGGTGCGGGCCCTATCCATGGGCAAGTTGCACCACGCCATGATGGGCACGGCGGCGGTGGCGATCGGCACGGCGGCGGCGATTTCCGGCACCCTGGTCAACCAGGCGGCAGGTGGTGTGGAGCGCAACGCCGTGCGCTTCGGCCATCCTTCGGGCACCTTGCGCGTCGGTGCCGAGGCGACGCAAGTCAACGGTGAGTGGGTGGTGAAGAAAGCCATCATGAGCCGCAGTGCGCGGGTGTTGATGGAAGGTTTCGTGCGCGTCCCCGGCGACTCATTCTAAAACCCGGCACCAATCCCAAGGGAGGGGGCTTGCCCTAATTGCTACTGTAGGAGCGAGCTTGCTCGCGAAAAACTTCAACGAATACGCGTGCTTTTTGAATGAACGCGGCGCCTGTAAGTTTTTCGCGAGCAAGCTCGCTCCTACAGATGGGCCCTCTCCACAGTGGATCTCTATTCCAAGGCAGGCAACCAGACCTGCCCTGATGATCAACCGTGACCCTGAGGAATAAACCACCCTTTTTGGAGAACTGCCATGAGCGCCAACGTCGACCAGAACAACCGCCCCGACTACGACCAGGTCCTGCAGGACATTGCCGACTATGTCCTCACCTACCGAGTCGAGTCCCAAGCCGCCCTGGACACCGCACGCAACTGCCTGATGGACACCCTCGGCTGCGGCCTGCTGGCGTTGCGCTTTCCCGAGTGCACCAAGCACCTGGGACCGCTCGTCGAAGGCACGGTCGTGCCGTTCGGCGCACGGGTGCCGGGCACTTCGTTGCGGCTGGACCCGGTCAAGGCCGCCTGGGACATCGGCTGCATCGTGCGCTGGCTCGATTACAACGACACCTGGCTCGCGGCGGAGTGGGGCCACCCTTCGGACAATCTGGGCGGCATCCTCGCGGTGGCTGATCATCTGTCGCAGCAACGCGTGGCCAACGGCGACGCGCCGCTGAGCGTACGCACGGTGCTGGAAGCGATGATCATGGCCCACGAGATCCAGGGCGTGATTGCCCTGGAAAACGCCTTCAACCGCGTCGGCCTCGACCATGTGCTGCTGGTCAAAGTCGCCTCGACGGCAGTCACCGCCAAGCTGATGGGCGCCAACCGCGAGCAACTGCTCGCCGCCTTGTCCCATGCGTTTGTCGACGGGCAGGCGTTGCGTACGTACCGCCATGCGCCCAATGCCGGTTCGCGCAAGTCCTGGGCGGCGGGCGATGCATCGAGTCGCGGGGTGCGCCTGGCGGATATCGCGATGCGTGGCGAGATGGGCATACCCGGTGTACTGAGCGCGCCGCAGTGGGGCTTCTACGACGTTTTGTTCAGCCACACCAACAAGGACCTGGCCCTCAAGCCGGAAGAACAGCGCAGGTTCAGCCTGTCCCAGCCCTACGGCACCTACGTGATGGAAAACGTGCTGTTCAAGATCAGCTTTCCCGCTGAATTCCACGCGCAGACTGCCTGCGAAGCGGCGGTCATCCTGCATCCGCAGGTCAAGCAGCGCCTGCATGAAGTCGAACGTATCGTGATCACCACCCACGAGTCGGCCATTCGTATCATTTCCAAGGTTGGCCCATTGGCCAACGCCGCGGACCGTGACCATTGCCTGCAATACATGACCGCCGTGCCCCTGGCCTTCGGTGACCTGGTGGCCGAACAGTATGAAGACTCCTTCCATGCCGCCCATCCGATCATCGATGAGCTGCGCGGGAAAATGGTCATCGTTGAAGACCCGCGTTACAGCCGCGAATACCTGGAGGCCGACAAGCGCTCCATTGCCAACGCGGTGCAGGTGTTCTTCACCGACGGCACCTGCACCGAGCAGGTGGCGGTGGAGTATCCGATTGGCCATCGCCGTCGTCGGCTGGATGGAATTCCTCTGCTGGAAGCCAAGTTCAAAGCCAATCTGGCGACGCGCTTCCCCGCGCAGCGCAGCGCCGAGATTTTTGCCTTGTGCACGGACCAGGCACGGCTTGAGGCTACCCCAGTCAACCGTTTCATGGACCTGTTCATGATCTAGAAAACAACGCGGTCAATGTGGGAGGGGGCAAGCCCCCTCCCACATTTCAGCCTTCAAACCGCAAAATCACCCTGCGGTTATGCTTGCTCTTCTTTTCGATCTTCTCGCAGAACACCCGACCGATTTCCTCGGTATTGAGCACGTGGGTGCCGCCGCACGGCTGGATGTCGATGCCCGCAATTTCAATCACCCGCACCGAGCCCTGGATGACCGGCGGCGCAACGGCCTGGGTGCGGGTGATCTGCAGCAAGGTGGCGTACTCGGTGGCGGCCATCGACAGGGTTTGCACCGGGTGCGCCTGCTCGATCAGTGCGTTGAGGTCGCGGGTGATGCTGTCTTTGTCCAGGGTCATTTCCGGCAGGTCGAAATCCAGGCGACCCTTGTCCGCGCTGATGCTGCAACCGGTGACGGGCGCGTCGATGATGGAACACAGCAAGTGCAGGCAAGTGTGCATCTTCATGTGCTGGTAGCGGCGCTCCCAATCCAGGCCGGCGTCTACCTGGGCGCCGGCAATCAGTTGCGCCGGGCAATGGTCCACCTGATGCCAGATGATCGAGCGCAGCACCGGATCGCGCACCGTGCCGGTGACCTGCACCCGGGTGCCGTCGGCCAGGGTGAAGTGGCCGGTGTCGCCCGGTTGCCCACCGCCGGTGGGGTAGAACAAGGTGTGCTCCAGCACGACGCCGTGCTCGCTGACGGCAATCACCCGGGCGCTGAAGGCGTTTTGATAGGGCGCGCTGTCGAACAGCGCCAGGGTTTCCATGGTGTGCACGGACATGTTTAACCTCCAACGATCAGTGGGCTGGCTTGCAACAGGTGACGCACCATCGCACTCAAGCCAGGGGGAGAGAGCAGGGTGATTTCGAACGCCGGGCCGCAGACTTTCAGGTTCAGCGGCAGGCGTGGCAGTTGTTCGCTGACGCCCTGGCGGTGCAGGCGAAATTGCAGGTGATGACGCTCCTTCACCGTGGGTTCGAGCATCAGCCCCGGCAGTGGATGAAAGTCGGCGTCCAGCACCGTGACCTTGTGCCCCGCGTCGACCTCGCCGACCACGTGCAGGCGCTCATCCAACGCGAACGCACCGAGGTAGTTGCTGTGCTCCGATTCATCGTTTTTCTGCAACTGGATCTGGTTGACCACCTTGACCTTGGTGCCCGCCGGCACGTCCTGGGTAATGACGCAGGCCGGGCTGATAAACACGTTGTCACCGATCTGCACGTAGCCCAGCACCCGCGCCCCGGCGCCAACTTCCACATGGTTGCCCAGGCGCGGATGGCGCTTGCCGTCCGGGTTGTTGGCAATACCGCGGGCGCCCAGGGTCACGCCGCAGAGGATGTAGCAGTCGTGACCGATCTCGCAGGTTTCACCGATGACCGTGCCGTAGCCATGGTCCAGCACAAAGCGTCGGCCGATGCGCGCAGCCGGATGAATCTCGGCCCCGGACAGGATCTTGCCCTGGTTGCTGAGCTTGAGCGCAATGCGGGTGAATACGCTGTGGGCCGGCTCCGGAAAATGCCACACCAGGTGCGCGAGCCGGTAGAACAACACCGCCTTGAACGAGGCATAGGATTCCAGGATCAGCTCACCGCGTCCGCGCGAAGCCGGGTCGCGATAGGCGTACGCGATCAGGTCCTCGGCCACCGCCTGGGCGGCGTTCTGGACCAGCGGCGCCAGGTGCGGTTCCAGCTGCTTCATCTGCCCGGGCGTCAGGGTCTGGATGAGGTGGGTGAGCAACTCATCGTGCAGCTGTTGCATGTCGATAAAGCCTCCCATGGAGGCACCCCCGCATTCTGGTTGGTTGGGTAACCGGCTATTCGAAACTGGGCAGGTAGCTGTCGGCATTGTCGTAGACCATGGTCAGCACCACCGTTTCGGACGGCAGTTCCGGGGCGAGTTGGGCGATGGCGACCATGTTGGCGGCCGAGGACAGCCCCAGGCTGATGGCGTCGGTGCGCATGATGCGTTTGATCATCTCCAGGCACGCCCCATGCGACACCTTGAGCATGCCGTCCAGTACGTCGAGGTTGAGAATGCTCGGGATCAGGCCAATCGACAGGCCCTGGATGGCGTGCGGGGCGTGCCGGTCCTTGAGCAAGTCGCATTCCTCCGGCTCCACGCCCATGATGCGCAGTGCCGGCCAGGCGGCCTTGAGGGTTTCGCCGATACCGGTGATATGCCCGCCGGTGCCGATGCCGCTGACGAAGTAGTCCACCCGCCGTTCGCCAAAGGCGCGGAGGATTTCCGGCGCGGTGGTGTCGCGGTGGGTTTGCGGGTTGGCACCGTTGCGCTGCTGGTTGAGCATCACGTAATTGGGGTTTTCCAACAGCAGTTCCATGCACTTTTCGCCGTGGGAGTTGTTACCCAGGCGGCTGTCCGAGAGCACCACCCTGGCGCCATACAAGCGCAGCAGCTTCTGTTTTTCGGGGCTGTAGTTGTCCGGGATCACCAGCACCACTTTGTAGCCGAGCACATTGCCCGCCATCACCAGGCCGATGCCGGTATTGCCGCCGCTGGGTTCGATGATGGTTTGTCCGCAGTCGCGCATCAGCACGCCCCGGCGCTCGGCGTCGAGGATCATGCCCAGAGCGATGCGCGCCTTGTGGCTGCCGCCCGGGTTGAGGGATTCCAGCTTGGCGTAGACCTCGATGCCGAGGTCTTCGGAAAACTGCGCCAGACGCACGATCGGGGTTTGGCCGATCACGTCGAGAATGGAGTTATGCAGCATCGGTCTGCCCCCGGTCAGTACAACGGCATGTCGGGTTCGACGTCGCGCACCCAATGCTTCATGCCGCCCTGCAGGACTTTGGTGTTGGCGAAGCCCGCCGCCAGCAAGGTACTGGCGGCCTGCTCGGCACGCGTGCCGGCGTAGCAGATCAGGTAATGGGTGTTGTCGCGGCTCAGGCTGCCGAGCTGCTCATCCAGCTCGGCCAGGGGGATGTGCACCACGCCCGGCAGTTTGCACACTTCCAGTTCGCTGGCGTCGCGTACGTCGAGCAACACATCGGCACTGCGGTGGTTGTCGATCACTTGCTTGAGCAGCCGAGGCTCGATGTAGCGTTCTTCGGCCAGGAACGGCTGGCTCGGCACGGCATCCGCGCACACCGCCGGCGTGGCGATCTCGCTGTGGCGCAGGTCCGAGCAGCACGGGCAGTCCGGGCGGCGCTTGAACCGGATCTCGCTGAATTTCATGGCCAGCGCATCGAAGCGCATCAAGCGGCCGGACAACGGTTCGCCAATGCCGATCAGCAGTTTGATCGCCTCGGTCGCCTGGATCATGCCCACCACCCCCGGCAACACGCCGATGACCCCACCGGCGCTGCAATTGGGCGCCAGCTCTGCGGGCGGGGCCTTGGGGAACAGGCAGCGGTAGCACGGCCCGCCTTTATGATTGAACACGCTGATTTGCCCGTCGAAGCGGTAGATCGCGCCGTATACCAGCGGCTTGCCCAATTGCACGCAGGCGTCATTGACCAGGTAGCGGGTGTCGAAATTGTCCGTGCCGTCGATCACCAGGTCATAGGCGCCCACCAGTTCCAGGGCGTTGTCGGTATTGAGTGAGGTGTTGTGCGCGTTGATCCGGATGTGGGGGTTCAGGTCCTGCAAGCGTTGTTTGGCGGACTCCACCTTGGGCATGCCCAGGGTGCTGTAGCCGTGCACGACCTGGCGTTGCAGGTTGCTGCTTTCCACCACGTCGAAGTCCACCAGGCCCAGGGTGCCGATGCCGGCCGCCGCCAGGTACAGGCTGATGGGTGAGCCCAGGCCGCCGGTGCCGATGATCAGCACCCTGGCTTTTTTCAGGTTCAACTGACCTTCACGGCCGACACCGGGCAGGGTGATATGGCGCACGTAGCGTTGCACTTCTTCGTTGCTCAGGGTGTCGACGTCGATGCCGCCGGAGGTGGCCAGCAGCACTTCGATCCGAGCGTTTTCCGGCAAGCTGTCGTCGGCGTCGATCAACGCGTCCTCGGCGGTAAACAGGAAGTGCTCCTTGAGCTGGTTGTTCTGCTCGTGAAACAGGTGCGGGCGCAACTGTGGGTGACTGTCGCAGAGGTTTTCAATGACTTCGCGCAATGTCGATCCGGCGCCCTCAAGGGTCGATTGCGGCAGCTTGGCCACGCGAACCAGAATGTCGGGGAAAGAGACAGCGTTCATGGACAACTCCGTGTGCAGGTCGTTGAAAGGTTGAAGGGCGAAATGCTTGCCATCCCAGGCAAACAGCTTGGACCCCAGGGCCTGGCCCTGGCGAACATCCACCACCAGGTAGCTGACAGGGTAGATCGGCTCGCCCAGGAACAGCGCCTTGTCCTGGTCTTCATCACTGAAATAGGCGCCGACATCCGGGTGCGAGTGGTAGATCACCACCACCGGGTTGTCGCTGCGAAACGCCTTGTTCAGCAGCAGCGTGTCGGCGACCGAAAAGGTGTAGCCGTTGGCCGCGCTACGCGGGTACATCTGCGGGTTTCTGCGGTGCAATTCGTTCTGGATATTGCTGCCCAGGTACACACTGCCGTCGGCAAAGATGAAACCGCAGCACTCCTCGGGGTAGCTGCGGCTTGCGTGGGCGTAAATCTGTTCCAGGGCGTGGGGGCGGAGGACTTCCATGTTTCTCTCGCTTGGGTTGAGGGTCAATTTTTCTTCGCCAGCAGTTTTTCGATGGGCAGCTTGGTGATCGCAAAGCCGGCCAGCAGGATCGCCGAGTACAGCATCAGGTCACGGGAAATTTCCACGCCTTCGTACCAGGCGCCGATGATCACCGCGAACACGGGGAAGATGATGAACACGAAGGACAGGATGATTGGGCTCAGGCGCTTGAGCAGCATGAAATACACAATGAAACCACCCACCGAAGCGACCAGCCCAAGGTAGAACAGCGCGCTCCAGGAGCGCAGGGTGATAGCGTCGAAAGTCGGATTTTCAAACCACAGGCCGGCCACGAACAGCATCAGCCCGGCAATGCCGATGGGCAGGGTGTTGTAGGTGATGACACTGATGGCGCTGCCTTTTTGCTTGGTAATCACGTAGCACAACGCGTGCATGATCGCGGCGGCCAGAATCGCCAGTACGCCGAAGAATTCGGCATGGTCCAGGTGCAGGCCCTGGCTCTTGATGATCATGTAGAGGCTGCCGAAACCGATGCCGATGCCGACCACCTGGGACAGGTAGATGCGCTCACGCAGGAACAGCGCGGAGAAGATCAGGATGAACACCGGCATGCAGCTGAACAGCAGGGCCGTCAGGCCGGACGAGACGTGCATCTCGCCGTAATTGAGCAGGTAATAGGGAATGCTGAAGTAGCACAGGGTCACGAACACGAAGAACCAGCGGCTTTCCCGTGGGAACAGAATCGGCTCGCGGCGCACCATGGCGAAACACAGGAACAAGGGGAAGGCGATCAGGAAGCGCAGGCCTGCTGACGTCAGCGGTGGCACGCTTTCCACCGCAATCTTGATGCCCAGCCAGGTGGTGCCCCAGCTCAGGCACACGATCAGGAACATCACGCTGGTGATCAACCCGGCCAGCCACTGTTTGCGGGTTTTGGTTTTTGCGGTGTTTTCAAGAATGGCGGACATTGGCATCGTTTATTGCTTCCCTGAGCCGGAATTGAACTCTATATTGGACTTGTTATAAGTGATTCAATCCGGTGATTGAACCCGCAAAAGCACACTATTAGGGCGAATGATGACTGTCAAAACAAATATTGACATGGTGTCAATTATGCGTGAGGGGTTGTCCAATGGTCAGGGCGTGAAGTACAAGCGCCTGTCCGATGTCATGGAAAGGGGCATCCTTGAAGGCACGATTGAGCCGGGAAGAAAACTGCCGCCCCATCGGGTCCTTTCCGACAATCTGGGCGTCACTATCGGCACCATCAGCCGGGCCTACGGTGAGCTGGAGCGCTTGGGGTTGGTAGTTGCGCGCGTGGGTGACGGCACATTCGTGCGCAAGCGTGGGATGGAGCGCCAGCGTGATGAAGGCTTTCGCAACGTCAGCGAGGAGCCGCGCCAGTACTTCGACATGAGCCGCAACATGCATATTCCGGGTCAGGAGACGGTGTTCCTTGCCCAGAGCTTCCAGACCCTGTCGACCAACGGCAAATTTCTCCAGGACATCAGCGCCTATACCCCGGATGCGGGCCTGCCGCGCTACCGCGAGGCCGGTGCGCAATGGCTGGTGCAGCGCGATTTCCATCCGATTCCCGAGCAGGTCATCTGCGTCAATGGCGGCCAGCACGGCCTGCTCTGCGCAATGATGGCGTTGCTGCGTGCCGGCGACACGGTGGTCACCGAGCAATTGACTTACCCAGGGCTTATCACCGCCGCGCGTATGCTGGGTGTGCGCTTGATCGGGCTGGAGATGGATGACGAAGGCGTGCTGCCGGGCGCGCTGGATGAAGTCTGTCGAAATCACCGGGTTTCGGCATTGTATTGCACGCCAACGATCCAGAATCCTACAACCGCCGTGTTGTCAGTCCCGCGCCGTGAAGCGTTGGCCAAGGTCTGCCGTGAACATAATCTGCTGATTCTTGAGGATGAGGCCCACGGGGTGCTGGTAGAGGATCGTCCTGCGCCCCTCAGTTATTTCGCCCCTGAGCGTACGATCCTGATCAGCAGCCTGAGCAAGGCGGTCTCGGCCGGACTGCGCGTGGGCTATGTGCATGCGCCGCCGGCGCTGGTCAGCCGGATTTCAGCGGCGTTGCGTTCGACCTGCTGGATGGCCACCCCGGTGACCCTGGAATTGGCGACCCAATGGATCGAAAACGGCACGGCGCAATACCTGCTGCGCCAGCAGATCAACGAGATAACCCGGCGCAAGGCATTGGTGGAGGGCTTATTGAGCGGCCTGCAGTATCGCACTCACCTCAACAGCCCGCACTTCTGGATCGAAGTACCGGAACCCTGGCGCGCGTCGGAAATCGAGGCGGAGCTCAAGCAGAACAACTACCTGATCGCGACCGCCGAAGCCTTTGCAGTGGGGCAGACGGCGGTGCCGCAGTTTATCCGGGCAAGTATTTGCAATACCTCGGGGGATGATCAGCTGCTGCGGGCAGGGTTCGATGCGCTGGCGACGGCGCTGGGGCAGGGGGGTGGAAGGTTTCACCTGTAGCCAGACTGACACAATTGGGTCGTGTTAACGCCAGTCAGTTAAGCGAGCGAAATGCTCAGAGCAGCGAAGATCAAATGTGGGAGGGGGCTTGCCCCCGATAGCTGAGTGTCAGTCCGTGCATCAGGTGGCTGATCCACCGCCATCGGGGGCAAGCCCCCTCCCACAGGTTAAGCGGCGTAGCAGAAGTTTGGTTCATACCGATAGCGTCAGCTCAGGCAATGCAGGTCACTTGAACCTGCGCTCCACACCCTTCTCCACCAGAATCTTCGCCGATATCTCTTCCACTGAAAAATGCGTGGAATTGATGTGTGCAATATTCTCGCGACGGAACAGATTTTCCACTTCGCGCACTTCGAACTCACACTGGGCGTAACTTGAATAACGGCTGTTGGGCTTGCGTTCATTGCGGATCGCGGTGAGGCGGTCCGGGTCGATGGTCAGGCCGAACAGCTTGTGCGAATGCGCGCGCAGGGCGGCGGGCAGCGTCAGGTGTTCCATGTCGTCTTCGGTCAGCGGGTAGTTGGCTGCGCGAATACCGAATTGCATGGCCATGTACAGGCAGGTCGGGGTCTTGCCGCAGCGCGATACACCCACCAGGATCAGGTCGGCCTTGTCGTAATAGTGCGTGCGGGCGCCGTCGTCGTTGTCGAGGGCGAAGTTCACCGCTTCGATACGCTCCATATAATTGGAATTATGACCAATGGAATGGGACTTTCCGACGGAGTAAGAGGAATGTTCGCTCAGCTCCTGTTCCAATGGCGCCAGGAACGTGGAGAAGATGTCGATCATGAAACCATTCGAGGTCGCCAGAATCTCACGAATGTCCTGATTGACGATGGTGTCGAAAATGATCGGGCGACAACCGTCTTTTTCAGCCGCCAGATTGATTTGTTGTACCATGGCCCGCGCTTTGTCCACGCTGTCTATATAAGGCCGCGTGAATTTGGCGAAGGTAATGTTTTCGAACTGCGCGAGCAGGCTCTGGCCCAGTGTTTCGGCCGTGATGCCGGTGCCATCGGAAATAAAGAAAGCAGATCGTTTCATTTGAGCCCTGGGCCTTAAGCTGATGGCGAATCTTGGATATGATAGGCGCGATTTTGCCGTCCCGCAGTGGGCCGCATTCTCACTTATTTTCCAGGTCCAGGCCACAAGCGCTGGCGTTCGCTCCTACTGAGCAAGCCGCGTCCTGAGCTTTTCCAACACAGAAAGTGGAGAGATCACCTTGGTAGAGTACGTAGTTTCCCTCGATAAGCTCGGCGTCCATGATGTAGAGCACGTGGGGGGCAAGAACGCATCCCTCGGCGAGATGATCAGTAATCTTGCAGGCGCTGGCGTGTCGGTGCCGGGTGGTTTCGCCACCACGGCCCAGGCTTACCGTGACTTCCTTGAGCTGAGCGGTCTCAACGACCAGATCCACGCTGCCCTGGACGCCCTGGATGTCGATGACGTCAACGCCCTGGCCAGGACCGGCGCCCAGATCCGCCAGTGGATCATGGAAGCGGAGTTCCCCGAGAAGCTCAACGAAGAGATCCGCAGCGCCTTCGCCACCCTGTCGGCCGGTAACCCGGACATGGCCGTCGCCGTGCGCTCCTCGGCCACCGCCGAAGACCTGCCGGACGCCTCCTTCGCCGGTCAGCAGGAAACGTTCCTGAACATCCGTGGCGTGGAAAACGTGATCCGCGCGGCCAAGGAAGTGTTTGCCTCGCTGTTCAACGACCGCGCCATTTCCTACCGCGTGCACCAGGGTTTCGACCACAAGCTGGTGGCTTTGTCTGCCGGCGTGCAGCGCATGGTGCGCTCGGAAACCGGCACCGCCGGCGTGATGTTCACCCTGGACACCGAATCGGGCTTCCGTGACGTCGTGTTTATCACCGGCGCCTACGGCCTGGGTGAAACCGTCGTACAAGGCGCGGTGAACCCGGACGAATTCTACGTGCACAAGCACACCCTTGAGGCCGGTCGCCCGGCCATCCTGCGCCGTAACCTGGGCAGCAAGGCGATCAAGATGATCTACGGCGACGAGGCCAAGGCCGGTCGTTCGGTCAAGACCGTCGACGTCGACAAGGCCGAGCGTGCGCGTTTCTGCCTGAGCGACGCTGAAGTCAGCGAGCTGGCCAAGCAAGCGATGATCATCGAGAAGCACTACAAGTGCCCGATGGACATCGAGTGGGCCAAGGACGGTGACGACGGCAAGCTGTACATCGTGCAGGCCCGTCCCGAGACCGTTAAGAGCCGTACGTCGGCCAACGTCATGGAACGCTACCTGCTCAAGGAAACCGGCACCGTGCTGGTGGAAGGCCGCGCCATCGGCCAGCGCATCGGCGCCGGCAAGGTACGCATCATCAAGGACGTGTCCGAGATGGACAAAGTCCAGCCGGGTGACGTGCTGGTCTCCGACATGACCGACCCGGACTGGGAGCCGGTGATGAAGCGTGCCAGCGCCATCGTGACCAACCGTGGCGGACGCACGTGCCACGCGGCGATCATCGCCCGTGAGCTGGGAATTCCTGCGGTGGTCGGTTGCGGCAACGCCACACAGCTGTTGAAAGATGGCCAGGGTGTGACGGTGTCCTGCGCCGAAGGCGATACCGGCTTCATCTTCGAAGGCGAACTGGGCTTCGACATCAAGCAGAACTCCATCGACGCCATGCCGGACCTGCCGTTCAAGATCATGATGAACGTCGGCAATCCGGACCGCGCCTTCGACTTCGCGCAGTTGCCGAACGCCGGTGTGGGCCTGGCCCGCCTGGAATTCATCATCAACCGCATGATCGGCGTGCACCCCAAGGCCCTGTTGAACTACGACGGCCTGCCGCTGGACATCAAGGAAAGCGTCGACAAGCGCATCGCCGGTTACAACGACCCGGTGGGCTTCTACGTCGAGAAGCTGGTGGAAGGCATCAGTACCCTGGCAGCGGCGTTCTACCCGAAAAAGGTCATCGTGCGGCTGTCGGACTTCAAGTCCAACGAATACGCCAACCTGATCGGCGGCAAGCTTTACGAGCCGGAAGAAGAAAACCCCATGCTGGGTTTCCGTGGCGCCTCGCGTTACATCAGCGAAGCCTTCCGTGACTGCTTCGAACTCGAATGCCGCGCCCTCAAGCGTGTGCGCAACGAGATGGGGCTGACCAACGTCGAGATCATGGTGCCGTTCGTGCGCACCCTGGGCGAAGCGAGCCAAGTCGTGGACCTGCTGGCTGAAAACGGCCTGTCCCGTGGCGAAAACGGCCTGCGCGTCATCATGATGTGCGAACTGCCGTCCAATGCGATCCTGGCCGAAGAGTTCCTGGAGTTCTTCGACGGTTTCTCCATCGGCTCCAACGACCTGACCCAGTTGACCCTGGGCCTGGACCGTGACTCCGGGATCATCGCTCACCTGTTCGACGAGCGAAATCCTGCGGTCAAGAAGCTGCTGTCCAACGCCATCCAGGCCTGTAACAAGGCCGGCAAGTACATCGGTATCTGTGGCCAGGGCCCTTCCGATCACCCTGACCTGGCCAGATGGCTGATGGAACAGGGTATCGAAAGTGTCTCGCTGAACCCCGATTCCGTGCTTGAAACCTGGTTCTTCCTCGCCGAAGGTCAACCGTCCGCTTAAAGCCGCTACGTCAAAAGTGCCGGTCACCTGTCGAGGGTGACCGGCATTCTTATCTGTACAGGGCGGAATTCCTGCCGGACGCCGCCCTTTTTTGTGCAAGAACATTATGCAAAGCAGCAGCAACCTGTTTCCTGTCGCCCTGATCAGCGCTGAACGTCGTGGCGACCTGAGTGAAGATGTGTACCGCCTCAAGCCCGGCAACAGCCCCGACGCGACCGTCGAGCTGGCGGTTACCCGGTTGGGACTGGCCGATGTCCCGGAAAACCGGGGCACGCCGGTTATTTTCCTGCACGGCAGTTTTTCCAATCGGCGCTTCTGGTATTCGCCCAAGGGCATCGGCCTGGGTGCTCACCTGGCGCGCCGGGGTTTTGATGTGTGGATCCCGGAAATGCGCGGCCATGGCCTGTCCCGGCGCAACCGCGACTACGTGCGCAACCGCGTTGCCGATTACGCGCGTTACGATTTGCCCGCCATTGGCGCCTTTGTGCACGAGCAAAGCGGGCAGGTGCCGCATTGGATCGGGCATTCCCTCGGCGCCACGACCTTGGCTGCGGCGCTGGGTGGGCAAACCTTGAGCGCGCAGTCAGTGGCTTCAGTGGCGTTATTTGGCTGCCAGGTCAGCCGCACGCATTGGCCGTTGAAAATTCCACCGGTGGAGTGGGGCGCTCGATTGATCCTGAAGCGTCTGGCCCAGCTGTCCGGCCCACGGTTCAAGCGCGGGCCGGAGGACGAACCGGCCGGCGTGATGATCGAAGCGCTGCGCTGGAATGGCCTGTTCGGCCGCTTTGGCGACGCCGAGCGCGATTGGTGGAAAGGCCTGGCAGCGGTCGATGTGCCGTTGTTGGCGGTCAGCGCGGCGGGCGATCGGCAGGACCCGGACTGGGCCTGTCGCAAGCTGTTCGAGCAAGTCGGCAGCGAGCATCGCCAGTACCTGTGCCTGGGGCGTCGGCAGGGTTTTACCGAAGATTTCGGGCATGTACAAATGCTGGTCAGCAAAGCCGCGCAGGCCCAGGTGTGGCCCTTGGTGGAGCGCTGGTTGAAAGACCCGCTGACACCTGTGCTCGGCGCTCGTCCCGAGGTGGCTGTGGCGGTGTGACGAAGCGCGCTATCGAGGCCGTTTCACTCTTGAGTGGTTGCGGCTAAGATATGACGCCTCAGGCGCTTCTGGTCATATTCAGTCGCGTAACGGCTGTTGCGTTGCGTTGATTGCAGTTTGATCATGGCCGGCGCCAGTGGCCAGGCATGTAAAGAATGCCTTCTGCAGCACGTTTTCCTGATGTATGCCGTGAGCTGTTCGACCCCTTCTTTGATGACAGGAGTTTCGCGATGGACCATTACGTGACCCCCGACCTGTGCGACGCCTACCCGGAGCTGGTGCAGGTGCTCGAGCCGATGTTCAGCAATTTCGGTGGCCGAGACTCCTTCGGCGGCGAGATTGTCACCCTCAAATGCTTCGAGGATAACTCCCTGGTCAAGGCTCAGGCCGAGCAGCCGGGCGCCGGCAAGGTGTTGGTGGTCGATGGCGGTGGTTCGCTCAGGCGTGCGTTGCTCGGTGACCTGATCGCCGAAAAGGCCGCGAAAAACGGCTGGGAAGGCATGGTGATCTACGGTTGCATCCGCGATGTCGATGTCCTTGCCCAGACTGACCTGGGCGTGCAGGCCCTGGCCGCCCATCCGATGAAAACCGACAAGCGCGGCCTGGGTGACCTGAACGTGGTGGTGAACTTTGCAGGCGTGACGTTCCGCCCGGGTGAATACGTGTACGCCGATAACAACGGGGTGATCGTCTCGCCCAGCCCACTGAAAATGCCGGAATAAACCGCAGTAGCCGAAAGGGATGAGGATGTTCGAGGAAGACAACGCGCAGTGGGGGCTGGTGCATGCCCTGGTGCTGGACGGTAAAGGCGGTGCGCGTTCGATTGCCCGGACCGAGCTTGACGAGTTGCAACTGCAGCCCCAGGAAAGCCTGTGGCTGCATTGGGACCGCAGCCATCCGCAAACCCAGACCTGGCTGCGCCAATCCAGCGGTTTGAGTGAGTTTGCCTGTGACCTGCTGCTGGAAGAAAACACCCGTCCGCGGCTGCTGCCGTTGCCGGATGCCGAACTGCTGCTCTTTCTGCGCGGGATCAATCTCAACCCCGGCGCGGAACCGGAGGACATGGTTTCGGTACGTATATTCGCAGCGGCCAATCGTGTGATTTCCCTGCGGTTGCGCCCGTTACGCGCCACCGATGAGCTGCTGGTGCAGTTGGCCGAGGGCAAGGGGCCCAGGACCGCGTCGGAACTGATCCTTTATATGGCGCAATACCTGACCAACAAAGTGCAGGATCTGGTCACCGGGCTGTCCGAAATTGTCGATGCCGAGGAAGAAAAACTCGATGCCGACGAACGGTACACCCCCGAGCACGGCAGCGTCCTGCAGATCCGTCGGCGAGCGGCCGGGCTCAAGCGTTTCCTCGCGCCGCAACGGGATATTTTTGCGCAGCTGACGCGAATCAAACTGGCGTGGTTCTGTGATGACGACGCTGACTATTGGAACGAGTTACACAACAGCCTGACCCGCTACCTGGAAGAACTCGAATTGGCCCGAGAGCGCGTGGGGCTTGTACTTGAGGCCGAAGACCGGCGTTTGAGCCTGCGTATGAACCGCACCATGTACCGCTTCGGCATCATCACCGGCATCTTCTTGCCGATGAGTTTCCTGACCGGCTTGCTGGGCATTAATGTGGGGGGCATCCCGTTTTCCGGCAGCCCCTACGGATTCATGATTGCGTGCCTGCTGATGGTCTCGGTGGCGCTGGGTCAATGGTGGCTTTTTCGACGGTTACGCTGGGTTTGAGCTGAATATGAGCTGAACGTAGGAAAGGGTCGATGTGACCCGATGAATTTTACCCTCGTCTTTTAAATCACTTGCGAGAGGTCTCTATGCACGATCCGTTCGAACAGTCTTTGCGTGACATGCTCAATGCTTCGCCATCCAACCGGGATGACGATGCCTGCCTGGGCCGCGTACTGAAAACCGCCAACCGTCAGGTTGGGGCGGGTTCCCTGTTCGGTCTGCTCGGGCGTTGGGTGCCGGCGTTGATGATGGCCCTGAACAACGGTTCGGCCCATGTATCGCCTGTTTCCCGGCATAAACCTCTTGCTCGCACTGCTGATAAGGCTGATTGAATATGGAACTTGATCTCTGGACCCAGAGCCTGGTCACCGCAATGACCGCATTGTGGACCAAGGTGGCGAATTTCATTCCCAACCTCTTTGGTGCCCTGGTCCTGGTGCTGCTGGGCTTTGTCGTGGCCAAGCTGCTCGACACCCTGTTATCCAAATTGCTCGCCAAGCTCGGGCTGGACCGCCTGATGGCCGGTACCGGGCTGACCAAGCTGCTGGGCCGTGCCGGGTTGCAGGTTCCGATTTCGACGCTGGTCGGCAAGATCGTTTATTGGTTCGTCCTGCTTATTTTTCTGGTTTCTGCGGCTCAGTCCCTTGGACTTGAGCGAGTTTCAGCTACGCTCGACATGCTGGCACTGTATTTGCCGAAAGTTTTCGGCGGCGCGCTGGTGCTGCTGGTAGGCGTTTTACTCGCGCAACTGGCCAATGGCCTGGTGCGCGGAGCCGCCGAAGGGGTCGGCCTGGACTATGCGGCGGGCTTGGGGCGAATTGCCCAGGGACTGGTGATCATCATCAGTATTTCGGTCGCGATCAGCCAGTTGGAGGTCAAGACCGACCTGCTGAACCACGTTATTGTGATTGTTTTGATTACCGTTGGTCTGGCCGTTGCACTGGCCATGGGCTTGGGAAGCCGGGAAATTGCCGGTCAGATTCTTGCGGGAATCTATGTGCGTGAGCTGTATCAGGTGGGGCAACAGGTGCGTGTGGGCGAGGTCGAAGGGCAAATCGAGGAGATCGGTACAGTCAAGACGACCGTGCTGACCGATGACGGAGAACTGGTTTCGCTGTCCAACCGGATTCTCCTGGAGCAGCAGGTCAGTAGCCGCTAAACCGGCAAACCCTGCTAATGTACGCCGCCGCGAACCCGGCTGACCGGGTTGCAGCGGACATTGACCTGACTGCCGGCACGACTTGTTTTGAATAAAGCCCAAACGCTGTCCACGCGCTATGACCCCCGTGAGCTCTCTGATGAGGAGTTGGTCGCGCGTTCGCACACGGAGCTGTTTCACGTAACACGCGCGTACGAAGAATTGATGCGCAGGTATCAACGCACTCTGTTCAACGTTTGTTCAAGGTATTTGGGGAACGATAGAGATGCGGACGATGTCTGTCAGGAAGTGATGCTCAAGGTGCTGTACGGCCTGAAGAACTTCGAGGGCAAATCGAAGTTCAAGACCTGGCTCTACAGCATCACGTACAACGAGTGCATCACGCAGTATCGTAAGGAACGGCGAAAGCGTCGCTTGATGGACGCGTTGAGTCTGGACCCCCTTGAGGAAGCGTCTGAAGAAAAGGCGCCGACACCCGAGGAAAAGGGCGGACTCGATCGCTGGTTGGTGCATGTGAATCCGATCGATCGTGAAATTCTGGTGCTACGTTTCGTCGCAGAATTGGAATTTCAAGAAATCGCTGACATCATGCACATGGGTTTGAGTGCTACAAAGATGCGTTACAAACGTGCTCTTGATAAATTACGTGAGAAATTTGCGGGCGAGACTGAAACTTAGTGCGTAGCAAATATCTCTTACGTGTAGGCAAGTTCTGTTAGACTTGTCGCCGAGTTGTCCCCCGGTTTGTGGGACTGCTTTACAATCACCAGATGGGGATTTAACGGATGAAACTGAAAAACACCTTGGGCTTGGCCATTGGTTCTCTTATTGCCGCTACTTCTTTCGGCGTTCTGGCACAAGGCCAAGGCGCAGTTGAAGGCGAGCTGTTCTACAAGAAGCAGTACAACGATAGCGTCAAGCACATCGAAGACGGCTTCAATCCTGGCGCTCGCATCGGTTACTTCTTGACCGACGACCTGTCCTTGAACCTGTCCTACGACAAGACTAACCACACCCGTTCGAACGACGGTACTGGTAGCCAGAAGATCAAAGGTGATACCGGCAGCCTGGTTGCCCAATACCACTTCGGTCAAGCTGGCGTTGACAGCCTGCGTCCATACGTTGAAGGCGGTTTCGGCCACCAGAGCCGTACCAACGTTCAGGCTGACGGCCACAGCGGTCGCGACCAGACCACTTTCGCTACCATCGGTACCGGCGTGAAGTACTACTTCACCAACAACCTGTACGCTCGTGCTGGTGTTGAAGCTGACTACGGTCTGGACAACGGCAAGTGGGACTACTCCGCACTGGTTGGCCTGGGTGTGAACTTCGGCGGTAACGCTGGCGCAGCTGCTCCAGCTCCTACCCCAGCACCAGCTCCAGAGCCAGTTCCAGAGCCAGAAGCTCCGGTTGCTCAGGTTGTTCGTGTTGAGCTGGACGTTAAGTTCGACTTCGACAAGTCGGTTGTTAAGCCTAACAGCTACGGCGACGTCAAAAACCTGGCCGACTTCATGGCTCAGTACCCAGACACCAACGTAGAAGTTGCTGGTCACACTGACTCCGTAGGTCCAGACGCTTACAACCAGAAGCTGTCCCAGCGTCGTGCTGACGCTGTTAAGCAAGTCCTGGTTAAAGATGGCGTAGCTCCTAGCCGCATCACCTCCGTAGGTTACGGCGAATCCCGCCCAGTTGCTGACAACGCAACTGAAGCTGGTCGCGCTGTTAACCGTCGCGTAGAAGCATCGGTTGAAGCTCAAGCTAAGTAATTAGCCGAGTTTCACAAAAAGCCCGGCTTAGGCCGGGCTTTTTTTCGCCTGCGATTTACCTCAAGCGCTGGCCGCTGCCGCATCGCACGCCATCTGTGCGGCGCCGGCAACACGGCCAATCACAAGGATTGCCGGGCTTTTCAGCGCAAAAGCCTGCGCGTCTTCATGCATGGCAATCAGGTGGCTACGGCATTCGCGCTGTTCGGGCAACGATGCATTTTCGATCATCGCCACCGGCATATCCGCAGCCATGCCGCCTTCCAGCAACTGTTGCCGGATTTCCTCGAGCTTTGCCACGCCCATGTACACCACCAGCGTCGTTCCGCCCTCGGCCAGTGCGCGCCAGTTCAGGCTGCTGTCATCCTGGGTATGCGCGGTGACCAGGGTCACGCCACGGCTCACGCCGCGCAGGGTCAACGGGATATCGCAATTCGTCGCTCCAGCCAGCCCCGAGGTGATGCCGTTGACCAACTCCACCTCGATCCCTCGCTCGCGCAGCCACGTCGCCTCTTCGCCACCGCGACCGAAAATGCATGGATCGCCGCCTTTAAGCCGCACCACGCACTTGCCCTGGCGCGCATAGCGCAGCATCAGGCGGTGAATAAACGCCTGCGGCGTGGAGCGACAGCCGCCGCGCTTGCCGACGGTTATCACGCGCGCGTCGGTGCAGTGCTGCAGGACGGCCGGGTTGACCAGATCGTCGATCAACACCACGTCTGCTTCATGCAGGGCCCTTACCGCCTTGAGGGTGAGCAATTCCGGATCACCGGGCCCAGCGCCTACGAGCCACACTTTTGCGCTCATGTTGTTCCCCTCACACACTGATTGCGATTGGCTGCGGGCCGACGGCCAGCAGACGTTTGATTTCCGGCACGCAGGAGCCGCATTGCGTGCCGCATCCCAGTTGCTGTTTGAGCCCGGTTAGGTCCAGGCCGCGGGCAATCCCGGCGCACACCGCGTTTTCGCTGACATTCTTGCAATTGCACAGGACCTTGCTGCTGGCCGCCGCTCCCCCCGGTGGGGCGCTCAGTGGCGCCAACAGCCAGCGACGCAGTTGATCGTCGGTGCGGCCCTCCAGCCACAGGCTTTGCAGCCAATGCCGGGCCAGGGTTTCACCGGCCAGGCGAACCGCCGTGATGCGGCCCTGTTCGATTTTCACCCGCTTGCCGATAGAGCGGCGCGGGTCGTCGTAGGCCATCACCGGACCGTCATGCAGGCCCAGCAACTGGTCGATGCGGGTCAGTATCTGCAGGTCGGGCGCCTCGGTATGGGCTGCACGCACCAGCAGCGCCGGTCGTTCACGTCCTGTCAGGCTTAGACTGACGTAGGCAAATGCTTCGCACAGCGGGCGCAGGGCGTCGAAGTGTCGTTGCACGTCACCCTCGATCAGCGCAAACAGCTGCCACGGCAGTTGCACCGCTTCCAGGCGCACACCGCTGTGTTTGAGTTCCGGCTGTTTCGACAACGGATCGAACGCCGGCTGGGTGAGCACATTCACGCCGCCTTTGAGAAAACGGTCGCCCCAATGCATCGGCAGGAACGCTTGACCGGGGCGCACGCTGTCATCGCCGGTGACCGCGACCACCAGATTGCCTCGGCGGCTTTTCAGGTTGACCAGGTCGCCTTCCTTGAAGCGGTGACGGCGCAACTCGTCCGGGTGCAGGCTCAGCAGCGCTTCGCTGACATGCCCGAACAGCTGCGCCGCCGTACCGGTACGACTCATGCCGTGCCACTGGTCGCGCAGACGACCGGTGATCAAGGTCAGAGGAAAGCGTGCGTCACGCTGCTCCCTGGCGGCGCGATACGGGTCGGCGACAAACTGCGCACGGCCGTTATCGGTGGGGAATATCCCGTCGACGTAGAGGCGTGGGGTCCCGGCCTGTGCGCCCATGGGAAACGGCCACTGTTGCGGGCCGAGTCGGTCAAGCAGGGCATGGCTGAGGCCTGACAAATCCAGGTCGCGCGCTTGAGTCAACAGCTTGAACTCGTCAAAGATCTGCGCCGGTTGCTCAAAGGCAAACAGGCTGTCCAGCCCCGGCCGCAGGCGGCGCTCCAGGCGCTGCGCGAAATCCACGGTAATTGCCCAGTCCGGTCGCGCTTCGCCCGGTGGTGTGATGGCGCGACGCACGTGGGAAATACGCCGTTCGGAGTTGGTCACCGTGCCTTCTTTTTCACCCCAACTGGCGGCGGGCAGCAGCAGGTCGGCGTAGGCGGCGGTTTCGGTGGTTCGAAAGGCCTCCTGCAACACCACGAACGGACACGCCGCCAGGGCTGCACGCACTGTATTCTGGTCCGGCAATGATTGGGCGGGGTTGGTGCAGGCGATCCACAGCGCCTTGATCTTGCCCGTCTGCACCTGTTCAAACAGTTCGATCGCCGTGAGGCCGGTGGTTGCGGGCAGTTGATCGACACCCCAGTACGCGGCTACTGCTGCGCGGTGCTCGGGGTTGGCGGCGTCGCGGTGCCCAGGCAGCAGGTTCGACAGGCTGCCGGTCTCGCGCCCGCCCATGGCATTGGGTTGGCCGGTCAGGGAAAACGGCCCGCAGCCTGGGCGGCCAATCGTACCGGTGGCCAGGTGCAGGTTGATCAGCGCGCTGTTTTTCGCACTGCCCGCGGTGGATTGGTTAAGGCCCATGCACCACAGCGACAAGAAGCTGCTGGAGGTACCCACCCACTGTGCGCACAGGCGCAACTGCTCGACGCTGATGCCGCACAGTTGCGTGACCATTTGCGGCGTGTAGTCATGCACCAGGCGTTTGAGCGCTGCCAGGCCGTCGGTATGGGCGTGAATGAACTCGCGGTCGATCCAGTCTTCCCACAACAACAGATGCAAAATCCCATGGAACAGCGCCACATCCGTGCCCGGCAGGATCGCCAGGTGCAGGTCGGCCAGGTCGCAGGTGTCGGTACGCCGTGGGTCGATCACCACCACTTTCATCTGCGGCCGTCGCGCCTTTGCCTCCTCCAGGCGTCGGAACAGTACCGGGTGCGCGTAGGCCATGTTGCTGCCGACGATCATCACACAGTCGCTGGTCTCCAGATCTTCATAGCTGCACGGTGGCGCATCGGCGCCAAGGCTACGTTTGTAGCCCACCACTGCCGAGGACATGCACAGCCGTGAGTTGCTGTCGATATTGTTGGTGCCGACCAGCGCCCGCGCCAGTTTGTTGAAACTGTAGTAGTCCTCGGTCAGCAGTTGCCCGGAGATGTAGAACGCCACGCTGTCGGGGCCGTGTTCGGCAATGGTGCGGGCGAATACGTTGGCCGCATGTTCCAGGGCGGTGTCCCAGTCGGTGCGGGCGCGGGCCAGGTCTTTGCCCAGACGCAGTTCCGGGTATAAGGCACGGGCGTCGAGGTCGCCGGTCAGGTGCAGGCTGGCGCCCTTGCTGCACAGTTTGCCGAAGTTGGCCGGGTGGTGCGGGTCGCCTTGCACGCCGAGGATGCGGGTGCCGTCATGCTCGATCAGCACGCCGCAGCCCACCCCGCAATAACAGCAGGTGGACTCCGTGACCTGGCGGTTCATCACCCTGCATCCCGCAGGGCCAGCATCACTCGGCCGTTTTCCACGCGGGCGAGGTGATGATGGGCGCAACCGATATCCGGCGCCTGGGCTTCGCCGGACGCCAGGTCGATCTGCCAGTTGTGCAGCGGGCAGGCCACGCGTTTGCCATAGATCAAGCCCTGGGACAGCGGCCCGCCTTTGTGCGGGCAACGGTCATCGAGTGCGAAGACTTCATCGTCGCTGGTGCGAAAAATCGCAATGTCGCCCTTGGGCCCGTTGATGATGCGCGAGCCCAGTGCGTTGATTTCTTCCAGGGCGCAGATATCCAGCCAGTTCATGCCGGCACCTCCAATTGCTTGACCGGGATCACATCGAATTCTTTTTTCAGCAGCGGCTGTTCCAGGCGTTCTTTCCAGGGGTCCTGCTCGAACGACAGGGAAAACTGCAGGCGCTCGTTGAGGGCCTGGCGCCGGGCCGGATCTTCCAGCACGGCTTTCTTGATATGGTCCATGCCGACCCGCTGCAGGTAGTGCACGGTGCGCTCCAGGTAGAAGGCTTCTTCGCGGTACAGTTGCAGGAATGCGCCGTTGTATTCGCGCACCTCTTCGGCGGTCTTGAGCTTGACGAAGAACTCCGCGACTTCGGTCTTGATCCCGCCGTTGCCGCCGATATACATCTCCCAGCCTGAGTCCACACCGATAATGCCGACGTCCTTGATGCCTGCTTCCGAGCAGTTGCGCGGGCAGCCGGACACCGCCAGCTTGACCTTGTGCGGTGACCACATGTTGAACAGGTCATGCTCCAGCTCGATGCCCAGTTGCGTGGAGTTTTGCGTACCGAAGCGGCAGAACTCGCTGCCCACGCAGGTCTTCACGGTCCGGATGGATTTGCCGTAGGCGTGCCCGGACGGCATATCAAGGTCCTTCCACACGCCGGGCAGGTCCTGCTTCTTGATGCCCAGCAAGTCGATGCGCTGGCCGCCGGTCACCTTGACCATCGGCACGTTGTACTTGTCGGCCACGTCGGCGATGCGGCGCAGTTCCGACGGATTGGTCACGCCGCCCCACATGCGCGGGACCACCGAATAGGTGCCGTCTTTCTGAATGTTGGCGTGGGCGCGCTCGTTGATCAGGCGCGATTGCGGGTCGTCCCTGGCCTCGCCCGGCCAGGTCGAAATCAGGTAGTAATTGAGCGCCGGACGGCAGGTGGCACAACCGTTGGGCGTGCGCCAGTTCAGGTAGCTCATGGTGCCGGCGATGGTCAGCAGGTGCTGCTCGCGGATGGCCTGGCGGATCTGCCCGTGGTTGAGGTCGCTGCAACCGCAGATGGCTTTTTCGCTCTTGGGCTTGACGTCGGCGGCCCCGCCCACGGTGTTGATCAGAATCTGTTCCACCAGCCCCACGCAGGACCCACAGGAGCTGGCCGCCTTGGTGTGCTTCTTCACGTCATCGACGCTGAACAGCCCCTGTTCCTGGATCGCTTTTACGATAGTGCCCTTGCACACGCCGTTGCAGCCGCAGACTTCGGCGCTGTCGGCCATGCTCATGGCCTTGTCCTGCCCTTGGTGGCCGACGTCGCCCAGTGCATTTTCGCCAAACATCAAGTGATCGCGAATCTCGCCAATCGCGTGGTTCTCACGGATCTGGCGGAAATACCAACCGCCGTCTGCGGTATCGCCATACAGGCAGGCGCCGACCAGGATGTCGTCCTTGATCACCAGTTTCTTGTACACCCCGCCGATGGGGTCGGAGAGGGTGATGGTCTCAGTGCCTTCGCCGCCCATGAAGTCGCCTGCGGAGAACAGGTCAATGCCGGTGACTTTGAGCTTGGTGGAGGTGACAGAACCTTTATAGGTGGCGAAGCCCAACTGGGCGAGATGGTTGGCGCACACCTTGGCCTGTTCGAACAGCGGCGCGACCAGGCCGTAGGCGATCCCACGGTGGCTGGCGCATTCACCGATGGCATAAATGCGCGGGTCGTAGGTTTGCATCGTGTCGTTGACCAGAATCCCACGGTTGCAGGGGAGGCCGGACTTTTCCGCCAGTTCGGTGTTGGGGCGGATACCGGCGGCCATGACCACCAGGTCGGCAGGGATGATCTCACCGTTCTTGAACTGCACCGAACCGACGCGGCCATTGCCGGCGTCGTGCAGGGCCTGGGTCTGTTCGCACAGGCGAAACACCAGGCCACGGCTTTCCAGCTCGGTTTGCAGCAGTTGGCCACTGGTCTTGTCCAGTTGCCGTTCCAGCAGCCATTCACCGATGTGCACCACGGTCACGTGCATGCCGCGCAGCATCAGGCCGTTGGCGGCCTCCAGGCCGAGCAGACCGCCGCCGATGACCACCGCGTGCTTGTGGGTTTTGGCGGTGTCGATCATGGCCTGGGTGTCGGCAATGTCGCGGTAGCCGATCACGCCCTGCAAGGTGTTGCCGGGAATCGGCAGGATAAACGGCGTGGAGCCGGTGGCGATCAGCAGGCGATCGTATTCGGCTGCAGTGCCATCCTCGGCGATGACGCGGCGCTTGACCCGATCGATCTGCACCACCTTGCGGTTGAGCAGCAGCTTGACGTGGTTGTCGAGGTACCAGTCCAGGTCGTTGAGTACGATCTCTTCGAAGGTCTGCTCGCCGGCCAGTACCGGCGACAACAGTATGCGATTGTAGTTGGTGTGGGGCTCGGCGCCGAACACCGTGATGTCGTACAGGTCGCTGCTGAGCTTGAGCAATTCTTCCAGGGTGCGAACCCCGGCCATGCCGTTGCCGATCATCACCAGTTTGAGTTTTTTCATGTCGCTCTCCGACCAATCACGCGCAAACAAAAAAAGGCGTCCCCGCTAGTTACCTAGCGAGGACGCCTTTGTCCTGGTCCCGTTCTCTCGGGAAGCTCGATCCTTCGACGTTGAAGGCGCGGCTATATGTGGGTTGTTGAGGAAGCTAATGCAGCCGCTGTGCCAAGTGTCGATATCCCGGTTTTATTGAGCGTTAAACCCCAGGAAACGGAGGATTTTGCCCGTTAGTGGTGCAATAGCCAGAACAGCAGCACCACATTGATCAGCAGCGAAACCGTCGCCAGGGTCTGCCAGACCTTGAGCGGTTCACGCTCCAGCAAGGGGCGCGGACGTACGCTGAGCTCGCGCCGGTCGGCCTGTTCCAGTACCAGCAGCCATTCTTCGGCGGTCTCATAGCGCTGCTGTGGTTGTGCGGCCACGGCGCGTTCAAGGCTTGCGGGCAACCAGTCCGGCACATCGGGACGGTAGCGGCTGGCGCTGACCGCTTGAGTGAAGTGCGGACGTTGGAAGGCCTCGATTTCGCCGTAGGGATAGTGGCCGGTCAGCAGGTAATAGAGGGTGACGCCGACGCTGTACAAATCCTGCTGTGGGGTAGGACGTTCACCGTTGAATGACTCCGGGGCGATAAAACTCGGGGTGCCGGGCAGTGCGCCGGCAGGGTCTTGCGACAGCCCCGGGCAGTAGGCCAGGCCGAAATCCAGCACGCGCAGTTCGCCGTCGTCCCCCAGCAACAGGTTTTCCGGCTTGATATCGCGGTGCAGGATCTGCCGCCGGTGCAGCAGGCCGACCGCGCGCAGCAAGCGTTCGGCGATGGACTGCCATTGCGCCAGGGGCAACGGGCCCTGGCGCTTGAACAGTTCGGCAAGGGTTTGCCCCGGGTATTCGCGCATCACGTAGTACAAATGCTGGCGCCCACTGGCGGCATGCACTTCAGGGAACGCGCGGCCGGCGACCCGGCGCAGAAACCATTCTTCCGAAAGCAGGGCCTGGGCGGCGTCAGTGTCGTTGTCGCGGCTTGATGGCAGGGTTTTCAGCAGCCAGGGCTGCTGCTGATCATCCCTTACCCTATACAGCAACGACTGTCGGCTCTGCGCCAGCAGGCTGTGCACCTGCCAACCCTCAAAATGTTGCCCGGCCTTTAGCGGTGGCGGCAGCGGCCACTGCTGCAACTGCACCAGCGCGTCGCCCAGTGTGGCGGCGCCAAGGGCATCTATGCGCACCAGCAAGGCGCTGGCATTGTCCTGGCTTCCGGCCAAATGCGCGGCATTGACCAGGGTGTTGACCGCCAGGTCCAGGTCGGTCTGCTCACGCAGAATCGCGCGGATGCTGTGGTCGCCCAACGTCGCCCAGACACCATCACTGAGCAGCAGGAAGCACTCACCTGCGCGCAGTTCTCCATCGAGAAAGTCCAGTACCAGGTGCTGGTCCAGGCCCAGGGCGCGCTTGAGCACATGCTGCATGCCCGGTTGGTCCCACACATGGTCCTCGCTGATGCGCTGCAGCTCGCCGTCCAGCCAGCGATAGGCGCGGCAATCGCCGACGTGGGCGAGGGTGAAACGCCGGCCGCGAAAGACCAGGGCGCTGAGGGTGGTCAGCAGCGGCTGACCGCCGCCATTGGCTTGCAGCCAGCGGTTCTGCGCGACCAATAAGCGCTCCAGCGCCTGGGCCACGCCCCAGGTCTGCGGCGTGGCGTAGTAGTCCAGGGCCAGTGCCTGCAAGGTTGAGCGCGCGGCCAGGCCGCCATCGGCGCACTGGCTGACGCCGTCGGCCAATGCACACAGGTAGCCTTTGCTCGCGGCCAGCTCCGCCCCGGGCGTGACCACCCGCAACGCGTCCTGGTTTTCTGCCCTGGGGCCAATCGCACTGGCCTGGGCG
This sequence comes from Pseudomonas sp. 28 E 9, assembly GCF_900004785.1. NCBI lineage: Bacteria > Pseudomonadati > Pseudomonadota > Gammaproteobacteria > Pseudomonadales > Pseudomonadaceae > Pseudomonas > Pseudomonas sp. 28 E 9. The sequence goes on along the minus strand of NZ_CVTK01000055.1, from coordinate 200,928 downwards.
ATGCTCAGTTGCAGGCTCATCAGACGCGGGCGGCGGTCACGGCAGCCGAACCCCAGGTGGTTCTCCAGCGGCGTTTGACGCCGTGCAGGCCAAACCAGGCCAGTACGCCGAGGCTGGCGAACAACCACAGGGCCAGTTGATAACTGCCGGTGCTCTGTTTGATCGCGCCCATGCCGGCGGCCAGCGCAAAGCCGCCGATGCCGCCGGCCATGCCGATCAATCCGGTCATCACGCCGATCTCACTGCGAAAACGCTGGGGCACCAGTTGGAATACCGCGCCATTGCCGGCGCCGAGGCCGAGCATGGTGCAGACGAAAAGCGCCAGCGCAGCGTAGGAACTGGGCAGGTTGAAACCCACCGCCGCAATGCAGATCACCGCCACGCTGTACATGCCGAGCAGGGTCTTGATCCCGCCGAAACGGTCCGCCAGGGCGCCGCCCAGCGGGCGCATCAGGCTGCCGCCGAAGACACAGGCCGCGGTGTAGTAGCCGGCGGTCACCGGGCTCAGGCCGTACTGGTCGTTGAAGTAGCCGGGCAGGGCGCTGGCCAGGCCGATAAAACCGCCAAAGGTTACGCTGTAGAAGAACATGAACCACCAACTGTCGCGATCACCCAGGGCCTTGAAATAATCGGCCATCGCCTTGGCTTTCGGGCGTTGCGGGGCATTGCGGGCGAGCCAGGCGAACACGATCAGGGTGAGAATCAGCGGAATCAACGCGAAGCCGAATACATTGCTCCAGCCAAAGGCCGCCGCCAGTACCGGTGCCAGCAAGGCGGCAAACACGGTGCCGGAATTGCCGGCGCCGGCGATGCCCATGGCTTTGCCCTGGTGCTCGGCCGGATACCATTGCGAGGCCAGCGGCAGGGCGACGGCAAAAGAGGCACCGGCCATGCCCAGGAACATGCCCAGCACCAGGGCTTGCTCGTAGCTGTGAATGCCCAGTTTCCAGGCGCAGAACAACGCCACGATGACAATCACCTGGCCAATCAGCCCGGCGGTCTTGGGCGACAGCTTGTCGGCCAGCATGCCCATAAGAAAGCGCAGCACCGCGCCCGCCAGGATCGGCGTGGCGACCACCAGGCCGCGCTGTTGCGTGGTCAGGTGCAAGTCGGCGGCAATCTGTACCGCCAGGGGGCCCAGCAGGTACCAGACCATGAAACTCAGATCGAAATACAGGAATGCGGCAAACAGGGTCGGGGTGTGCCCGGATTTCCAGAAGCTTGATTTCATCACGCACCTCAACGGTTGGGGGGGCTTGTCGGAAGACCTGGTGGCTCCATGCGCTGGGGCCGAAACGAAAAAAAACGCCGCCACCGGGTTCGCGAGGGCAAACCGGGTGTGCGACGTCTTTGTCGTTGATGGGGCAACCGCCGTTGGCTACCTGTAACGGTTCTTTAGCAAGAGCCGCGCCAGATCAGCCGAGCAGTTCGCTCATGGCAATAATCTGTTCGGCCACCTGAATCAGTTTCTGCTGGCGGCTCATGGCCTGACGGCGCATGAGGGTGTAGGCCTCTTCCTCATTGCAGTCCTTCATTTTCATCAGCAGACCCTTGGCCAGCTCGATGCGCTTGCGTTCCGCCAACTGTTGATCGCGGGCGTGCAGCTGGGCACGCAGGACCTGGTCGCTTTCAAAGCGTGCCATGGCCACCTCGAGGATCGGTTGCAGGCGCTGGGCCTGGATGCCTTCGACAATATAGGCACTGACCCCGGACTTGATCGCCTGGCGCATGACAGTCGGGTCATGTTCATCGGTGAACATCACGATAGGGCGGGGCTGGTCGCGGCTGACCAGCACCACCTGTTCCATCACATCGCGGCCGGGTGACTCGGTATCGATCAGGATCACGTCGGGGCGCACTGTTTCGACGCGTGCGGGCAAATCGATGGTCAGGCCGGATTCATCGATCACTTCAAAACCGGCCTCGGTCAGCGCGGCCTTGAGCCGGCCGACTTTGCGCGGGGTGTCGTTGATCAACAGGATTCGCAGCATGCTCGTGCTCCTAGCGCAGCGCTTGGCGGCTGGTGTCATCCGCCATGGCGTGCAGGCGGAAGCTGCGGGCATAGCCGGCGGGGTCGGAGCCGTCCCAGATCCTGCCGTCGATCAACTGGCTGCTGCGCATGTCCTGGGCATGGGGCGGCACGCCCACGGCGCTGGCGGCTTGACGATACACATCCAATTGTTGCACCTGGCGAGCGACGGCCAGGTAATCCGGGTCTTCGCGCAGCAGGCCCCAACGGCGAAACTGGGTCATGAACCACATACCGTCGCACAGGTACGGCAGGTTGACCGCGCCATCGGCGAAGAACCGCAGCGCATGCGGGTCCTGCCACTGGTTGCCCAGGCCGTCTTCGTAGTGCCCCAGCAGTCGTGGCTCGATGCAGTCCAGCGGTGCGTCGAGGTACTCGCGGGCGCTGAGCAGTTGGGCGGTGGAACGACGGTTTTGCGTGCTCGCTTCGATAAAGCGACTGGCCTCGAGAATCGCCATCACCAATACGCGCGCCGTATTGGGGTACTGGTCGACGAAGGCTTGGGTACAACCCAAAACCTTTTCCGGATGATTGGGCCAGATCGACTGGCTGGTCGCCAGGGTGAAGCCCTGGTTCTGCTGGACGGCGCTGGCGCACCAGGGTTCGCCGACACACAGGCCGTCGATGCGTCCTGCCTGCAGGTGCGCGACCATCTGCGGCGGGGGCACCACCACACTGTCCACGTCCCGCAGCGGGTGGATGCCCTGGCTCGCCAGCCAGTAATACAGCCACATGGCGTGGGTGCCTGTCGGAAAGGTCTGGGCGAAGGTGAGTTTTGTGCGGCTTTGGTGCACGTGGCGATCCAGCGCCTCAGGAGTGACCACGCCCTGCTGTTGCAGCCCACGGGACAGGTTGATGCTCTGTCCGTTTTGATTGAGCCCCATCAGCACCGCCATCGGGCTCGGCGCAACACCGCCGATGCCCAGGTGCACGGCATAGATCAGGCCGTAGAGGCTATGGGCGGCGTCCAGCTCACCGCTGACCAGTTTGTCGCGCAAGTTGGCCCAGGACGATTGGCGCTTGAGGTTCAGTGTGAGGCCGTAGGGTTGCGCAAACCCCTGGGTGGCGGCGACCACCAGCGAGGCGCAATCAGTCAGGGCCATGAACCCCAGGTCCAGGCTGCTTTTTTCCGGGGCGTCACTGCCGTTTACCCAGGCCAGCGCGGGGTTCACCGGGCTGCCGTCGACCGAATCGTTCATCAATACCTACCTTTTCTCGCAAAAAAAAGCGTCGCGCCCTCGGATGGCGATAGCAGCCATTGCAGGGAAACGACGCCTTTGTCCGTAGGCCCGCACCGTCGGTGGCGCGCGCCCTGATAGAGAGTGCGTAGCAAGGCACATGCCACGGGGCAGCCGTCAGCTTTCCATCATGATTGAACCTCGCCCGCCTTTCAGTATGGCCGCTCTTTTGCGTCCTCCCCCCAGGAAAACCCACGGTGCATGCTGATTCCGCCATTACGACCCGCCACCGCCTCGGCAGCATGCTGCTGTGGGTTGCGCTGTTGCTGGTCAGCCATGTGGCCCGGGGCGATCCGTATCAGGCCAGGGATGAGCGCCTGGACAGTTTTTTCACGGCGCTGTCGGTGCCGTTGGGGATGCCTGTGGTGGTCAGTCGGGAAGCGGCGCCCAAGCGTGTCAGCGGGACATTCGATTTTGACGCGCCGCAACAGGTCCTCGAAACGCTGGCCGGGCAGGAAGGCCTGATCTGGCACAGCGACGGGCAGGCCGTGTACCTCTACAACGCGAGCGAAGCCAGGACCACTGCGGTGGCGCTGCGCTACATCTCGGTCAACCGGCTGCGCGGCATCATGCGCCGAACAGGCATGGATGAATCGCGCTATCCCTTGCGCGACAGCGGGGTGCGTACGTTCTACGTGTCCGGGCCGCCAAGCTACGTCAGCCAGGTGCTGCGGCTGGCGCAATTGACGGACCGGCAACGCAGTGAACTGCGTGTGGGGGCGCAGGCCTTTGGTGTGGTGCAGGTGTTCAATACCCACGTCGAGGATCGGCAACATGGGACCGGCGCAAACAAGGTCACGGTGCCGGGCATGGCCTCCGTCATTCAAGGCCTGCTGGCCAGTGAGCAGAAGGGCCTGCTGGCGGACAAGAACCTGACGCTGATCGCTTATCCGGACACCAACAGCCTCCTGATCAAGGGCAAGCCTGCTCAGGTCAGCCTGATCGAAAAACTGGTGGATGAATTGGATGTGCCCAAGCAAGTCAATGAAATCTCGTCATGGCGTGTGGAAGCGGGTCGTGACGAATCGAAGCCCCCGGCCGGGCCGCCGCCGTTGACGGCCGCGCAGTATGAACGTGTGCAACGTGCGTTTGTCAGGTCGGGCGGCGAGCGTTCTCCCTGAATAAAGGCGTTAGTCCATGTACCTGGAAATACTGCTGCAGGAGCAACTGATCAGCCGCAAGCGACTGGCTGCGTTTGCGCCGGGCAAAGTCTTGCCTTTGGCACCCGAAGTCATCCATTGCGTGGAGGTTCGGGTCAATGGGCAACTGATGGCGGTGGGTGAGTTGGTGCAGTTGGAGGATCGATTAGGGGTTGAGCTGCATGAGGTGTATCAGGAGTGGCTGCCGTATTCCGGTTGAGGCGAATTGTCTTACAGCAAACCGCTGAAAGACGTCGATTGAATCGGGTTTTTCCTAACGTGATACGCGAGGGAGGTTTTTATAGTCATGGCATCGGGCAAGTGGGCCGTCACAGGAAGAATGGATTGAATGTCAGCAGTCGAACGTGCAGGTGCCTTATGGCGGTGGTGATTGAAGAGTCGACAAAGTCCCTGGTTTTCGCTGATTGGACCTTGCATGACGATGGTCGGCTGACAGGCAGGGACACCGATATTCAACTGCCGCCCAAAGAGGGCAGCGTGCTTCGATTGTTGCTGGTTTCCGGCGGTACGTTGATGACCAAGGACCGCCTGTTGGCGCTCGCCTGGCCCAGGGGCGAGGTGGCCGATGAGTCATTGACCCGTTGCATTTATGCCTTGCGCAAACACTTGAACGCCGACAAGGGGTTTATCAAGACCGTGTATGGCAAGGGGTATCGTTTTACCTGCCCCGTGCTGGCCAAAGACGCTGAGCCGATGCGGGTGCTGCACACGTGCGCGGCATGCGGACAGATCAGCCATGTCTAAGCGGTGGGGCAGGGGCCTGATCCTCGGCCTGCTGCTGGGCAGCAACCAGGCCCTGGCCTACTGCTGGGATGAGGTGGCGCGTCGCTACGACTTCGAGCCGGAGTTGCTGCAGGCGATCGCGGCGGTGGAGTCGGGGTACCGGGCGCAAGCGATCAACTCGGTCAACGCCAATGGCACCCACGATATCGGCTTGATGCAAATCAACAGCAGTCACTTGCCTCGCTTGCTCGAGCTGGGCATCACCGAGGAACGGCTGGTGAACGAGCCATGTCTGTCGGTGGAGGTGGGTGCCTCGATTCTTGCCGGTTTCGTCCAGCGTTTCGGCTACAACTGGACGGCGGTGGGTTCCTACAACGTGGGGCCGGGCGCCGGAGCGCAGCGTGACGCGTTGCGCCTGCGATACGCCGAAAAAGTCTGGGCGCGTTATGAGGCCTTGATGGCCCACCGTAATTGACGAGTCGGCGGCACGCCTCGCATGCAGCCCGTCTCCCCGGCTATAATCGCGCCACCTTTCGCCGCCATCCGAGTCTAGCCCGCCCATGTATACCCTGGCCCGCCAGCTGTTGTTCAAACTCTCCCCGGAAACCTCCCACGATCTGTCCCTGGACCTGATCGGTGCCGGTGGCCGCCTGGGGCTCAATGGCCTGGTATGCAAGGCTGCGGCGAAAGTGCCGGTGTCGGTGATGGGACTCGACTTTCCCAATCCGGTCGGGCTGGCTGCCGGTCTGGACAAGAACGGTGCGGCCATCGACGGATTTGCGCAGTTGGGCTTCGGTTTTGTCGAGATCGGCACCGTGACGCCTCGTGCGCAACCGGGCAACCCCAAGCCGCGGATCTTCCGCCTGCCGGACGCCGAGGCGATCATCAACCGCATGGGCTTCAACAATCTGGGCGTGGACCATTTGTTGTCGCGGGTTCAGGCGGCGAAGTACAAGGGCATCCTCGGCATCAATATCGGCAAGAATGTCGATACGCCGGTGGAGCGCGCGGTGGACGATTACCTGATCTGCCTGGACAAAGTCTACGCCCACGCCAGCTACGTCACCGTCAACGTCAGTTCGCCCAATACCCCAGGTTTGCGCAGCCTGCAGTTCGGTGACTCGCTCAAGCAATTGCTCAAAGCGTTGCGCCAGCGCCAGGAAGACCTGGCGGTGCGCCACGGCAAGCGGGTGCCGTTGGCGATCAAGATCGCGCCCGATATGAGCGACGAAGAAACCGTGCTGGTAGCCCAGGCCCTGGTGGACGCGGGCATGGATGCGGTGATCGCGACCAACACCACCCTCAGTCGTGCGGGCGTCGAAGGCCTGGCCCACGGTGACGAGGCGGGCGGTCTGTCCGGCGCGCCGGTGCGGGACAAAAGCACCCATATCGTCAAGGTGCTGGCCGCCGAACTGGCGGGGCGCTTGCCGATCATCGCGGTGGGCGGAATCACCGAAGGCAGGCACGCGGCTGAAAAGATCGCGGCGGGCGCAAGCCTGGTGCAACTGTACTCGGGCTTTATCTACAAGGGCCCCGCGCTGATTCGCGAATCGGTGGACGCGATCGCCGCCTTGCGCTGAGCAATCGTCAGGCAATAAAAAGGGCTCCCTGAAGGAGCCCCTGGGCCGAAGCCCGCCGCCCGGATAGGACGTGCGTGGTTAAGTCGTTATCTATTCAAGTTGATGTGTCGGATTGTAAATGCCCTGATTAGCCGACGGCGTGAAGTTCGTTGAGTCTGTGGATGCCCGCAGTGCCAGTCATACCGTCCCAGTTGTCGCCACGTCCTTCTCGCCAGCCATTGATCCAGGCTTGGCGTACCGACGGTAGAGTAAATGGGCAAAGCTCACGGGATTTTCCATGAACGCCATATTGATATCCGCGTAAAAATGCTCTTTCCAACGGATCACGCTTAAGTCTTCTCATAGGGTGTTTCCCTCACTTGTTGACTGTCTAGATATCCTTCGGCCTCGTCTGAGGCCGGGCAGAGTTTTCTGCCGTTGGTGGGCTCGCTGCCGGCGTGGCGAGCCGATGTGTCGGCGTCGTTACGGCGCCAACCTGTGTTGAGTTCTAACCAATAGGTCACATGGATTCAATGATCGTTTTGTCATAAGCACGTAACGATAACGATGCTATAGCCATAAGCTGGGATGGCTTTTCGCCCCTTTTTTCAAGCAAAGCCAGCTATGATGTGCCCTGCGAAGGAAATGTGATTAATCCTTTGGTGAGAATGACCCCCTGTTGCAGTCGGTTATTATTCGACGAAGGGTCGGAATATTTCTTTTTGTTGCTTCAAATTCTTTTTCTGCACCGTCGATAAAGGCCCGAGGGCCCGGCAGACGGGGTGGAACGGCACATTCGTGCCACGCGGGCGCTCTTCAAGAAAAGTGCTTGATTGAAAACCGAGCCGGCGATGCGTCGCCCGTTCATTTATTGCTGAAAAGCCTGGAATGCCCCATGTCGGACCGTTTTGAACTCTTCCTCACCTGCCCCAAGGGCCTCGAAGGCCTGCTGATCGAGGAAGCCGTCGGGCTTGGCCTTGAGGAAGCCCGCGAGCACACCTCGGCCGTGCGCGGCATGGCCGACATGGAAACCGCCTACCGCCTGTGCCTCTGGTCGCGCTTGGCCAACCGGGTGCTGCTGGTCCTCAAGCGCTTCCCGATGAAGGACGCCGAGGACCTCTATCACGGCGTGCTGGATATCGAATGGGCCGACCACATGGTCAGCGACGGCAGCCTGGCGGTGGAATTCAGCGGTCACGGCTCGGGCATCGACAACACCCACTTCGGCGCGCTCAAGGTCAAGGATGCGATTGTCGACAAGCTGCGCACCCCGACCGGCGAACGTCCGTCCATCGACAAGATCAATCCGGACCTGCGCATCCACCTGCGCCTGGACCGTGGCGAAGCCATCCTGTCCCTCGACCTGTCCGGCCACAGCCTGCACCAGCGCGGCTACCGCTTGCAGCAGGGCGCCGCGCCGCTGAAGGAAAACCTCGCGGCGGCGATCCTGATTCGCGCCGGCTGGCCGCGCATTGCTGCCGAAGGCGGCGCATTGACCGACCCGATGTGCGGCGTCGGCACCTTCCTGGTTGAAGGCGCCATGATCGCCGCCGACATGGCCCCCAACCTCAATCGCGAACTGTGGGGCTTTACCACCTGGCTCGGGCACGTCCCGGCGCTGTGGAAGAAACTGCACGCCGAGGCCACTGAACGTGCCGCTGTCGGCATGAACAAAACCCCGCTGTGGGTGCGTGGCTACGAAGCCGATCCGCGCCTGATCCAGCCGGCCCGCAACAACATCGAGCGCGCAGGCCTGAGCCACTGGATCAAGGTGTACCAGGGCGAAGTCGGCACGTTCGAGCCGCGCCCGGACCAGAACCAGAAAGGCCTGGTGATCTGCAACCCGCCGTACGGCGAGCGTTTGGGTGACGAGGCCAGCCTGTTGTATCTCTACCAGAACCTCGGCGAGCGTCTGCGCCAGGCCTGCATGGGTTGGGAAGCCGCCGTGTTCACCGGCGCGCCGGACCTGGGCAAGCGCATGGGCATTCGCAGCCACAAACAGTATTCGTTCTGGAACGGCGCCTTGCCGTGCAAATTGTTGCTGATCAAGGTCAACCCCGATCAGTTCGTCACCGGCGAGCGTCGCACCCCGGAGCAGCGCCAGGCCGAGCGTGAGCAAGCGGCCTACGACCAGGCTCCGACCGAACCGGCAGAGCGTCAGTACAACAAGAACGGCAACCCGATCAAGCCGGCCCCGGCGCCGGTGGTCGAACAGGCGCGCCTGAGCGAAGGCGGGCAGATGTTCGCCAACCGCCTGCAGAAAAACCTCAAGCAGCTGGGCAAGTGGGCCAAGCGTGAGGGCGTGGATTGCTACCGTGTGTACGACGCCGACATGCCGGAATATTCCATGGCCATCGACCTGTATCACGATTGGGTGCATGTGCAGGAATATGCCGCGCCCAAGTCCATCGACCCGGAGAAGGCCTCGGCGCGCATGTTTGACGCGCTCGCGGCGATTCCCCAGGCGCTCAACGTCGACAAGAGCCGCGTGGTGGTCAAGCGTCGCGAGCGCCAGAGCGGCACCAAGCAATACGAGCGCCAAAGCGCCCAGGGCAAGTTCACCGAGGTCAGCGAAGGTGGCGTGAAGCTGTTGGTCAACCTCACCGATTACCTGGACACCGGCCTGTTCCTTGATCACCGGCCGATGCGCATGCGCATTCAGAAGGAAGCGGCGGGCAAGCGTTTCCTCAACCTGTATTGCTACACCGCTACCGCCAGTGTGCACGCGGCCAAGGGCGGCGCGCGCAGCACCACCAGTGTCGATTTGTCCAAGACCTACCTGGACTGGGCGCGGCGCAATTTTTCCCTCAACGGGTTTTCCGACAAGAACCGCCTGGAACAGGGTGACGTGATGGCGTGGCTGGAAGCCAGTCGTGACGAGTTCGATATGATTTTCATCGACCCGCCAACCTTTTCCAACTCCAAGCGCATGGAAGGCATCTTCGACGTCCAGCGTGACCACGTGCAGTTGCTCGACCTGGCCATGGCGCGCCTGGCGCCGGGGGGCGTGTTGTACTTCTCGAACAACTTCCGCAAGTTCCAGCTGGAAGACAACCTCAGCGAACGCTATGCGGTCGAGGAAATCAGCGACAAGACCATCGACCCGGATTTCGCGCGTAACGCGAAGATCCATCGGGCGTGGAAAATCAGCGCACGCTGAGTCGCCGATGGGGGAGGTAGGAGCGAGCTTGCTCGCGAAAAACGTCAACGATAACGCGTGATTCCTGAATGAACGCGTTGCCGGTGAGTTTTTCGCGAGCAAGCTCGCTCCTACCTGATGGTATTAGGGCAAACCCCCTCCCACATTAAGCGTGCGCATTTTTTACACTGGTCAAACCCCCGACGGATGGCTATAACTTAACGTCCAGCCAAAGTGACACCCCGCACGCTGGCGCTGTGAGTGTTGCCTATGCCGATGCAAGCCGTACGCCCGAAAATCCTTGGTTTTATCAGTGAACAGGCATCGGCTTGGCTGGTGGCATTGGTGGTAATGGCAACGGGTAGCGCGCTGACCCTGGTCATCGCGTGGGCCGCTGCCGACCTGTATCAGCAACAGGTGCGCCAGCGCTTCCAGTTGCTGGTCAGCGAGCGCTATAGCCGGATTCAGGAACGCTTCGAAGACCAGGAGCTGCGCCTGGATAGCCTGCGGCGTTTTTTCGTCAATTCCGACGAAGTGTCCCGCGCCGAATTTGACGGCTTCGCCCAGTCCCTGTTGTTGCACGCGCGTGCCTATGCCTGGGCGCCGCGAGTGTCCGGGGATCAGCGCAGCCAGTTCGAACAGACCATCTCGCGCCAGCGTGGCGCACCTTTCACCATCCGCGAATTGAATTCGGCGGGCGAGCTGGCGCCGGCGTCCGAGCGCGATGAATACGTGCCGGTCCTATATAGCCAGACCCAGAGTCTGTTGGGCTCGCCAATGGGTTTTGATCTGCTGGCCCAACCCCTGCGGCGCGCGGTTGTCGAGCGCGCGCAAGCCAGCGGCCAGGCGGCGGTGTCCCAGCCCATGCAACTGGTGGGCCTGGAGCCGGCGTATGCCGCCGGGGTGCTGCTGGTGGCGCCGGTGCGCAAAACGGTCGATCCCCAGCCGTACGGCTATGTAATGGCGGTGATCAGCATGCGCCAGCTGGTGGCCGAGGGTTTGCCCAAGTCCAGCCGGGATAACCTGGTGATGCAGATCGTCGATACCTCCGACACTGAGCAGCGGGTGCTGTATGCGTCGAGCAATGTGCCGGGCGACAGCGATCTTGTCGCTGCCCGACGACTTACCCTCGGTGACCACGTCTACGCGCTGAGCCTGCGCGCCAGCGAGGTATTCGACAAGGCCAACCATTCTTCGACCCACACCATATTGGTCATGGGCGTGCTGCTGAGTGCGCTGCTCGCGGCTCTGCTCTATGTGTTGGTCAGCCAACGCCAGCGGGCGCTGGCACTGGTGGAGCAGCGTACCGCGCAGTTGCGCCTGCGTGAACAGGAACTGCGCGGCGCACACGGCCAATTGCGCAGTGTGCTGGACGCGGCAACGCACGTCGCAATCATTGCCACTGACTTGCGCGGTGTCATCAACATGTTCAATGCCGGCGCCGAACGGATGCTGGGATTCAAGAGCGAACACGTGGTGGGCCACCTGACGCTGGAAAGCCTGCACCTGGCCTCGGAGCTTGAGGCCCGCGCCACGCGTTTGAGCGCGGCGCTGGGCAAGCGTATTACGCCGAGCCAGGCGATGCTGGTGGAAAGTCCGGACAGACAGCACGACGCCCGCGAGTGGACGCTGGTGCGTGAGGACGGTAGCCCTTTGACCGTGAACATGCTGGCCACTGTGTTGCTGGATGACCATGGCCTGTGGGTCGGGCACCTGGCCATTTACCTGGATGTCACTGAGCAGAAGCGCGCCTACGAGGCCTTGGCGGCGCGGGATCGCTTGCTGAAAAAACTCAGTGTCCATGTACCTGGCGGTATCTTCCAGTTCACACTGGAGCCCCACGATCGCTGGCGCTTCATTTACACCAGCGAAGGCATGCGCGATATCTATGAAATCGAGCTTGGCGTGTTGCAGCAGGATGCGGGCAAAATCCTGGAACGCATTCACCCCCAGGACCTTGAGCGGGTACGCGCGTCAATACGTTTGTCGGCGCTGCAATTGAGCCATTGGCGCGAAGAATATCGCGTGCAGTTGCCCCAGCGGGGCCTGCGCTGGATTCGTGGCGAAGCGACCCCGGAAGAATTACCCGGCGGCGGTACGTTGTGGCACGGCTATGTGTCGGATATTTCCGATCTAAAGCGCGTGGAAGACGAATTGCGCACGCTGTCCATCACCGACTCCCTGACCGGCATCCACAATCGCCGCTACTTCCAGGACCGCATGAAAGTCGAACTGCTGCGCCTCAACCGCACATCGGGAGCGCTGTCGGTGATCATGCTGGACATCGACCACTTCAAACGGATCAATGACCAGCACGGGCATGGTATCGGCGACGACGTATTGCGCGAGCTGTGCAAGCGAATCAGCCAGCGCCTGCGCCGCACCGACGTGTTCTGCCGGCTGGGTGGAGAAGAGTTCGTGGTGCTCTGCCCGCATACCGATAGCGCCCAGGCCTATTGCCTGGCGATGGAGTTGTGGCAGTCGTTGCGCAGTGTGCCGATGGCACCGGTGGGCGTCGTCACCGCCAGCTTTGGGGTCGCCAGCTGGCGGATCGATGAAGGTATCGACGGGTTGCTGCTGCGCGCGGATTCGGCTGTCTATGTCGCCAAGCAGGCGGGCAGGGACCGGGTGGAACCCGCTCCCACAGACTGAACCGGTGCTCTATAGCACCGGCGCGGCTGCCACTGCTTTCGGCTGGCGATACAGGTCAAGCAGCACCTGGTCCAGCACCGACGACGCGCCCCACGGCTTGGAATCGTTGAGAATCGCCACCACCGCCCAGGTGTTGCCATTGTTGTCGCGGCTGAACCCGGCGATGGCGCGCACGGTGTTCAAGGTGCCGGTCTTCACATGGGCTTCGCCGCGCATCGCGGTGGTCTTCAGGCGTTTACGCATGGTGCCGTCGGTGCCGGCGATCGGCAGCGAGCTGATGTATTCGGCGGCGTAGGGGCTTTTCCAGGCCGCTTGCAGCATGGCCGCCATCTCACGGGCGCTGACCCGTTCGGCGCGGGACAGGCCGGAACCATTCTCCATCACCAGGTGTGGCGCGGTAATGCCTTTCTTCGCCAGCCACTGACGCACCACGCGTTGCGCGGCCTTGGCATCGTCGCCATCGGCATCGTTGCGAAACTGCGCACCCAGGCTCAGGAACAGTTGCTGGGCCATGGTGTTGTTACTGTATTTGTTGATGTCGCGGATGATTTCCGCCAGGTCCGGCGAGAAGGCACGGGCCAGCACCTTGGCATCCTTGGGCACCGGCGCCTGGATATCGCGGCCCTGGATGGTGCCGCCCAATTCCTTCCAGATCGCACGCACGGCGCCGGCGGTGTAGGTGGCATGGTCGAGCAGCGACAGGTAGGTCTGCGAACTGCAACCGTCCGCCAACTGGCCACTGACGGTCACGGTCACACTGCCATCGGCGGCGGTCACCGGGCTGTAACGTACGTCGCCGGTGCACTGTTTGGCGTTGGAGACTTTCACCTGGTTGTCGATGCGAATGCTCGCAATCGGCGGCTCGACCGACACGATCACCCGCCCGGCATCATTGCGCGTCACAAAGCGCAGCGCCTTGAGGTTGACCAGCAGGGCATCGGGCTTGACCAGGAACGGCTTGTTCTCGTCGTTGCCGTCGTCATTGAACTCCGGCAACTGTGGCTGCTGGAAGAAGTTGCGATCCAGGACCAGGTCGCCGGTGACCTGCTGTACGCCGTTGGCGCGCAGGTCGCGCATCAACAGCCAGAGTTTCTCCATGTTCAGCTTGGGATCGCCGCCGCCCTTGAGATACAGGTTGCCGCGCAACACGCCGCCACTGAGTACGCCGTCGGTGTAGAACTCGGTTTTCCACTGATGGTTGGGGCCGAGCATTTCCAGGGCCGCGTAGGTCGTCACCAGTTTCATGGTGGAGGCCGGGTTCACCGAAACGTCGGCATTGAACACGGTCGGCGTACCGGGGCCGTTCAAGGGCAACATCACCAGGGACAGGGCGGTATTTTGCAGTTTGGCCTTCTGAAGGGCCTGGGCAACGCTGGGGGGCAGGGTGTTATTGACGGGGGCGGCGGTGGCATGCAGGGCCAATGGCAGAAGAACACCGGCGAGGAAAACAGAACGCAACGATTTGATCATAAAAAATAAGACCCTACTGCTGAGGAGGGTGAAAAAGGCGAGGGGTATACAAGAAAAATCCCTCATTGGTCATGAAAGTGTCGGCATTATGCCCCAAGCCGAGCTTACTTGTAGCTGAACGATAGCGGGTAATCCGGGTTTTTTTATCGGCCAAACGCCGCCCGTCCCAGAGAGTCGGGCAATTGCCGCCTTAAACTGCTAAAGTGCCGGCCGTTATTACTTAAGAGGATTGTTCCAATGGCGACTAACCGTTCCCAGCGTCTGCGCAAAAAACTGTGCGTTGATGAATTTCAAGAGCTGGGTTTCGAACTGAACCTGGACTTCAAAGAAGGCCTGAGTGAAGAAGCTATCGACGCTTTCCTCGAAGCATTCATCAAAGAAGCCATGGAAGCCAACGGTCTGGGTTATGTCGGCGGCGATGACTACGGTCTGGTTTGCCTGCAGAAGCGTGGCTCGGTCAACGAAGAGCAGCGTGCTGCCGTTGAAGCCTGGCTGAAAACCCGTTCCGAGCTGACCAAGGCTGAAGTCAGCCCGTTGCTGGACGTGTGGTATCCGGAAAAGCCGATCAACGCGGCCAAGTGATACTCAAAAAAACGGCGACCTGAAGGTCGCCGTTTTTTTATGCCCTGCGCCCGTTCAGAATCAGCAGCGTCAACACTCCCGCCACAATCCCCCAGAACGCCGAACCAATGGAAAACAGCGTCAGGCCTGACGCGGTGACCATGAAGGTGATCAACGCCGCTTCCCGTTCCTTCGGCTCACTCATGGCGATGCTCAGGCCATTGATGATCGAGCCGAACAACGCCAGCGCCGCAATCGACAGCACCAGTTCCTTGGGCAACGCGGCGAAGAGCGCCGCCAATGTGGCGCCGAACACCCCGGCAATCCCGTAGAACACCCCGCACCAGACGGCAGCTGTATAGCGCTTGTTGCGGTCTTCGTGAGCGTGCGGCCCGGTGCAGATCGCCGCGCTGATGGCCGCCAGGTTGATGCCGTGGGAGCCAAAGGGCGCCAGCACCAGCGAGGCGAGGCCGGTGCTGGTGATCAATGGCGAGGCCGGCACGGTGTAGCCGTCGGCGCGCAGCACGGCGACCCCCGGCATGTTCTGCGAGGTCATCGCCACCACGAACAGCGGGATACCGATGCTGATGGTCGCCGCCAGCGAAAAGTGCGGCGTGGTCCATACCGGTGTCGCGACTTCCAGATGAAAGCCGCTGAAATCCAGCAACCCCATCAAGCCCGACAGCAGGGTGCCGCTCACCAGTGCGGCCAGCACCGCATAACGCGGCGACAGGCGCTTGATGATCAGGTAAGTGAAAAACATCCCCAGCACCAGGCCGGTGCGATGCTGCGCGGCGACGAAGATTTCACTGCCGATCTTGAACAGAATCCCCGCCAGCAACGCCGCCGCCAGCGACGCGGGGATACGCTTGACAAGTTTTTCAAAGCTGCCGGTCATCCCGCAGATCGTCACCAGCACTGCGCAGGTGATGTAGGCACCGATGGCCTCGCCGTAACTGACGCCGCCCAGGCTTGTGATCAACAGCGCCGCGCCGGGTGTCGACCAGGCGATGGTGATCGGCGTGCGATAACGCAGGGACAGGCCGATGCTGCACACCGCCATGCCGATGGAAATCGCCCAGATCCACGAGGAAATCTGCGCCGTGGTCAAACCGGCGGCCTGGCCGGCCTGGAACATCAGCACCAGCGAGCTGGTGTAGCCGGTCATCATGGCGATGAAACCGGCGACGATGGCCGAAGGTGAAGTGTCGGCCAGCGGGCGCAGCGGCGCTTGGGTGGCGTCGGTCATGAAAGGGTGTTCCTTTTACCTGACTCCGCACGCTGTAGGAGCGAGCTTGCTCGCGAAACTCGCCAACGATAACGCGCGCAATCAGATTAAACGCGGCGCCCTTGGGTTCTTCGCGAGCAAGCTCGCTCCTACAGCGGGATGTCGTTCATGGGAAATCGTGGAATCAAGCCTAAACTCAAACGCAGCGACCCATTGCAATACAGCCGGCGCCGCAAACAGCCGTACAGTGTGTTGGCGCATTGGGTTGTGTACAATGTGCCGTGTTTTCAGGCGATACTTGCCAGCGACTCCCTGTTGCCGTATTACCTTAAAGTTGTCGTATTACCGTTAATTCGCCGCCGTTCTCCCTACCCGAGTGCCCATGAACGAACAGTTGCAACCTCTCAAGAAACAACCGCGCGCCGGCAAGACCGGTCGCAGCGGAACCCAGGACGATATCGTCTACGCGCATATCTTCGAGGCGATCCTCGAACAACGCCTGGCACCTGGCACCAAATTGAGTGAAGAGGCACTGGGCGAAATCTTCGGCGTGAGCCGTACCATCATTCGCCGCGCGTTGTCGCGCCTGGCCCATGAGGGTGTGGTGTTGCTGCGGCCCAATCGTGGCGCGGTCGTCGCCAGCCCGAGCGTCGATGAAGCCCGCCAGGTGTTCATGGCGCGGCGTCTGGTGGAGCGGGCAATCACCGAGTTGGCGGTGCAGCACGCTACCGCCGAGCAACTGGCCGAGTTGCGCCAGATGGTCAACGACGAACGCGACAGTTTCTCCCGTGGTGACCGTGGCGCCGGTATTCGCCTCTCCGGCGAATTTCACCTGAAGCTGGCCGAAGCGGCGAAGAATGCGCCGCTGATCAGCTTCCAGCGCAGCCTGGTGTCCCAGACCTCATTGATCATCGCCCAGTACGAAAGCGGCAACCGCTCGCACTGTTCCTACGATGAGCACACCCAGTTGATCGACGCGATCGAAGCCCGGGATGCGGTACTGGCGGTGGATTTGATGATGCATCACATGGATCACATCGACAGCAAGCTCAACCTCGATGAGGAAAGTGCGTCGGATGATTTGCATGCGGTGTTCTCGCATCTGTTGCAGACCAAGAAGGCGGGGCGCTCTTCGGTAAAACTGTAATTTCCCTGATTCACCGGGGACAAAAATGTGGGAGGGGGCTTGCCCCCGATAGCAGTGTGTCAGTCAATGCATAGGTTGGCTGATCGACCGCAATCGGGGGCAAGCCCCCTCCCACATTGGTTTTTTGGTGCCTCTGCAATTAGCGTTGGTGCACCAGATTGCCGGCCGCGTAGGTCTGCAATACCGCCCGGTCATCCCCCAGTGTCATCAGCACAAACAACGTCTCGGCAATGTTATTGGCCTGCTTCAAGCGGTAGCTGAGCAGCGGCGTGGCGTTGTAGTCCAGCACCAGGAAGTCCGCGTCCGTGCCCGGCTGCAAGGTGCCGATCCGGTCCTCCAGGCGCAACGCCCGCGCGCCGCCCAGGGTGGCCAGGTACAGCGACTTGAACGGGCTCAACCGCGCACCCTGCAATTGCATGACCTTGTAGGCTTCATTCAGCGTTTGCAGCAGCGAGAAGCTGGTGCCGCCGCCCACGTCGGTGCCCAGGCCGACATTCAGTGTGTGCTTCTCGGCCATCGGCAGGTTGAACAGGCCACTGCCGAGGAACAGGTTCGACGTCGGGCAGAACGCCACGGCCGAGCCGGTCTGCGCCAGCCGGGCACACTCGTCGTCACACAGATGCACGCCGTGGGCAAACACCGAGCGTTCGCCCAGCAATTTGTAGTGGTCGTACACATCCAGATAGCCTTTGCGCTCCGGGAACAACTCCTTCACCCATTCGACTTCCTGCTTGTTCTCACTGATGTGGGTCTGCATGTACAGGTCCGGGTACTCGCCCAGCAGTTGCCCGGCCAGCGCCAGTTGCTCCGGCGTGCTGGTCGGCGCAAAGCGCGGCGTGACGGCATAGTGCAGGCGGCCCTTGCCGTGCCAGCGCTCGATCAGCGCCTTGCTGTCCTGGTAGCCCGATTGCGGCGTGTCGGTCAGGTAGTCCGGCGCGTTGCGATCCATCATCACCTTGCCGGCGATCATGCGCAGGTCGAGTTTTTCGGCCGCTTCAAAGAACGCGTTCACCGACTGCGGATGCACACTGCCGAACACCAGCGCGGTGGTGGTGCCGTTGCGCAGCAGTTCCTTGATGAAAATGTCCGCGACTTCCTCGGCGTGGGCCTTGTCGGCGAACTGGCTTTCACAGGGGAAGGTGTAGGTGTTGAGCCAGTCCAGCAACTGCTCGCCATAGGCACCGACCATGCCGGTCTGCGGCAGGTGGATGTGGGTGTCGATCAGGCCGGGGGTGATCAATGCATCCTGGTAGTGAGTGATATCGATGTCAGCGGGCAACGTCGGCAGCAGGTCGCTGGCGTGGCCGAGCGCACTGATCTGGCCGTTATCGATCACCAGCAGGCCGTCTTCGAAATATTCGTAGGACGCTTCAATGCCCACGATGGCAGGGTCGTCGATGCTGTGCAGGATGGCGGCGCGGTAGGCTTTGCGGGTCAAAGGCATGGTGATCTCAATTGATAGCTTGGCTGCGGCGTGACACCGGCAGCAATTTGGCAATGGTTTCGGCGCCGGCGGTGTGCTGGCCGAAATTGGCGTTATAGGTGGCGATGATTTCGCCGGCGATGGAGATGGCCATCTCCACCGGCAATTTGCCCTTCACCTCGGTGAGGCCCATGGGGCAGCGCATGCGTTGCAGTTGCGCGGCATCGAAGCCGCGATCGCGCAGGCGGTGTTCGAATTTGACGCGTTTGGTTTTCGAGCCGATCAGGCCGAAGTAGGCAAAATCATTGCGCTTGAGCAGGGCGGCGGTGAGTTCCAGGTCCAGCGCGTGGTTGTGGGTCATGACGATGCAGTAGCTGCCCGCCGGCAAGTCGGCGATCTCGTCGACCGGCTCTTCGCTGACGATTTTACGCACGCCTTGCGGAATGTTCTCCGGGAATTCCTGCTCACGGGCATCGATCCAGCGCACCCGGCACGGCAGGCTCGCCAGCAACGGCACCAGCGCACGCCCCACATGGCCGGCACCGAACACCGCGATGTGCGCCTGCACCTGGCCCATCGGTTCGAACAGCAGCACGGTGACGCCACCACAACACTGTCCCAGACTCGCGCCGAGACTGAAGCGCTCCAGGTGGGTGTTCTGCTGGCCACGGGCGAGCATCTCGCGGGCGAGCTGCATCGCCTTGTATTCCAGGTGCCCGCCGCCGATAGTGTCGAAGGTCTGCGCGGCACTGATCACCATCTTCGAACCGGCGTTGCGCGGCGTGGAGCCGAGCTCTTCGATGATGGTCACCAGTACGCAGGGCTCGCCCTGGTTCTGCAGGTCGGCGAGGGCGCTGATCCAGTTGTTCATAGTCACCTCTTGTGGTGTCTGTCAGGCCGTCATCGGGGGCAAGCCCCCTCCCACATTTTGAACTGTGAATACATTCAAGTGTGGGAGGGGGCTTGCCCCCTATGGCAGCGCCTCGGTCTAGAGCGAAGCCAACTCGGTTTCGGTATCCACCGCCACAGCGGCGCTCAACTTGCGCATCTGCTCACACCCCCACAACACCCGCTCGGGAGTGGCCGGCGCGTCGATCTTCGGCTGCTGGCGATAGTCACCCAGGCTCGCCACCGCATCCTTGATCGCGCACCACGAAGCAATCCCGAGCATGAACGGCGGCTCGCCCACGGCCTTGGAGTGGAACACCGTGTCCTCGGGGTTCTTGCGGTTTTCCACCAGCTTCACCCGCAGGTCCAGCGGCATGTCGGCCACCGCCGGGATCTTGTAGCTGGCCGGGCCATTGGTCATCAGCTTGCCCTTGTTGTTCCACACCAACTCTTCCATGGTCAGCCAGCCCATGCCCTGGATGAACCCGCCTTCCACCTGGCCGATGTCGATGGCCGGGTTCAACGAGGCGCCCACGTCGTGGAGGATGTCGGTGCGCAGCATCTTGTATTCGCCGGTCAGGGTGTCGACGATCACCTCGCAGCAGGCCGCGCCGAAGGCGAAGTAATAGAAAGGCCGTCCGCGCGACTGGCTGCGGTCATAGAAAATCTTCGGGGTCTTGTAGAAGCCGGTGCTCGACAGCGAGACCTGGGCGAAATACGCCTGCTGGATCAGCGCCTCGAAGCTCAGGATCTGCTCACGCACGCGCACATGGCCGTTGCGAAATTCCACATCCGCTTCGCTGACGTCGTACTTGCGTGCGGCAAATTCCACCAGGCGCTGCTTGATGGTTTCGGCGGCGTTCTGGGCGGCCTTGCCGTTCAGGTCGGCACCGCTGGACGCCGCGGTTGGCGAGGTGTTCGGCACTTTGTCGGTGTTGGTCGCGGTGATCTGCACGCGGTCGATGTCGACTTGGAACACTTCGGCCACCACCTGGGCGACCTTGGTGTTCAGGCCCTGGCCCATTTCGGTACCGCCATGGTTCAGGTGAATGCTGCCGTCGGTGTAGATATGAATGAGCGCGCCGGCCTGGTTGAGAAAGCTTGCGGTAAACGAGATGCCGAATTTGACCGGGGTCAGCGCCAGGCCCTTTTTCAGGATCGGGCTGTGGGCGTTGTACAGGCGAATCGCTTCGCGGCGCTCGGCGTATTGGCTGCTCGCCTCCAGCTCGGCGGTCATTTCTTCGAGCATGTTGTGCTCGACGGTCTGGTAGTAATGAGTAACGTTGCGCTCGGTCTTGCCGTAGTAGTTGGCCTTGCGCACAACCAGCGGGTCCAGCGCCAGATGGCGGGCGATGGCGTCCATCACTTCCTCGATGGCGACCATGCCCTGGGGGCCGCCGAAGCCACGATAAGCTGTGTTGGAGGCGGTGTTGGTCTTGCAGCGATGGCCGTTGACTGTGGCATCGCCCAGGTAATACGCGTTATCGGCGTGGAACATCGCGCGGTCGACAATCGAGTTGGACAGGTCCGGCGAACAGCCGCAGTTGCCGGCCAGCTCCAGGTTGATGCCGTGCAAACGGCCGTTGTCGTCAAAGCCCACGTCATATTCGATGTAGAAAGGGTGGCGCTTGCCGGTCATCAGCATGTCTTCGACCCGCGGCAGGCGCATCTTGGTCGGTTGCCCGGTGAGGCGTGCCACCACCGCGCACAGGCAGGCGGGGCTGGCGGCCTGGGTTTCCTTGCCGCCAAACCCGCCGCCCATGCGGCGCATGTCGACGACGATCTTGTTCATCGACACATCGAGCACTTCGGCCACCAGTTTCTGCACTTCGGTGGGGTTTTGCGTGGAGCAGTAGACGATCATGCCGCCGTCTTCGGTGGGCATCACCGAGGAAATCTGCGTCTCCAGGTAGAAATGCTCCTGGCCACCGATATGCAGCGTGCCCTGGATACGGTGTTTCGCGCTCGCCAGCGCGCCGGCCGCATCACCGCGTTGATGGGTGTGGCTGTCGAGCACGAAGTGTTTGTTGCGAAACGCCGCGACCACATCCAGCACCGGCTCCAGGTCTTCGTATTCGATCACCGCCGCCATCGCGGCTTTACGCGCGGTCTCAAGATCGCGGGCGGCCACGGCCAGCACCACCTGGCCGACGAACTGCACGGTGTCGATGGCCAGCAACGGATCGCCGGGCATCAGCGGGCCGATGTCCTTGAGGCCCGGTACGTCTTGGTGGGTAATCACGATGCGCACGCCGTCGAAGGCATAGCAGGGCGCGGTGTCGATGCTGAGGATTTTCGCGTGGGCGCGGTCGGACATGCGCGCATACAGGTGCAACTGGTTGGGAAATTCGAGGCGGTCGTCGATGTACTGCGCCTCGCCGCTGACATGCTTGGCCGCGCTGTCATGCCTGACGCTGCGGCCGACCCCGGAGGTCAGGTCCTGGGCAAACAGCTCGGCCAGTTCGGCCTGGGTTTTTACCACGGCGTGATGGTTAGACATAAGCGGTCACCCGAGTCTCGATGTGCGGCGTTTGCAGTTCGATGAAGTATTTGCGCAGCAGGTTCTGCGCGCTGAGCAGGCGGTATTCCTTGCTGGCGCGGAAGTCCGACAGCGGGGTGAAGTCCTCGGCCAGGGCGGCGCAGGCTTTTTCCACGGTAGCGGCGTTCCAGGTGGCGCCGACCAGTACCGTTTCGCAGTGCCTGGCGCGCTTGGGGGTAGCGGCCATGCCGCCGAAGGCGACGCGGGCCTGGCTGATCACACCGTTGTCGAGCTTCAGGTTGAAGGCGGCGCAGACGGCGGAAATATCGTCGTCCAGGCGCTTGGACACCTTGTACGCGCGAAACAGTGAATGGCCCTTGGGCACGAT
Source organism: Pseudomonas sp. 28 E 9 (assembly GCF_900004785.1). Taxonomy (NCBI): domain Bacteria; kingdom Pseudomonadati; phylum Pseudomonadota; class Gammaproteobacteria; order Pseudomonadales; family Pseudomonadaceae; genus Pseudomonas; species Pseudomonas sp. 28 E 9. Next base: position 178,844 of record NZ_CVTK01000055.1, on the reverse strand, counting down.
GATTTTCTCGATGAATTCGCTGTCCTGGCGGGCAGTGACGCGGTAGTCGATAAAGTAGTCTTCCAGCGCCAGGGTGCGGCGGGTCTGGCCCTTGCACAGCACAATCTGCGCACCGAGGGCGATCAGCAGCGGCGGCGAATCGCCGATGGGCGAGGCGTTGCCGATATTGCCGCCCAGGGTGCCCTGGTTGCGGATCTGCAGGGAGGCGAAGCGGTGCAGCAAGTCGCCAAAATCGGGGTATTCGTGGTGCAGCGCGGTGTAGCAGTCGGAGAGGGCGGTGGCGGCGCCGATTTCCAGGCGGTCATCGAAGGATTCGATGCGCTTCATTTCTTCGATATTACCGACGTAGATCATCACCGGCAGGGTGCGATGGAACTGCGTGACTTCCAGCGCCAGGTCGGTGCCGCCGGCCAGCAGGCGGGCTTGCGGGTAGGCGTCATAGAGATCGGCCAGGTCGGCGACCGTCAACGGCACCAGGCAGCGTTTGTCGCCGCTGTTGAGTTCGCCGGTTTGCGTCGGCGCAATCGCCTTGAGCTGCGCGATGGTCTGGGCTTCACGGCTGTCGAACTGGTCCTGGGGCTTGTTGCAACAGGCCTGTTCGGCCGCCGCCAGAATCGGGCGGTAACCGGTGCAGCGGCACAGGTTGCCGGCCAGGGCTTCGTGGGCTTTCTGGCTGTCGGGCGCGTCGCTGTTCTTTTGCAGGGCAAACAACGACATCACGAAGCCCGGGGTGCAAAAGCCGCACTGCGAGCCGTGGCACTCGACCATCGCCTGCTGCACGCTGTGCAGTTGGCCCTGGTGCTTGAGGTCTTCGACACTGATCAGTTGCTTGCCATGCAACGACGAGACAAAGGTCAGGCACGAATTGAGGCTGCGATAACGGATCTGCTCAACGCCTTGATCGTTGCGGTGCAACTCGCCGACCACCACGGTGCACGCACCGCAGTCGCCGCTGGCGCAGCCTTCCTTGGTTCCGGATTTGCCCACATGCTCACGCAAATAGTTGAGCACGGTCAGGTTGGGGTCCAGGGCGTGCTCGCTACGGAGTTCCTGGTTAAGTAAAAACTGGATCACGGAAGGCCTCGCAGACTCATTATTGTTGTTAACCGCTTTGCGCCGAATCTAGTCATGTCTGACTTTTCGGTCAATGGTTTTCTGACCTAAGGGTCAAGAAAATCCGGTCGCAACACATTCAATTATGGTCCAGTCTTCTGGAACCGGTGTTTTCAGGGGCTTATGGCTGTTAAGGCTTGCGTGTTTCATGCCAAATTCGCCACCGTGGGCGTAGCGCCATCAGCGGGCCAATGCGCTACACTGCCGCGCTTGTACCGATAGAAGATTTTGAAGGGAAAACATGACGTTCAAGGCGCCGGACAGTCTCGCCGAGCAAATCGCTCACCACCTCGCCGAACGTATCATTCGCGGCGATCTCAAGCCTGGGGAGCGGATCCAGGAACAGAAGGTCACGCTGGCACTGAATGTCAGCCGTGGTTCCGTGCGCGAAGCCTTGCTGATCCTCGAACGCCGGCACCTGATCGCGATCCTGCCGCGCCGTGGCGCTCATGTCACTGAACTGACCGCACACAAGGTGCAGAGCCTGTGCACGTTGATGGGCGAGATGTACATCCTGCTTGGCAATGCAGTCGCCGAAGGCTGGCAGACCCAGGCCGACATGGCGCCATTCCTGCAAATCCAGCAGCGCCTGATGGCCAGCTACGAGCGCCAGGACATCCGCGCCTTTGTCGAAGAAAGCTTCAATGTGATGCGCGCCGCGTATCCCTTCGCCAACAATCCGTACCTGCAGGAAACCGTCGAGAACCTGCAGCCGGCGATGAACCGCGCCTATTACCTGGCCCTTGACCAGCGCAAGGCGGAAATGAGCGAGTACCTCGCGCTGTTCGAACAACTGCTCGCTGCCGTGCTGGCCCGCGACCTGGCGCAGATCCGCCTGGTGCTGTCGGCCTACTGCCAGCGCAGCAGCTCGCTGGTCATCGCAGCGTTGGCGGACGCCTAAACGTGCGGCTCAAGTGCATCAAACTGGCGGGGTTCAAATCCTTCGTCGACCCGACCACGGTGAACTTCCCCAGTAACATGGCGGCGGTGGTCGGGCCCAATGGCTGCGGCAAGTCGAATATCATCGACGCCGTGCGCTGGGTGATGGGCGAGAGTTCGGCGAAAAACCTGCGCGGCGAGTCGATGACCGACGTCATCTTCAACGGTTCCACCAGCCGCAAACCGGTGAGCCAGGCCAGCATCGAGCTGGTGTTCGACAACTCCGACGGCACCCTGGTCGGCGAGTACGCGGCCTACGCGGAAATCTCCATTCGCCGTAAAGTCACGCGCGACAGCCAGAACAGTTATTTCCTCAACGGCACCAAATGCCGTCGACGCGACATCACCGATATCTTCCTCGGCACAGGCCTGGGCCCGCGCAGCTATTCGATCATCGAGCAGGGCATGATCTCCAAGCTGATCGAAGCCAAGCCCGAAGACCTGCGCAACTTTATCGAGGAAGCGGCCGGCATCTCCAAATACAAGGAGCGCCGCCGCGAGACCGAAAACCGCATCCGCCGCACCCATGAAAACCTCGCCCGCCTGACCGACCTGCGCGAAGAGCTGGAGCGCCAGTTGGAGCGCCTGCACCGCCAGGCCCAGGCGGCCGAGAAGTATCAGGAATACAAGGCCGAAGAGCGCCAGCTCAAGGCACAACTGTCGGCCCTGCGCTGGCAGGCGCTGAACGACCAGGTCGGCCAGCGCGAAGCGATCATCGGCACCCAGGAAGTCAGCTTTGAAGCGCTGGTGGCCGAGCAGCGCAACGCCGACGCCAGCATCGAACGGCTGCGGGACGGGCACCATGAACTGTCCGAGCGCTTCAATCTGGTGCAGGGCCGCTTCTATTCGGTGGGCGGTGATATTGCCCGGGTCGAACAGAGCATCCAGCACGGCCAGCAACGCTTGCGCCAGTTGCAGGACGATCTGAAGGAAGCCGAACGCGCACGCCTGGAGACCGAATCGCACCTGGGCCACGACCGTACCTTGCTGCTGACCCTGGGTGAAGAGCTGGACATGCTCACCCCCGAGCAGGAAATCACCAGCGCCGCCGCCGAAGAAGCCGCCGCCGCCCTGGAAGAAGCGGAAACCGGCATGCACGGCTGGCAGGAGCAGTGGGACACGTTCAACCTCAAATCCGCCGAACCGCGCCGCCAGGCCGAGGTGCAGCAGTCGCGTATCCAGCAACTGGAAACCAGCATGGAGCGCCTGGCTGAACGCCAGCGCCGCCTGCAGGAAGAGCGCGTGTTGCTCGCCGCCGACCCGGAAGACGCGGCGATCATGCAGTTGAGCGAGCAACTGGCCGAAAGCGAAATGACCCTCGAAGAACTCGAGGCCAGCGAAGCGCAGCAAGTGGAGCGCCTCGAGCAACTGCGTCAGCAATTGCACACCGCGACCCAGGCGCAGCAACAGGCCCAGGGCGATCTGCAGCGCCTCAACGGGCGGCTGGCCTCATTGGAAGCCTTGCAGCAAGCCGCGCTGGACCCCGGCACCGGCACCGCCGAATGGTTGCGCGACCAGCACCTGGCCGAGCGCCCGCGCCTTGCTGAAGGCTTGAAGGTCGAGGCCGGTTGGGAACTGGCGGTGGAAACCGTGCTGGGCGCTGATCTGCAAGCGGTGCTGGTGGATGATTTCGGCGGCTTCGACCTGGGCGGTTTCACCCAGGGCGACCTGCGCCTGCTCAGTCCCGCAGCCGATGGCACGCGCGTGCCGGGCAGCCTGCTGGACAAGGTCGAGGCGGCGATTGACCTGTCGCCGTGGCTGGGCCAGGTCAAGCCGGTCGAATCACTGGAGCAGGCCCTGGCCCAACGCGGCCAGTTAGCGGCCGGCGAAAGCTTGATCAGTCGCGACGGCTATTGGGTCGGCCGCCACTTCCTGCGCGTGCGCCGTGCCAGTGAGGCCGAAAGCGGCGTATTGGCCCGTGGCCAGGAAATCGTCAACCTGAGCGCCGAGCGTGAAGAGCGCGAGGCCACCCTGGAAAGCCTGGAAACCGAACTGCAAACCCTGCGCGCCACCCAGCGCCAGCAAGAGACCGGTCGCGAGCATCTGCGCCGCCTGTTGCAGGACGAGGCGCGCCAGCAGGGCGAACTCAAGGCCCAGCTCTCCGCGAGCAAGGCCAAGGTCGAACAACTGACCCTGCGCCGCACCCGCCTTGACGAAGAAGTCGCCGAAATGGGCGAGCAGCGTGCTCTGGAGCACGAACAGATCGGCGAAGCGCGCCTGCTGTTGCAGGAAGCCCTCGACAGCATGGCCCTGGACACCGAGCAGCGCGAACTGCTGCTGGCCCAGCGCGACAGCCTGCGCGAACGCCTCGACCGCGTGCGCCAGGAAGCCCGCCAGCACAAGGACCACGCGCACCAACTGGCGGTGCGCCTCGGCTCGCTGCGCGCCCAGCACACGTCCACGGCCCAGGCCCTTGAGCGCCTGGAGATGCAATCGGAACGCCTCACCGAAAAGCGCGAGCAACTGAGCCTCAACCTGGAGGAGGGCGAAGCGCCGCTGGAAGAGCTGCGCCTCAAGCTCGAAGAGTTGCTCGACAAGCGCATGAGCGTCGACGAAGAACTCAAGACCGCGCAGATCGCCCTCGAAGACGCCGACCGCGAACTGCGCGAGGCTGAAAAGCGCCGCACCACGGCCGAACAGCAATCCCAGCTGATTCGCGGTCAGCTCGAACAACAGCGCATGGAGTGGCAAGCCCTGACCGTGCGCCGCAAGACCCTGCAGGACCAGTTGCTCGAAGACGGTTACGACCTGCACGGCGTGCTCAACACGCTGACCGCCCAGGCCAACGAAAAAGACGCCGAAGAAGAACTTGAGCGCATTGCCGCGCGTATCCAGCGACTGGGCGCGATCAACCTCGCGGCCATCGATGAGTACCAGCAGCAGTCCGAGCGCAAACGTTATCTGGATGCCCAGAACGCCGACCTGGTCGAAGCGCTGGACACCCTGGAAAACGTGATCCGCAAGATCGACAAGGAAACCCGCAACCGCTTCAAGGATACCTTTGATCAGATTAATGGCGGTTTACAGGCGTTATTCCCAAAAGTTTTCGGTGGTGGCAGTGCCTACTTGGAACTGACGGGCGAAGATCTACTCGATACAGGGGTAACGATCATGGCGCGGCCACCGGGCAAGAAGAACAGCACCATCCATTTGTTGTCCGGCGGCGAAAAGGCCCTGACGGCCCTGGCCCTGGTATTTGCCATCTTCAAGCTGAACCCGGCGCCGTTCTGCATGCTCGACGAGGTCGATGCACCGCTGGATGACGCTAACGTTGGACGCTACGCTCGGCTGGTCAAGGAGATGTCCCAGACGGTGCAGTTCATCTATATCACCCACAACAAGATCGCCATGGAAATGGCCGATCAATTGATGGGCGTGACGATGCATGAGCCGGGCTGTTCGCGTTTGGTCGCCGTCGATGTGGAAGAAGCGATGGCGATGGTGGAATCCTGAGGTCTGTCAGGAAGAAATTTTACAGCACGCTGTAGGACGGTTTACCGGTCTGGGAAAAGTGGCAAATGGACATATTTGCTCAAGGCATTTTGACAGACGGTGTAAAGTTATCTTTCGTCGTGCTAGTTTAATGTCAATTTTTCGTATGCGTGGGCAAAACGTCAGTCAGAACATAGAGTTGGCGCCACGTTTTAAAGCGGTTTGCACGGTGCTAAACCCCTTATTTTTCAGCATTTTTTATTAGAGGCACGGGATTACATGGAAATCGGTCTGCGCGAGTGGCTGATCGTCATCGGCATCATTGTCATTGCCGGTATTCTTTTTGATGGCTGGCGCCGCATGCGCGGTGGCAAGGGCAAGCTTAAATTTCGCCTGGACCGAAACCTGTCCAACTTACCTGACGACGACGGCAGCGCCGAGCTGCTGGGGCCGCCCCGTGTGCTGGATACCCATAAGGAACCGCAGCTGGACGAGCACGACTTGCCGTCGATGAGCGCGCCGGTGCGTGAAGCCCGCGAGCCGTCGTCCAAGCGTGGCAAGCGCGGCAGTGCGGGCGTGGCCGAGCCGCATCAGGGCGACCTGAACCTGGACGTCGACGAAGGCCCGAGCTTCAGCAGTCGCGACGATGATTTCCCGGATGAAAACGGCGGCAAGGCCCCATCGCGCCATTCGGTCAACGATCAGCCGGCGGCCGAAGAAGTGCTGGTGATCAGTGTGATCTGCCGCGATTCCGGTGGCTTCAAAGGCCCGGCCCTGTTGCAGAACATCCTTGAGAGCGGCCTGCGTTTTGGCGAGATGGATATTTTCCACCGTCACGAAAGCATGGCCGGCAACGGCGAAGTGCTGTTTTCCATGGCCAACGCGGTCAAGCCCGGCACCTTCGATCTGGACGACATCGACCTGTTCAGCACCCCGGCGGTCAGTTTCTTCCTCGGCCTGCCCGGCCCGCGTCACCCCAAGCAAGCGTTCGACGTGATGGTGGCCGCGGCCCGCAAGCTGTCCCAGGAACTAAACGGCGAGCTCAAGGACGACCAACGCAGCGTCCTTACCGCCCAGACCATCGAGCATTACCGTCAGCGCATCGTCGAGTTCGAGCGTCGCGCCCTGACACAAAAACGCTGAGGATTACGCCTCGGCGTTGTCGGATAGAATAAGCGCACTACCATTTGAGCAGCTTCGGCTGCTCTTTTGCTTGTTGAGAGAACACCATGACCGCCGCCCATACCCGCATCCTCGAACTGCGCGCTGAACTGGATCAGCACAATTACCGTTACCACGTCCTTGATGAGCCGAGCATTCCGGACGTTGAGTACGACCGCTTGTTCCATGAGCTCAAAGCCCTGGAAGCCGAACATCCGGAACTGGTGACGCGTGATTCGCCGACACAGCGGGTCGGCAGCGCGGCGTTGTCGGCGTTTACTCAAGTCAGGCATGAAATCCCGATGCTCAGCCTCGGTAACGCCTTCGATGAATCGACCATGCTGGAATTCGATCGCCGGGTGACCGAGGGCCTGGATCTGCCGGCCGGGGACTTGTTCGCCAGTGTCGAATACAGTTGCGAGCCGAAGCTGGATGGCCTGGCGGTCAGCCTGTTGTATCAGGATGGCGAACTGGTGCGCGGCGCCACCCGTGGCGACGGGACCACCGGCGAAGACATCAGCGTCAATGTGCGCACCGTGCGCAACATCCCGTTGAAGCTGCACGGCAGCGGCTGGCCGGCCACCCTGGAAGTGCGCGGTGAAGTGTTCATGTCCAAGGCCGGTTTCGAGCGCCTGAACGCCTCGCAACTGGACGTCGGCGGCAAGACCTTCGCCAACCCGCGCAATGCGGCGGCCGGCAGCCTGCGCCAGCTGGATTCGAAGATCACCGCCAGCCGCCCGCTGGAATTCTGCTGCTATGGCATTGGCCAGGTGACGGCGGACATCAGTGACACCCATATCGGCAACCTCAAGCAGTTGCAGAAGTGGGGCATGCCGATCAGTCATGAACTGAAACTGGCCAAAGGCATTCAGGAATGCCTGGACTATTACCGCGACATCGGCGAGCGGCGTAACAGTCTGTCGTACGAGATCGACGGTGTGGTGTTCAAGGTCAACAGTATTGCCGCCCAACGGGAACTGGGCTTCCGCGCCCGCGAGCCGCGCTGGGCCATTGCGCATAAATTCCCGGCCATGGAAGAACTGACCGAGTTGCTCGACGTGGAATTCCAGGTCGGCCGTACCGGCGCCGTCACGCCCGTGGCGCGGTTGAAACCGGTCAAGGTCGCCGGCGTGACCGTGTCCAACGCCACCCTGCACAACATGGACGAAGTGGCGCGCCTGGGCCTGATGATCGGCGACACGGTGATCATCCGCCGCGCCGGGGATGTGATCCCGCAGGTGGTCTCGGTGGTTACCGAGCGTCGTCCTGAACATGCCCGTGCGGTGCAGATCCCCGAAAGTTGCCCGGTGTGCGGCTCCCACGTGGAACGCACGCAACTGGTCAAGCGCAGCAAGGGCAAGGAAACCGTCAGCGAGGGCGCGGTGTACCGCTGCGTCGGGCGGCTGGCCTGTGGCGCGCAGCTCAAGCAGGCGATCATTCATTTCGTCTCGCGCCGCGCCATGGACATCGACGGCCTGGGCGACAAGACCATCGAGCAACTGGTGGATGAAAAACTGATCGGCTCGCCGGCCGACCTCTACAAACTCAAGTATGAGCAGATCATCGACCTGGAAGGCTTTGCCGATATTTCCAGCAAAAAGCTGATCGCCGCCATCGAAAACAGCAAGACGCCGACCCTGGCGCGGTTTATCTACGCCCTGGGCATTCCCGATGTGGGCGAGGAGACCGCCAAGGTGCTGGCGCGCTCCCTGGCGTCCCTGGAGCGGGTGCAGAAGGCCTTGCCGGAAGTGCTGACGTACTTGCCGGACGTGGGGCTGGAAGTGGCACACGAAATCCACAGCTTCTTTGAAGACAGCCATAACCAGGAGGTGATTGGCGCGCTGCTGTCGCCCGATGAATGCGCCCTGCAATTGCAGGAGCAGGGCGACCTGAGCGCCGAGTTCGCCGCCAGCACCACCCTGGGCGGCCTGCTCGACAAGCTGCACGTGCCCTCCGTGGGGCCGGGCGCGGCGCAGAAACTGGCGGACAAGTTCGGCAGCCTCGAAGGCGTGATCAAGGCCGACTGGCTGGACATGCGCCAGGCCCTGCCCGAGAAGCAGGCCAAGGCCGTGCGCGACTTTTTTGACAGCGAAGACAACGCCAACCGCGCCCTGGCCATCGAGCAGCAGCTCAAGGACTTCGGCATGCACTGGCAGAGCGAGAAAAAGGTCGTCGAAGGCCTGCCGGAAGCCGGACACACCTGGGTGCTCACCGGCTCCCTGGAGTTGATGAGCCGCGACGTGGCCAAGGACAAGCTCGAAAGCCTGGGCGCCAAGGTGGCCGGTTCCGTGTCGGCCAAGACTCACTGCGTGGTGGCCGGGCCGGGCGCCGGTTCCAAATTGGCCAAGGCCAGCGAACTGGGGCTCAAAGTGCTCGACGAAGAGGCGTTCGTCGCTTTCCTCGCCAAGCACAACATCTCCGTCTGACGATCGTTCCCACGCGTGGGAACGATCCTGCGAGGGAAATGATCTAGTCTCAGTCACCCCTGGGAGAGATCGCCATGTTTCGCTACTTCGAGCAACTCAGCACGCGCATCGCCGCACCGTTCATGGCCGGATCCTCGCGTAACAGCAAGGTATGGCAATGCCGCTGCGGCCAGTCCTTGTTCTTTCGCAACAGCCAGTGCCTGGCCTGCTCGGCGCTGCTGGGCTACCACCCGCAGCAAAGCCGCTTGTCTTCACTGCAACCAGGTCCGGTGGCTGACACCTGGCTGCTGGACGCCAATCTCGACGCCGGCGCCTTTCGCCGCTGCGCCAACCTCCAGACCCCGGCGGCCTGCAACTGGCTGATTCCGGCGCACAGCACCTCTGCCCTGTGCGTAGCGTGCAGCCTGAACCGCACCATCCCGGATTTGTCCATCGCGGAAAATCCCGAGCGCTGGCGCAAGGTGGAAACCGCCAAGCGCCGACTGGTGGCCCAACTGATCAGCCTGGGCCTGCAGGTGGTGCCCAAAAGCGTCGACGAAGACACCGGCCTGGCGTTCGACTTCGTCGGCATCGACCTGCAAGGCAATGCGCCCACGACCGGTCACGCCAACGGCCTGATCACCCTCGATATCAAGGAAGCCGACGACGCCCATCGTGAAAAGGTTCGCGTACAGATGCACGAGCCCTACCGCACCTTGCTCGGTCACTTCCGCCATGAGGTCGGCCACTATTACTGGGACCGCCTGATCGCCAACAGCCACTGGCTCGAGCCGTTTCGCAACCTGTTCGGCGACGAGCGCGCCAGTTACGCCGACGCGCTCGATCAGCACTACCAGAACGGCCCACGCCCGGACTGGCAGCAAACCTGCGTCAGCGCCTACGCCACCATGCACCCCTGGGAAGATTGGGCCGAGACCTGGGCGCATTACCTGCACATGATGGACGCGGTCGACACCGCCCTGGGGTTTGGCATGAGCGCTCGGGAGATGGACCTCGATTACCAGCCGTTTCCCCTGACCACCCTGTACGACCCCGAACACCCTGGTGGAGCGGCATTCCTCTCCTTCGTCAACGCCTGGATCGAACTGGCCGGCATGCTCAACGAACTGTCCCGCGCCATGGGCCAGCCGGATTTCTACCCCTTCGTGCTGCCGCCGGCGGTGATAGCCAAGTTGCACTTTATCCACCTGGTCATCCAGGAAGAGGGCGGCAGGGCCGATGAGGTCCTGCAGGCACAATGATAAAAAAATGCGGGAGGGGGCAAGCCCCCATGCCAGTCTGTAGGAGCGAGCTTGCTCGCGAAAAATTCACAGGCACCGCGTTCATTCAGAAAGTACGCGTTATCGTTGACGTTTTTCGCGAGCAAGCTCGCTCCTACAGAGTGATTGGGAGAGCGTCATCATTGAAGGCCATGGCAAGTACTTGAAGCTTCTCATTTTTTACGGTTGTAACTTCCAATCAGATCGGTACAATGGCCCCGCTTGCCGAGAGGCCAGCGTCGTTATGGTGACCCCATCGGTCCCCCCGCAACGATTACCCGTGAACCTGGTCAGAGCCGGAAGGCAGCAGCCACAGCGGGAACATTGTGTGCCGGGGTGTGGCTGGTGGGGTTGCCTCCATAACGCTCCCTCCTGCAATACCCTCCCAAAAAAATCTCAGTTATTCAGCCAGTCATCTGTGACGCTTATTGCGCAGTGCATGACGACCCTTCCACGACTGGTGGCATACTCCCAAGCGTCTCTCTCCTGGCCATGAGGCTGTATGCACTCGGAACATTTTGATTTATCCAGCCCCGTGTTCTTGCCGATCACCGATGAAACCTGTGCGGGTTTGTTGGGTTCTGACGGTGCGGGTGCGCTGCTGGCCCTGAGTGAGCCGGAGTTGGCCGCTGTGTTGGTTATCCAGAATCTGGCGCAAATGCCGGAACACGAGTTGAGTGCAGTGGGCGCTGAAAGGGTGCTGGCCAAACTCATTGGCTGGGCGGCGCAGGGCAGGCATTCGGCCGCCGTGAGCTTGCTGTCGGAGGCACAACGGTTGTTTGACCCGCGCAAGCTGTACTTCGGCCTCAATGTGGTCAAGAGCCTGAAGTTGCGTTTTCTCTTAGCGGATGAAGTCCTGGCGCGAGAGTATCTATTGCCCGACGGCCAATGGGACGTCGAGTACAAAGTCCGTCACCTCAAGGCCAACAATCCCTTCCGCCAGCAGATGGTCACGCCCAGGCACCGCGAGCGCTGGTTGAGCGCCGAGCAGGACAAACTGGTCCGTACCTTTCGCGCCAACCTGAACGAAGACCTGCACGTGCAAGGGTACGCCGGCATTGGCAAGAGTCACCTGCTGGTGGCGCTGATGGAGCATCTGCGCCCCGAAAAGACCTTGTTGCTGGCACGTACACCGGCAAAGCTGGAAACTCTGCGCGCGCGCATGGTGGGCGTGCGGGAGAGAAAGGCCGGGCAAACCTTCCACGGGTTTGCCCACGTCTTGTTGCATGGCCCAAGGCCACAGCCGCTGACTACCCAAGGGCGCGTCCCGAGCAAGCAGGCACTGGCGCAGGAATTGAACATCTTCGGTTTTCGTCATCTGGAAGGGCAGGCGCTGCTGGATGTCTGCCTCAAGGTGCTGGAAAACTACTGCGGCTCCCGGGACTACAGCCTGTCGGCCAAACATCTGCCGCACTTCAAGCAAGCGCTGTCCAGCATTGATGCCAAGGTACTGGTCGAATACTCCAGCCGGTTATGGCGCTACCTTGAGGCGAATCCGGCCTGGAACGCTCACACCGGGTTTGAAGCGTTATTGATGATCAAGCGCGCCAGCCTCGCCGGCAGTGTGGTGCCTGAGCGCTATACCCATGTGTTGATTGATGAGAGCCAGGACATTCCAGCGCCTTTGCTGCAAATCATCGAACGCGGGCGCCAGGTGCTGATCACCCTGGGCGACGAGTATCAGCAGGCCAGTGGGGTGCTGGTCAAGCGCGCCCGCGAGGTTCGCCATACGGATGTGAGCTATAGCGTGCGCTCCGGGCGCAATGTCGAGCGCCTGGTCAATCCGCTGATCAGCCAACACTCGCAGAAAAGCAAGGTGCTCTTCGAAGGTGCACGGGATGCGGACGTCGGTATCGAGCTGTATCCCCAGGGCTTTGTGCCGCCGCCAGGGTGCGTGGTGCTGACCGCGTCCTGCTGGGACACCATGAAGTGGCTCATCCAACTGAGCGAAGAGCGTTGTGCCTGTGCGTTTGCCAGCAGCGAGGCGCAGCAGGATCTCAACTATTTCATGGACACCGTCATCGCGCTGTTCAAGCCGCAATTCTATGGCAGCGATTACGGCGATCGTGGTCCCCATCCGTTTTTCAGCGATATGGCCGACTGGCAGCAGGTGCGCGACGCGTGCCGGTTCGATGAGGCGTTCCTGTGGGTCGAGGAACAACTGGAAAAAGGCTTCAATGTGGCCGACGTGACACGCTTGAACAGGCTCAGCGGCCACCCCGGCGAGCGCTGTTTATTGATGTTGGCGCAAGACGCCGGCGGCATGGAGTTCGAACGGGTCCTGCTCACGCCCGAGTTGCTCACCAATGTGAAGTTCCAGGACGCGTATGCGTTCGATCAGCGCTTGTGCGCGGTGTACATCGCCATTTCCCGCGCCACCGTGCAGCTTTATCTGCCCTATGACGTGGTCGAGTGGATCGACTACCACCAGTATCAGAAGACCCGCGATGTGCATGGCTACTGAGTGATTTATTCTGGCTGATTCACAACTTTCGAAAGCCTCTCTGGACAACCCCCAGGCACCTTGTTAGCTTCCGCCGGCCACTTGTTTCAGAGTACGACAAGGGCGTGGACTTGATATCGAAGCGCAATCGCTTCTTTAACGCACAAGGATGTCCGTCATGAAAAGCCTGCAAGGGTTGCCTCGTCTTATCAGTGCCTCGGTCGGTACACCCGGTAAAGCCCGCAACTTGCCTGCCGATGTTCAGTGCATCCAGTATCTATTCAACCTGATCATTCCCAAGCTGGGTTTCGCCCTGCCCGAAAACGGCAAATGCGATGGCCAACTGGTGCAGTGCATCAGCCAATACCAGTTCCGTCATCTCAAGTACGCCCACCCCGATGGCGTGATCGACCCTACCGGTCGTACCTTCAACAGCCTGATCGAAGAGGCGTTGAAGGTGCCGGTGACGGCCTTCCCGACGATGCGCATTCCGAGTTTTCTGAATGCCTTCGGCAATAACAATGCCGATGCGGTGCAGGCCACCGTCAATGTCTACCTGAACCAGGTGCGTGCGGTGATCGAGGCCGAACGGCGTAACCGGCAGTTGATGATGCAGTCCACTTGCGATGGCGGTATGACGCTCAGCGACACTGACTTTCAGAACGCCGCCAAGCAGCTGGGTAACGGCATCTCGGTGAATGTCATCAAGGCGTTCGCCACGATCGAGTCGGGCGGAAAGGTGGGCTTCGGGCCGGCGAAGTTGCCGATCATCGCCTTCGAGGGCCATCACTTTCGCAAGTACACCAAGCACATTTACGACCAGTCGCACCCGCTGCTGTCGTACGTCTACAAGAAAAAAGCCGGCCCGCAATGGCAGGCCAACAACAAGGACCAGGTCAAGGCCTGGGAAACCATGGCCACCGCGTTTGCTCTGGATCAGGAAGCGGCGTTGCTGTCGGCCTCGTGGGGCATGTTCCAGATCATGGGGTTCAATTTCGCGTCTTGCGGATTCAAGACCGTGTTCGAGTTCGTGGCGGCCTTGAAGATCAATGCCGGCAATCAGCTCAAGGCCTATCTGAGCCTGTGCGGCAAAAATACCGCGTTGATGACGGCCATGAAAAACAAGGAATTTACCGCCATGGCGCGCAACTATAACGGTGAGGACTACGGCAACTACGACGTGCTGATGAAGCAGGCCTACGACGTACTGGAAGGGAAGAAATAAGATGATGCGTTTACTGGCGATGGGTGTGTTGTCGTTATGCGTCGTGGTGCCTGTGCTTGCAGGGCCTGCCGCGTTGCAGTCGGGCAAGTACGAGGGGCTGATGCTGGCGGTGACGCCGCAGCAGCAGGTCGAGGGGTTCTACTCGGAGGCGATGGGCGAGGGCGTGACGCGGGGGTGCAGCTTCTTTCTGCAAGGTAAACCCGAAGCGCTGACCACCTGGCGCGAGGCGGCTTATCCCGGCAGCGTAGCGGCAGCGGCCGACGGCGTGACCCTGACCGTGGAGCAAGGTCGCCAGCATCCAGGTTGTATCAATGTGTTGATGCCGGACATCGCTACGGGTCTGGAGTTGAGCCGGACCGCCCGGAAAAAATGGATCGGCCTGGTGACGGTATCGGCCGAAAAGGCCTACCTGTTGAAAACGCCGGGCGCCAAAGCGACAAAGCGTCCCTACATCGTCAAAAATGATGTGGTGGGCGTACTGGCGTTCAAGGACGGCTGGGCGCAGGTGGAATTTATCAATGCTGACGAGCGTTCGTTCACCGGCTGGATCAGCCAGGATCAGTACGCACGGTTGGCTGCACCGCAGCTCTAAAAAATGTGGGAGGGGGCAAGCCCTAATGCCAGTTTGTAGGAGCGAGCTTGCTCGCGAAAAACTCACAGGCACCGCGTTCATTCAGGAAGCACGCGTTATCGTTGACGTTTTTCGCGAGCAAGCTCGCTCCTACAGACTGGCATGGGGCTTGCCCCTCCCACATTTTGGACTGTGTCAGCCGAAGGTTTCGCGCAGCAGCCCGGCGAACGCGTCCCGTGCCAGGTGCCGCTGGGTGTCGGTGTGCCAGAACAGCAGGTTGTCCACGGGGGCCAGCGCTTCAAAGCAATACGACGCCAACTGGTTGGCCTGCTCATAGCGCGCCAGAATGCCCTCGGGCGCCAACGCGACGCCAATCCCCGCGCTGACGCAACCGATGATTGTGCCCCAGCTGGCATAGCTGGCAATCGCCGGCTTGAAGTCCTGAGGCTTGAGCCAGTTTTCCAGGGCGGCGCGGTAGGGGCAGCCGGGCGGCCACACCAATAATGTGCGGCCGGCCAGGTCTGCGGCGCCGGTGATGGGCGCGCTCGACGCGCTGGCGATCAATACCAGGCGTTCGCTGTAAACCACGCTGTGTTCCAGCTTCGGGTGTTTGCCACTGGCGGCTACCAGCGCCACATCGAGGCGATGGTGCTGCAGGTCGTCCAGCAACTGCGCCCAGGCGCCGGTGACCAGTTCCAGGCTGACCTCAGGGTAGCGCCGGTGGTACTCGGCCAGCAGCGGCGGCAGGCGCCCGCTGGCGCTGGACTCCACCGCACCGATGCGCAGCGTGCCGCGAGGCGTCGCCGTGGCATCCAGTGCGCGTTTGGACTCGTCCACCAGCGCCAGGATGCGCTCGCAATAATCCAGGAAAATCTCCCCGGCGGCGCTGATCGCCAGCCCGCGTCCGGCACGAATGAACAAGGGCGTGCCCAACTCGCTTTCCAGCTGCTTGATGCGCGTGGTGATGTTGGAGGGCACGCAGTGCAATTGCAGGGCAGCCTGCGCCACGCTGCCGGTTTGCGCCACGGCTCGCACCATTTTCAGTTGGGCCAGTTCCATTGCTCAGTTCCAGTGATCTCAGAAGTCAGAAACGCTTAATTGTGCTGCGCCTGGCGCGGGCCAAGACTGATGGCATTCCTTCCCTGTGCCCCGGATGCCGTCGATGAATGCCCCATCTCATGTGAAGCTTACGCTAGTCGTTGCCGTCGTGATTCTCTGTTGGGCGTATTCGCCGATTGGCGTGCACATCGGCTTGCACAGCTATAGCCCTAGGCAACTGGCGTTGCTGCGCTTCCTGATCGCCTCTCTGTTCATGGGCGCGGTGGCGCTGGTGGCGGGCATTGGCCGGCCGCGCCTGCGGGATTTGCCGTGGCTGCTGGTGCTGGGTTTTTTCGGGGTGTTCCTGCACCACACCTGCCTCAATAGCGGCCAGCAGTGGGTGACCGCGTCGGCGTCCAGCGTGCTGGCGCAGTCGGCACCGCTGTTCAGCGTGTTGATTGCGTTTTTCTGCCTGAAAGAGCGGGTCAGTGCCTGGCGCTGGGGGTGTGTGCTGTTGGGCTTGTGGGGTGTGCTGGTGGTGATCAGGGGCGATCATGGCATGGCCGAGATGGACCCGCGCGGTTTGCTGATCCTGCTGGCGGCCCTGTCCTGGAGCGTGTATTTCGCTGTCCTGCGACATTACGCTTACCGCTACAGCCCGCTGACGCTGGCCTGCTATATGGTCTGGTCCGGCACCTTGATGCTGTGCGTGAACCTGCCAGGTCTGCCCGCTGCAGTGGCACGGGCACCGCTGCCGGACAACATGGCGGTGCTGGTGCTCGGTATTTTTCCCAGTGCCCTGGCCTACCTGGCCTGGGGCTACGTGCTCAAGCACGTTGAAGTCAGCCGCGCCTCGGTGGCGATGTACCTGATCCCACCCGTAGCGATGATCTTGGCGGCGATGCTGCTGGGCGAGCGCATGACCCTGCAGGTGCTGCTGGGCGGGCTGATGGTGCTGGCCAGTGTCGCAGCTATCGGCCTGGAGGCGCGCTGGGCGCGTTCTTTGCGGCGTACAGCCGGTGCAGGATCAGGCCTCTGAGGAGCGCTTAGTCAGATAAGACGAGCGTGCCGGATGCAATTTCCCCCTTGCTCCGCTAGCATTACCGCCTCCCGCTTCCCAGTTGCGACGGTTTTCGATGAGTTATCAGGTTCTTGCACGTAAATGGCGTCCGCGCTCGTTCCGCGAAATGGTCGGCCAGACCCATGTGCTCAAGGCTCTGATCAATGCCTTGGACAGCCAGCGGCTGCACCACGCCTACCTCTTCACCGGTACCCGCGGCGTGGGCAAGACCACCATCGCGCGCATCATCGCCAAATGCCTGAATTGTGAAACCGGTATCACCTCGACACCGTGCGGCACCTGTTCGGTGTGCCGCGAGATCGACGAAGGGCGTTTCGTCGACCTGATCGAGATCGACGCCGCGAGCCGCACCAAAGTCGAAGACACCCGCGAACTGCTCGACAACGTGCAGTACGCACCGAGCCGTGGCCGCTTCAAGGTCTACCTGATCGACGAAGTGCACATGCTGTCCAGCCATTCCTTCAACGCGCTGTTGAAGACCCTGGAAGAGCCGCCGCCCTACGTCAAATTCATCCTGGCCACCACCGACCCGCAGAAACTTCCTGCGACGATTTTGTCGCGGTGCCTGCAATTCTCCCTGAAGAACATGACCCCCGAGCGGGTGGTCGAGCATTTGACCCACGTGCTGGGCGTCGAGAACGTACCGTTCGAAGACGACGCACTGTGGTTGCTGGGCCGCGCTGCCGATGGCTCGATGCGTGATGCCATGAGCCTCACCGACCAGGCCATCGCCTTTGGTGAAGGCAAGGTCCTGGCCGCCGATGTGCGCGCCATGCTTGGCACGCTGGACCACGGCCAGGTGTTCGACGTGCTGCATGCGCTGATCGAGGGCGATGCCAAGGCCTTGCTCGAAGCCGTGCGCCACTTGTCGGAGCAGGGGCCGGACTGGAATGGCGTGCTCTCGGAAATCCTCAACGTGCTGCACCGCGTCGCCATCGCCCAGGCATTGCCTGAGGCGGTCGACAACGGCCATGGCGACCGCGACCGCGTGTTGGCGCTGGCCCAGGCGCTGCCGGCCGAAGACGTGCAGTTCTATTACCAGATGGGCCTGATCGGCCGTCGCGACCTGCCCCTGGCGCCGGACCCGCGCGGGGGGTTCGAGATGGTCCTGCTGCGCATGCTCGCCTTCCGGCCCGCCGACTCGGCGGATGCGCCGAGACAGCCGCTAAAGCCAGTGGGGATCAGCCAGGCCACAGCTGATTCCGCCAAACCAGTGGCTGGTGCGGCGGTCGTCGCGCCAGTGGCGGTTGCACCCCCAGCAGTTGCCGAGCCGGTGGTTGCCGCCCCGGTGGCCGAACCTGAAGCGCTGATCGAGGCTGAGCCTGAGCCTGAGCCGCAAATCGCCCCGGTGGTGGATCTGCCCTGGAACGACCCGGTTGAAGCGCCTGTCGAGCCCGAGCAACAGCCCGTCGTGGAGCCGGTACTGGACACCACCGGCGAGCAGCCCGAACTGACGCCAATGCCCGCGCCGACCCCGGACAGCGTAGTGCTGGATGCGCCGGAGTGGGTATCGGCGCCGGTGCCGGAGCCGACCGTGGCCCAGGTCGAGGCGGCCACGCCCGGCATCGACCTCGACGATGAACCGCCGCTGGACGAAGACTACATCGAGCCGGACATGGATTCGGCCTACAGCTACCTGGACGAACTCGCCAGCGAACACACCGCCGAGCCGGCCCCCGAGCCGGAAGTGGAGCCCGCTGCGGCCCCGGCCACCGGCCTGGCCCTGCAATGGCTGGAATTGTTTCCAAAGTTGCCGATCTCCGGCATGACCGGCAGTATCGCCGCCAACTGCACGTTGATTGCCATCGACGGCGACCACTGGCTCCTGCACCTGGACCCGGCCCACAGCGCCTTGTTCAATGCCACCCAGCAGCGCCGTCTGAACGACGCGCTCAACCAGTACCATGGGCGCACGCTGACCATCGCCATCGAGCTGATCAAGCCCGAGCAGGAAACC
Organism: Pseudomonas sp. 28 E 9; assembly: GCF_900004785.1. Lineage (NCBI taxonomy): Bacteria > Pseudomonadati > Pseudomonadota > Gammaproteobacteria > Pseudomonadales > Pseudomonadaceae > Pseudomonas > Pseudomonas sp. 28 E 9. The sequence goes on along the minus strand of NZ_CVTK01000055.1, from coordinate 160,199 downwards.
CCGGCCCAGGCTGCGACGCGCCGACGCCTGAACCGCCAGCGCGACGCCGAGGCGTCGATCCAGGCTGATCCGCTTATCCAACAAATGATGCAACAGTTCGGTGCGGTCGTCCGTCACGATACTATTGAACCTGTCGAAGCCCCGGCGCCCCAGGCGTCATGAACCGGGCGATTCTTTTGATCCACGTACTTTTGAGGTGATTCCCATGATGAAAGGTGGCATGGCCGGCCTGATGAAGCAGGCGCAGCAGATGCAGGAAAAGATGGCCAAGATGCAGGAAGAACTGGCCAACGCCGAAGTCACCGGTAAAGCCGGTGGCGATATGGTCAGCGTGGTGATGACCGGTCGTCACGACATCAAGCGCGTCAGCATCGACCCAAGCCTGCTCGAAGGCGTCAGCGATGACGACCGTGAAGTGCTGGAAGACCTGTTCGCCGCTGCCGTCAACGACGCGGTGCGCAAGATCGAAGCCAGCAGCCAGGAAAAAATGGGCGGCATGACCGCCGGCATGCAACTGCCACCGGGCATGAAGCTGCCGTTCTGATCGGCAGGCTTTAGCTGCGCTCCAATGCCAGGCCTCGTGCCTGGCATTTTTGTTTGTGCCCATAAGATCTGAACCCTGGCACAGCAAGCAGGGTCTGCACCCTATACCGATGCAGTCGCTAAAGGAGCCCCTTCATGCCTCAAGAATCCACACTGAACCAACGCATTGTGCTGGTCTCACGCCCTCAAGGCGCGCCGACCCCGGAAAATTTCCGCCTCGAACGCGTAAACCTGCCAGAGCTGGCCGACGGCCAGGTGCTGCTCAAGACACTCTACCTGTCGCTGGACCCTTACATGCGCGGACGCATGAGCGACGCGCCGTCGTACGCAGCGCCCGTGGAAATCGACGACGTGATGACCGGTGGCGCAGTCAGCCGTGTCGAGCAATCACGCAACCCGAAATTCGAGGTGGGCGACCTGGTGGTTGGTTCCACCGGCTGGCAAAGCCACAGTATCTCCGATGGCCGCAACCTGATGCCGGTGCCCAACGGCCTGGCCAGCCCGTCGATGGCCCTGGGGGTGCTGGGCATGCCCGGTATGACGGCTTACATGGGCCTGATGGACATCGGCCAGCCCAAGGCCGGTGAAACCCTGGTCGTGGCCGCGGCCTCCGGCGCAGTGGGCTCGGTGGTGGGCCAGGTCGCCAAGCTCAAGGGCTTGCGCGTAGTGGGCGTTGCCGGCGGTGCGGACAAGTGCCGCTATGTAGTCGATGAGCTGGGTTTCGATGCCTGCATCGACCACAAGAGCGAACACTTTGCCGACGAGCTGGCCCAGGCCTGCTTCAATGGCGTCGACATCTATTTCGAGAACGTCGGCGGCAAGGTGTTCGATGCCGTAATGCCGTTGTTCAACCCCAAGGCGCGGGTGCCCCTGTGCGGGCTGATCGCCGGGTATAACGCCCACGAGGCGCCAAGCGGCCCGGATCGTCTGCCGGCGCTGCAGCGCACCTTGCTGACCAAGCGCGTGCGCATCCAGGGCTTTATCGTGTTTGACGACTACGGTGATCGCCAGCCGGAGTTCCTCAGCGCCATGGCGCCCTGGGTTCGCGAGGGCAAGATCAAGTTCCGCGAAGACGTGGTCGAGGGCCTGGAGCAAGCGCCTGAAGCGTTTATCGGCTTGCTCGAGGGGCGCAACTTCGGCAAGTTGGTCGTACGCGTCGCGCAGGATTGAGCATTTGACGCTAATCCGAGGCGCGGGTATAAACCGCGTCTCGTTGTTTTGTCGGACCCTTCGCCCATGAGCTTCAGCCCCCTGATTCGCCAACTGATCGACGCCCTGCGTACCTTGCCGGGCGTCGGCCAGAAAACTGCCCAGCGTATGGCGCTGCAACTGCTGGAGCGTGATCGCAGCGGCGGTACCCGCCTGGCCCAGGCCCTGAGCCAGGCCATGGAAGGCGTGGGCCACTGTCGCCAATGCCGCACCCTGACCGAAGAAGCACTCTGCCCGCAATGCGCCGACCCTCGTCGCGACGACACGCTGCTGTGTGTGGTGGAGGGGCCAATGGACGTGTATGCGGTGGAGCAGACCGGCTACCGCGGGCGTTACTTCGTGCTCAAGGGCCATCTGTCGCCGCTCGATGGCCTGGGGCCGGAAGCCATCGGCATTCCGCAACTGGTGGCGCGGATCGAAGAACAGGGCACCTTCACCGAGGTGATTCTGGCGACCAATCCTACCGTTGAAGGCGAAGCGACGGCGCATTACATCGCCCAGTTGCTGACCAACAAGGGGCTGATCACCTCACGTATTGCCCATGGCGTGCCACTGGGTGGCGAGCTTGAACTGGTCGACGGCGGCACCCTGGCGCACTCGTTCGCCGGCCGCAAGCCAATCGCTCTCTAAAGATCACCGCAGGATCAAAGATGGAAGGGGGCATAGGTATCTACACAACTCTGTAGCGCCCAACCGTAACCACGATGCGAAGCGAGTCGCTCTTGATCTGGCTTTTGATCTTGATCTCAGGCGCCCCGTTAAACCACGCTGGCCGAACGCAGGCTTGAATCCGTGGGTAACCCG
>NZ_CVTK01000055.1:0-157593 GCF_900004785.1 Pseudomonas sp. 28 E 9 | reverse complement strand
GAGGTGCCGAGTGGTGGGGCAAGAGCGTTTTGCTTACTTTTGCGCTTTTCAAAAGTGAGCCGCCGTCAGGGCGGAACCCTAAGTGGCCGTTACCTAAATAATGGATATGTACTCGATCTGATCCAACATCCTGGTCGGCTCAGAGGCCGCCATCGGGGGCAAGCCCCCTCCCACATTTGATTTGTGAACACAGTCAAAACTGTGGGAGGGGGCTTGCCCCCGATGAGGCCTGCCCTGACAACGACTACCGCTCGGTCAACCCAAACTGCGTCAGGCAGAACGTGGCAATCCCCATATCCTCCAACCGCTGCGACCCACCCAGCTCCGGCAAATCAATAATCGCCGCCGCTTCAAAGATCTGCGCACCCATGCGTCGCACCAGGTTCGCTGCCGCAATCAGGGTGCCACCGGTGGCGATCAAGTCATCGAACATCAGCACCGAGTCGCCTTCGCACAGGCTGTCGGCATGCACCTCAAGCAGCGCTTCGCCATATTCGGTCTGGTAAGCCTCGGCCAACACGTCAGCCGGCAATTTGCCTTGCTTGCGAAACAGGATCAGTGGCTTGTTGAGCTGGTAGGCGACGATCGAGCCGATCAGAAAGCCACGGGCATCCATTGCGCCGATATGGCTGAAGTCGGCTTCGACATAACGCTGGGCAAAGCTGTCGGCGACCAGGCGCAGGGCGCGGGGCGACTGGAACAACGGCGTGATGTCACGGAAGATCACCCCAGGCTTGGGGAAGTCGATGACGGGGCGAATCAGGGATTTGATGTCGAACGAATCGAAAGTCATCGTCGAAGGGTCCTGGGCGGAAAACGGACCCGAAGTATACCTGCGGCCTTGCCGGTTCGCTCGGCCGCAGAGCGCGGATTACCCTTCCAGGGAGCCACCGGCCAGTGCGCACAGTTGGATAGGGTCGAGGATATGCACTTCCTTGCCCTCGGCGGCAATCAATGCGTTCTGCTGGAAGCGGGTAAACACGCGGGACACGGTTTCCACCGCAAGGCCCAGGTAATTGCCGATTTCATTGCGCGACATGCTCAGGCGGAACTGGTTGGCCGAAAAACCACGGGCGCGAAAGCGCGCCGACAGGTTGACCAGGAAGGTCGCAATGCGCTCGTCGGCGGTTTTCTTCGACAACAGCAGCATCATCTGTTGATCGTCACGAATCTCGCGGCTCATGACGCGCATCAACTGACGGCGCAGCTGTGGCAGTTGCAGGGCCAGTTCATCAAGGCGCTCGAAAGGAATTTCGCACACCGATGTAGTCTCCAGCGCCTGCGCCGACACGGGATGCATTTCGGTGTCCATCCCCGACAAACCGACCAATTCGCTGGGCAAGTGGAAGCCGGTGATTTGCTCTTCGCCGCCGTCGCTGAGGCTGAATGTCTTTAACGCGCCCGAGCGTACTGCATAGACGGAATCGAACTTGTCGCCCTGGCGAAACAGAAACTCGCCTTTTTTCAGCGGGCGGCCACGTTTAACGATGTCGTCCAGCGCTTCCATGTCTTCCAGATTCAGCGAAAGTGGCAGGCAGAGGGGAGCCAGGCTGCAATCCTTGCAGTGAGCCTGGCTGTGAGCGCGCAGTTTGACTGGCTCGGACATTTCTTAAATCCTTGTGGGAAAACACACATAAGACGTAAGGGTAACGCACTGGGGGTAGATGAGGCCAGCGTGTACGAAAAGCCTCGGCGTTATAAAGGTCCGTGTGTCGTGGCCGATACAAAGTAACGATACCTTTTGAATTCGGAGCCAGACCCATGATTTCCATCGGTGCAAATACCCCGGCAAGCCTCAGCGCGCTGCCTTTACCGGAGCCGAAAGACCAGGTGGCAGAAGCGAAGTCGGCGGCGGCTGGCAAAGAGCTGAAGGACGCCACTTCTTCGCCCCTCAGTACCAAGACGGACGAAGGTGTGAAGGTGACCCTTTCCGGCGCAGCCTTGCAGGCGGTCAGAGACACGAAAAAATCCAACAGCGATATCGAGGAAAGCGGCCTGCCCAACGAGGTCCAGCAGGTCTTGAAGATGATCCGCGAGATCAAGAAACAGATTGCAGAAAAACAGGCCGAACTGACCGCTGTCATGGCCGATAACACGCTTTCTGCGGAGCAGGCCAGGGTCAAGGTCAATAACCTGCAGGGTGCGATTGCCGTGCTGAACGCGAGCCTCATCACGGCGCAGACTGCGTTGGGCAAGGCCATGAAGGGGCTCAGTGGCCCCGATGCGATGAAGGCCGCCTCCCTGGCGATGGCGTAGGCAGTCTCAGATCACCCGCGAGAAACGCTGGCGATTCTGGTGCTCAAGGTAGGCATCGAACACCATGCACACCGAACGCACCAGCAAGCGCCCGGCCGGCATCACACGAAGGCCCCGGGCGTCCAGTTCGATCAGGCCGTCTGCGGCCATTATTTGCAACTGCGGCCATATATCGTCGAAATAGCCGCGAAAATCGATGTTGAATGCCTGCTCGATGTCCTCGAACACCAGGCTGAAATTGCAGATTAGCTGCTGAATCACCGCCCGTCGCAGACGGTCGTCCGTGGTGCAGATCAACCCACGGCTGGTGGCCAGTTGCGCGCCCGCCAAGGCATTCTGGTAGCCGTTGAGATCACTGCTGTTCTGGCAGTACAGGTCGCCGATCTGGCTGATCGCCGACACGCCCAATCCAATCAGATCGCAGTGCCCGTGGGTGGTATAGCCCTGGAAGTTGCGCTGCAGGGTGCCTTCTTCCTGGGCGATGGCCAGTTCGTCGTCCGGCAGGGCAAAGTGGTCCATGCCGATATAGCGGTAGCCGGCCTGGGTCAATTGTTCGATGGTGGTTTGCAGCATCAACAGTTTTTCTGCCGGCGAAGGCAGATCATCGGTGTTGATCCGCCGCTGGGGCATGAAACGCTCGGGCAGGTGTGCGTAGTTGAACACCGACAGGCGGTCGGGTTGCAGGCGGATGACTTCTTCCACAGTGCGCGCAAAATTCAGCGGCGACTGCTTGGGCAGGCCGTAGATCAGGTCGATATTGATCGAGCGAAATTGCAGGGTGCGCGCCGCGTCGATCACCGCGCGGGTTTCCTCCAGGCTTTGCAGGCGATTGACCGCCCGTTGCACCTCGGGGTCGAGGTCCTGCAGGCCGATGCTGACGCGGTTGAAGCCCAGTTCGCGCAGCAGGCCCATGGTCGCCCAGTCGGCTTCGCGAGGGTCGATCTCGATGCCGTAGTCGCCCGAATCGTCCTCGAGCACATTGAAGTGCTGGCGCAGGTGTGCCATCACCTGGCGCAATTCGTCATGGCTGAGAAAGGTCGGCGTGCCGCCGCCCAAATGCAGTTGTTCCACCGGCTGTTTGGGGTCGAGGTGGCAGGCGACCTGCTGGATCTCCTGCATCAGGCGTTGCAAATAGGCATGGGCGCGACCACGGTCCTTGGTAATCACCTTGTTGCAGGCGCAGTAGTAACAAATATTGGCGCAGAACGGCACGTGCACATACAGCGACAACGGCCGGGTGGCTTTGCGACTGTCGCGTAGCGCATGGAGCAGGTCGAAAGTGCCGACCTGGCTGTCGAATTGTACGGCCGTGGGGTAGGACGTGTAGCGCGGCCCCGCCAGGTCGTAGCGATGAATCAGATCGGTGTCCCAACGAATGGCGTCGAGCATGCGGGCGGTCCCCCGGTTTGGCTGGTGGGCCGAGTCTAGGGGCTGGGTGGGGTGGGCATGTTGATTTGCATCAACGGGGAGCGGCGCTATGCCACAGGGCCGGTCAGTGCCCCATCAGCCAATGCTGGTGTGGCCCGGGCAGGGTCCAGAGCCCGAACAGCACCACCAGCAAACCACCGGCCATGCGCACGCTGCGCCTGCGCAACAGCGCGGTGACACGTTCGGCGGCCAGCCCGGTCGCCAGCAATACCGGCCAGGTGCCCAGGCCGAACGCGAGCATCAGCAGCGCGCTGTCCAGCGCATTGCCCTGGCTTGCGGCCCAAAGCAGGGTGCTGTAGACCAACCCGCACGGCAACCAGCCCCACAGCGCGCCCAGCAGTAAAGCGCGGGGCAGGCTGGACACCGGCAGCAGGCGGTTGGCCATCGGCTGGATATGTCGCCACAGGCCGCGCCCGAGGCTTTCGAGACGGGTCAGGCCGCTCCACCAGCCGGCCAGGTACAGGCCCATGCTGATCAGCAGCAGCCCGGCGAGCACCCGCATGAACATCGCCGCCGGGCTGTTGGCCACGGCCCACCCGGCCAGGCCGATCAGCAACCCCGCTGCGGCATAACTTAAGATGCGTCCCAGGTTGTACGCCAGCAGCAGGCGAAAACGGCGGCTGCGCTGGTCCCTGGGAATCGCCAGGGTCAGCGCGCCCATCAGCCCGCCGCACATGCCCAGGCAATGGCCACCGCCGAGCAGGCCGAGGGTCAGCGCAGAGGCCAGCAAAGGCGCCAGCTCAAGCATGGGGCGGTTCCTTGGGCGGCTGTTCGGCGCGGTTGGCTTCGTCGATGGCGGCCAGGTGATTGGGGTCCTGGTCGTCGAACAGCACACTGTGGGCCGGGCCGTCGAGGTCTTCGTACTGGCCGCTGTCCACGGCCCAGAAGAAGATGTAGATGGCCACGCCCACTAACAGCAGCGCCGCCGGAATCATCACGTATAGAGCTGGCATCTGCACTCCATGCCCGCGCGGCTCACGCCGGCAGCGGGCGATTGATCAAGGGGGCGCCAACGGCCGGCGCGCTTGGCAGGCGCGTCAGGCGCAGGGCATTGAGCACCACCGTCAACGAACTGAGGGACATGCCGATTGCCGCCCAGATCGGGGTGATCCACCCCAGGGCCGCGAACGGCAGCATCAGGCCATTGTACAGACCGGCCCACAGCAGGTTTTCGATGATGACTCGACGTGTGCGTCGCGCCAGGGAGAACGCCTGCACCAGCGCCTCCAGGCGGTTGGACAACAGCACCGCATCGGCGCTGGTCTTTGCCAGGTCGGTGGCCGAGCCCATTGCCACGCTGATATCCGCGGCGGCCAGTACGGGCACATCGTTGACGCCGTCGCCGAGCATCAGCACTGTGCGGCCCTCTTGATGCAGGCGTTGCAGCACCTGCAGCTTGTCGTCTGGACGCAGGCCGCCATGGGCTTCATCGATGCCCAGCTCGGCAGCGACGCTGGCGACCATCGGCGAGCTGTCTCCCGACAGCAGCAAGGTGCGCCAGCCGCGCGCCTTGCACGCCGCCAGCAGGGCGGGCGCGTCGCTGCGCAGGCGGTCGTCGAGCACGAACCAGGCGAGCGCGCCGCGTTGATCGCCCAGCAGCAGCCATTGCCCGGCTTCGTCCGGTGACGCCGGGATCGGGCCGGCGCTGAGTTCACAGACAAACCCGGGTTGGCCGATGCGCAACAGGCGTTCGCCCACACGTCCTTGCAGGCCGAGGCCGGGGCTGCTCGATACGTCATGGGCCGCCAGGGGCGCACGGCCAAAGGCGCGGGCAATCGGGTGTTCGGAGCGGTTTTCCAGTGCGGCGGCGAGGCTCAGGCACTGGTCGCTGTCCAGTTCGCCCAGGGGCCGGATGGCGCGTAACGCCAGGCGTCCTTCGGTGAGCGTACCGGTCTTGTCGAAAATCACCGTGTCGATCTGGTTCAGCCCCTCCAGCACATGGCCGCGGGTCAGCAGCAACCCAAGGCTGTGCAGGGTGCCGGTGGCGGCAGTGAGGGCAGTGGGTGTCGCCAGGGACAGCGCGCACGGGCAGGTGGCGACCAGCATGGCCAATACAATCCAGAACGCCCGTGACGCATCCAGCTGCCACCACACCAGGCCGATCACTGCAGCCGCAATCAGGGACGCCAGCAAAAACCACTGTGCGGCGCGGTCGGCGATCTGCGCCAGGCGCGGTTTCTCGGCCTGGGCGCGCTCCAGCAGGCGCACGATGGCGGACAGGCGCGTGTCGTGGCCGAGGGCGCGCACCTCGACGGTCAGCACGCCTTCCACGTTGAGGGTGCCGGCGGTGACCGCATCGCCGACATGCCTAGGCTGCGGCAGGTATTCGCCGGTGAGCAGGGATTCATCGACGCTGGACTGGCCTTCGACAATCACCCCGTCCGCCGGCAGCACCGCGCCAGGATGCACCAGCACCCGGTCACCCACGGCCAACTCGCCCAGCAGGATGCGTTCGCTCTGGCCGTCCGCGTCCAGGCGCAGGCACGAAGCCGGCAGCAGGTTGACCAACTGCGCGGTGGCGGCGGCGGTGCGCTCGCGGGCACGCCGTTCCAGGTAGCGTCCGGCCAGCAGGAACAGCGCGAACATGCCGACCGCGTCAAAGTACAGCTCACCCACGCCGGTGATCGCCGTCCAGATCCCCGCCAGATAAGCCCCGCCAATGGCCAGGGACACCGACACGTCCATGGTCAGGTGACGCGTGCGCAGATCGCGCAGCGCGCCTTTGAAAAACGGTGCGCAGCTGTAGAACACGATGGGAGTTGTAAGAAACATCGCAACCCAGCGCAGGATCACATGCAGTTCGGGGCTGAGGTCGATATTGAATTCCGGCCAGGTGGCCATGGTCGCCATCATGGCCTGGAACCACAACAACCCGGCAACACCCAGCTGGCGCAGGGCCAGGCGATTCTCGCCGGCCAGTTGTTCGGCGGCACGGTCCGCTTGATAGGGGTGGGCGGCATAACCGATATGGCGCAGTTCACTGAGCACCTGGCTCAACGGTAACTGCCCGTCAGCCCAGCGTACATGCAGGCGGTGGTTGGACAGGTTCAGCCGTGCCTCGGCCACGGCGGGCAGGCCGCGCAGGTGTTTCTCGATCAACCAGCCACAGGCCGCGCAACTGATGCCTTCCATGAGCAGGGTGATTTCAGCGAGTTCGCCTGTGTGGCGCACGAATGGCTTTTGCACGTCGGCGCGGTCGTACAGCGCCAATTCATCGAGCAACTGCACCGGCAAGGCCTCGGGGTTGGCCGAGGCTTCGCTGCGGTGCCGGTAGTAGCTTTCCAGCCCGCCCGCCACAATCGCCTCGGCCACCGCCTGGCACCCCGGGCAGCAAAGCTCGCGACGCTCGCCGAGGATGTCGGTGGTGAACCGGCTGCCGGCGGGGACGGGCAGGGCGCAGTGGTAGCAGGGGGTGGTCATGGTCGGGATCTTTGGTGGCTGGAAGGGCCTCATCGCGGGCAAGCCCACTCCCACAGGGGTACGCGTTCCAATGTGGGAGTGGGCTTGCCCGCGATGCGCGAAGCGCGATCTTTTACTTTTTCAGGTCTTCGGCACCCTGCAACGGTTCGTCTCCGAGCAGCAAGTCCTTGTCGTGGCTGACCTCTTCTTCTTCGAACAGACGCCAGGTCTTGTCGCCTTCCACGCCGAGCAATTCCACGAAGCGCCGGCCTTCGACCTTCTCGGTGACCTGGCCGATATAGCGGCCGGGCTCGCTGTCGCTGCGGGTCAGGTTGATCTTGCGATCCTTCTCTGGCTGGGTCGGGGAGATCAGGTTCAGTTCCAGCGTGTTCGGGTTGCTGTAGCCGGTAAGGCGCAGTTCGACTTCACCGGTCAGTTCGTCCAGGTGCAGCTTGCCGCGCAACTGGAGGGTCTGGGCCAGGCGTTCGCGGTCCAGGGAGCGGTTGATGCCTTTGCCGGCCTCGTAATAATTGTCGTTGACCAGGTTGTCCGGGTTATTCACCGCGATGGTCACCATGGACAGGGTCAGGGTCACCGAGCAGGCAAGGATGCCGATGATGATCCAGGGCCAGAGGTGCTTGTACCAAGGGCTTGCGGCAGTGGCTGCGGGCATTCTTGTATTCCCTGTCTAACGAACTTGTGGGCCGATGAATCGGCTCTTGGCTTCAATGTGAACGCGGGTGTCGTCGGCATCCTCGAGGATGAACGTCACTTCGTTGGTGCTCGACGGCAATTGCTCGGGGGCGCTCGACAATTCCACCGGCATGCTGACGATGTCGCCGGCGGCCACCTTGATCTCGCGTCGGCCTTGCAGCTTGAGGTCGGGCAGGCCGGCGGCGTCGAGCACGTAGGTGTGGTCGCGCTGGTCCTTGTTCATGATCTTCAGGCTGTAGACGTTCTCGATGCGGCCTTCGGCGTTTTCGCGGTACAGCACCCGGTCCTTGCTCACGTCGAAGCCCACCAGCGAACGCATGAAGAAGGCGGCCACCAGCAGGCTGATCATCGCCAGCAACACCAGGGCGTAACCGAGCAGGCGCGGACGCAATTTATGGGTTTTCTGCCCGGACAGATTGTGCTCGGTGGTGTAGCTGATCAGGCCGCGCGGGTAGTCCATCTTGTCCATGATGGTGTCGCACGCGTCGATACAGGCGGCGCAGCCGATGCACTCGATCTGCAGGCCGTCGCGGATGTCGATACCGGTGGGGCACACTTGCACGCACATCGTGCAGTCGATGCAATCGCCCAGGCCCTGGGCCTTGTAGTCGACCCCCTTCTTGCGCGGACCGCGCACTTCGCCACGGCGTGGGTCGTAGGACACGATCAGCGTGTCCTTGTCGAACATCACGCTCTGGAAACGCGCATACGGGCACATGTAGATGCACACCTGTTCGCGCAGCCAGCCGGCGTTGCCGTAGGTGGCGAGGGTGAAAAAACCGACCCAGAAATACGACCAGCCGTCGGCCTGGCCGGTGAAGAAGTCCAATACCAGTTCGCGGATCGGCGAGAAGTAGCCGACGAAGGTCATACCGGTGACAAAGCCGATCAGCAGCCACAGCGTGTGCTTGCTGAACTTGCGCAGGAATTTGCCGGCGCCCATGGGCGCCTTGTCGAGCTTGATACGCTGGTTGCGGTCGCCTTCGGTGACCTTTTCGCACCACATGAAGATCCACGTCCACACGCTTTGCGGGCAGGTATAACCGCACCACACGCGTCCGGCGTACACCGTGATAAAGAACAGGCCGAACGCCGCGACGATAAGAATGCCCGACAGCAGGATAAAATCCTGGGGCCAGAACGTCGCGCCAAAAATGAAGAACTTACGCTCCGGCAGGTTCCACCACACCGCCTGGTGACCGCCCCAGTTCAGCCACACGGTGCCGAAGTAGAGCAGGAACAGTGCGGCGCCGCCGAGCATGCGCAGATTGCGGAACAAGCCGGTGAAGGCACGGGTATAAATCTTCTCTCGCGAAGCGTAGAGGTCGACGCTTTTGGCAGGCGGGGTAACGTCGTGTACCGGTATCTGGTCGCTCATCATTGCATCCCACGGCGGTGGAGATTTGCCTCGGCCAGTACGTGCCAACCGCGGTCAAATTGGGGGTGTTGCAGTGGCCCAATGATACGCCCCCGATGGTGCGCAAAGGGTGCGACCTTTGGTCGCGTTGGGGCAAATCAATTGATGGTGTAAGTGACCTGGATCAATTGACTTGTTGAGTATGGACGGTTTTTGCTGTTGTGTTGGGCGGGCAGCCCCTGAAACCGTTCACTCAAGAGACCCGGTCTTCATAACAAAACAGGTCGAATGTGTCGCGGGCAAGCCCGGCTCCCACATTTGATCTTTGGTATTTTCAGAATTGGGGCCGCTTAAGTGAGTCACTGATCGAACTGCTGCCTGGCGATAATGGTTGCACGCTCAGGGGTGAATTCGATGTTGTCATCAGGCATTTGCAGCATGTCGGCAATATTTGCAGCAACCGCTTCGTTTACTTCTTCCTGATTACTTTGTTGGAGTATGACGTTGCCTTCGTTCATGCATCAGTCTCGATTGAAAAAGTCGCCTTCAAACTTAACGCCTGTCGCTTGTCGTAGCAATAAACAACAAAGCCCCGTCAGTTTTCGCTGCGCGGGGCCTTGTTGTGTTCGAGGACTTACTGCTCTTCAGCCTTCTTGTCCCCATGGGACAAGCTGTACACATACGCCGCCAGCAAGTGCACCTTGTCATTGCCCTGCAGTTGCTCCTGCGCGGGCATCTGACCCTGGCGACCATAGCGGATGGTCTGCTGCAACTGGGCGAAGCTTGAGCCGTAGATGAACGCACCCGGGTGTGTCAGGTCCGGCGCGCCCATGGCGGGGGTGCCTTTACCGGCCGGGCCGTGGCAGGCCACGCAGTTGCCGGCGAAGAGTTTCTCGCCGTTGGCCACGTCGGCCTTGGCGCCTTCCGGCAGTTTGCGGCCGTCGAGGTTGGTCACCACGAAGGCCGCTACGTCCGCCACGCCTTGTTCGCCGATCACTTCAGCCCAGCCTGGCATCACTGCGTGGCGGCCTTGCATGATGGTTTGCTTGATGGTTGCCGGGTCGCCGCCCCAGCGCCAGTCGGCGTCGGTGAGGTTGGGGAAACCGTAGGCGCCCTTGGCGTCGGAACCGTGGCACACCGAGCAGTTGGAGGCGAACAGCCGACCGCCCATCTTCAGGGCTTGCGGGTCCCTGGCGACTTCTTCAATCGGCATCGAGGCGAATTTGGCGAAAATCGGCCCGAACCTGGCCTCGGACCTGGCCATTTCCTTTTCCCATTCGTGCACGCCGGTCCAGCCGGTCTGGCCGTTGGCAAACGGGGTTTGCTTGTCGTTGTCGAGGTAGTTGTAGCCCGGCAGCAGGCCTTTCCAGTTGCCCAGGCCGGGGTAGAGCGCAAGGTAACCGAGGGCGAAGATGATGGTGCCGACAAACAGCATGAACCACCATTTGGGCAGCGGGTTGTCGTATTCCTCGATACCGTCGAACGAGTGGCCGACGGTCTCGTCCGTCTGCTCGGCGCGCTGGCCCTTGCGGGTCGACAGCAGCAGCCAGGTCAGGGCGAAGATGGTACCCAGACTGAGGACTGTGACGTACAGGCTCCAGAACGTAGTCATTCTTTGTTACTCCTAGACGCTTGCTCGACGTGCTTGATGGCTTCGGGATCATCTGCAAAGGGCAGCATGGTCGCGTCGTCGAATTCCGATTTGCGCCGGGGGCTGAACACCCACAGCGCCAGACCGATAAAGGCCACCATCACCACAACGGTGCCCAGGCCACGAATCATGCCGATATCCATGCCGGTCACCGTTTACTTTTGATGAGGGTGCCAAGGCCTTGCAGGTAGGCCACCAATGCGTCCATTTCAGTCTTGCCCTTTACGGCTGCGGCCGCACCGGCGATGTCTTCGTCGGTGTAGGGCACGCCCAGGGTGCGCAAGACTTCCATCTTCTTCGCGGTGTCCTTGCCGTCGAGCTTGTTTTCCACCAGGAACGGGTACGCCGGCATTTTCGACTCGGGCACCACGTTGCGCGGGTTGTACAGGTGCGCACGCTGCCAGTCATCGGAGTAACGCCCGCCGACACGGGCCAGGTCCGGGCCGGTACGCTTGGAGCCCCACAGGAACGGGTGGTCCCACACGCTTTCACCGGCCACCGAGTAGTGGCCGTAGCGTTCGGTTTCGGCGCGGAACGGGCGGATCATCTGCGAGTGGCAGCCCACGCAGCCGTTGGCGATGTAGACGTCGCGGCCTTCCAGTTCGAGGGCGGTGCGCGGCTTCATGCCTTCGACCGGCTTGTTGGTCACGTCCTGGAAAAACAGCGGGACGATCTGGGTCAGGCCACCGATGCTCACGGCGATGACCATGAAGAAGGCCAGCAGGCCGATATTCTTCTCGACGACTTCATGCTTCATCAGTGGGCTCCCACAACGGCGATCTTGGCGGCGGCTTCAGCTTGCGCCGGGTCGGAGGCGCGCACGGTGCGCCAGACGTTGTAGGCCATGAACAGCATGCCGGCGGCAAAGAACGCACCGCCCAGGGCGCGGACGATATAGCCCGGGTGGCTGGCTTGCAGCGCTTCGACGAAGGAATACGTGAGGGTGCCGTCATCATTGATCGCACGCCACATCAGGCCCTGGGTGATGCCGTTGACCCACATCGAGGCGATGTAGAGCACGGTGCCGATGGTGGCCAGCCAGAAGTGCGTGTTGATCAGCCCGACGCTGTGCATCTGTGCGCGGCCGAACAGCTTGGGGATCATGTGATACAGCGCGCCGATGGAAATCATCGCCACCCAGCCGAGTGCCCCGGCGTGTACGTGGCCGATGGTCCAGTCGGTGTAGTGGGACAGCGAGTTGACGGTCTTGATCGCCATCATCGGCCCTTCGAAGGTCGACATGCCGTAGAACGCCAGGGACACCACCAGAAAGCGCAGGATCGGGTCGGTGCGCAGCTTATGCCAGGCGCCCGAGAGGGTCATCATGCCGTTGATCATGCCGCCCCAGCTTGGCGCCAGCAGGATGATCGACATCGCCATGCCCAGGGACTGTGCCCAGTCCGGCAACGCGGTGTAGTGCAGGTGGTGCGGACCTGCCCAGATATACAGGGTGATCAGCGCCCAGAAATGCACGATGGACAGGCGATAGGAATAGATGGGGCGTTCGGCCTGTTTCGGCACGAAGTAATACATCATTCCGAGGAACCCGGTGGTCAGGAAAAAGCCGACGGCGTTATGCCCGTACCACCACTGGATCATCGCATCCGTCGCGCCGGAGTAGGCCGAGTAGGACTTGAACAGGCTCACCGGCAAGGACGCGTGGTTGACGATATGCAGCATCGCCGTGACCAGGATGAACGCCCCGTAGAACCAGTTGCCGACATAGATGTGCTTGGTCTTGCGCTTGACGATGGTGCCGAAGAACACCACGGCATAGGTCACCCACACGATGGCGAGCAAAATGGCGATCGGCCATTCCAGCTCGGCGTATTCCTTGGTGGTGGTGTAGCCCAGGGGCAGGCTGATGATGGCGCCGACGATGACCGCCTGCCAGCCCCAGAAGGTGAAGGCGGCGAGGCCATCGGAGATCAAGCGCGTCTGGCAGGTGCGCTGCACCACGTAATAGGAGGTGGCAAATAATGCACAGC
This sequence comes from Pseudomonas sp. 28 E 9, assembly GCF_900004785.1. Taxonomy (NCBI): domain Bacteria; kingdom Pseudomonadati; phylum Pseudomonadota; class Gammaproteobacteria; order Pseudomonadales; family Pseudomonadaceae; genus Pseudomonas; species Pseudomonas sp. 28 E 9. The sequence goes on along the minus strand of NZ_CVTK01000055.1, from coordinate 144,800 downwards.
CACCGAAGGCGAAGATCACCAGGTTGGTGTGCAGCGGTCGCAGGCGGCCGAAGGTCGTCCAGGGCAGGTCGAAATTCAATTGCGGCCAGACCAGTTGCGAGGCGATGAACACCCCGAGCCCCATGCCAAGAATTCCCCAGACCACCGTCATGATGGCGAACTGGCGAACCACCTTATAGTTATAAGCAGTCGGACTGATTGCTGTGCTCATTCTAAGGTTCCACGGTTTAAGTATTTTTATAGGTAAAATCGGCCGCAAGTATGTAGAAAGCGAGGGGCCATTGCAACGCAATGACTGACCTGTATCAAGGCGTTCCACGCCAGATTCTGCGCACTTTCCCTGTTTTGTGTAAGGACAAAGTCAGAAATCTAAACCTGATCGAGTGGACAGGAATTTTCGAGGGCGCAACGGCTACCGTCGCGTACGCCAGGATTGGCCCACTGCAGGAACAAGCGTAGACCCGAAAGCGAGGAGGGGACAGTTGGGTTTTGAAGGGGTGTGACACTGGGTCGCGAATGTCGCCACACGGTAGGAGCGAGCTTGCTCGCGAAAAACGTCAACGGTCACGCGTCAGTCTGGTCTATCGCGTTGTGTTGACGTTCTTCGCGAGCAAGCTCGCTCCTACAAGTGCTAATGGGTCAGGCTGTACACGTAAGCGGCAAGCAAATGCACCTTGTCATTGCCCTGCAGCAGGTCCTGCGCCGGCATCTGGCCCTGACGGCCGTGGCGGATGGTCTGCTGCAATTGCGCCAGGCTTGTGCCGTAGATAAAGCCGCCTGGCTCGGTCAGGTTCGGCGCGCCCATGGCTTCCACGCCGTGGCCTTGGGGGCCGTGGCAGGCGACGCACGTGGTGCTGAATGCGGCTTGGCCGGCGGCCAAATCGGCGTTGTTGTCCGCCGGCAAGGGCAACTTGGCCAGGTCGTGACGTACATACGCGGCGACATTTTTCACCCCATCCTCGCCCAGCACTTCGCCCCAGGCCGGCATCGCCGCATGGCGACCGTTCATGATGGTGGCCTTGATCGCTTCGGCCGAACCGCCCCAGCGCCAGTTGTTGTCCGCAAGATTCGGGAAGCCATACGCGCCCTTGGCATCCGAGCCGTGGCACACCGCGCAGTTGGACGCGAACAGGCGACCGCCCATCTTCAAGGCTTGCGGGTCTTTGGCCACTTCTTCCACGGGCATGGCCGCGAATTTGGCGAAGATCGGCCCGAACTTGGTGTCGGCCCTGGCCATCTCCTTGTCCCACTCCTTGGCCGACGTCCAGCCGTCTTCATAGCCCGGCAGTACGCCTTTCCAGTTGCCTAGGCCCGGGTAGAGGATCAGGTAGCCGACGGCGAACACCAGGGTGCCGACGAACAGCATGAACCACCATTGAGGCAGTGGGTTGTCGTATTCCTCGATTCCATCGAAGGCGTGGCCCATGGTCTGGTCGACGCTGCCGCGGGTTTCGCCCTTGCGGGTGCCGATCAGCAGCCAGGTCAGGCCGATCAGGCTGCCCAGGGTCAGTACGCAGATCCATGTACTCCAAAACAGGGTCATGGCTGGTTGCTCCTTGTTGCAGGCTCTTCTTGAGCATTGTGTGGAGAAGGCTCATCGGCGAACGGCAGCAGGCGCGCCTGCTCGAACTCCGCGTTGCGCCGGTTGTTGAACACCCACAGCGACAGGCCGATAAAGGCGATGGCCACCACCAGCGTGCCGAGGCCGCGAATGGTGCCCGCATCGAATTCAAATCCCATGGCTCACCTCTTGCTCTTGATGGCAGTGCCGAGCACTTGCAGGTAGGAAACCAGCGCGTCCATCTCGGTCTTGCCCTTGAGGCTGGCGACCGCGCCATTGATGTCGTCATCGGTGTAGGGCACGCCGAGGGTGCGCATCACGTTCAACTTGGTCTCGGTGTGGCTGCTGTCGACGGCGGCGGTGACCAGCCACGGATAAGCCGGCATTTTCGACTCCGGCACCACGTTGCGCGGGTTGTACAGGTGCGCGCGGTGCCAGTCGTCCGAGTAGCGTGCGCCGACGCGGGCCAGGTCCGGGCCGGTGCGCTTGGAACCCCACAGGAAGGGGTGATCCCACACGCTTTCGCCGGCCACCGAATAGTGACCGTAGCGCTCGGTCTCGGCGCGGAACGGGCGGATCATCTGCGAGTGACACTGCACACAACCTTCGCGGATGTAGATGTCGCGGCCTTCCAGTTGCAACGCGGTGTAGGGCTTCATGCCTTCGACCGGCTTGTTGGTCACGTCCTGGAAGAACAGCGGGACGATCTGGGTCAGGCCACCGATGCTCACGGCGAGCACCATCAGCAGCATCAACAGGCCGACGTTCTTTTCAATCGTTTCGTGTTTCATCACAGACTCCTCAGGCCAGCTGCGCGACAGGGACGGCTTCGACAGGCTGCACCGAACGCACGGTGCGCCAGGTGTTGTAAGCCATCAGCAACATGCCGCTGAGGAACACCGCGCCGCCCACCAGCCGCACGATGAAGCCAGGGTGACTGGCCACCAGGGTTTCGACGAAGGAGTAGGTCAAGGTGCCGTCTTCGTTGACCGCACGCCACATCAGGCCCTGGGCGATGCCGTTGACCCACATCGAGGCGATGTAGAGCACGGTGCCGATGGTGGCCAGCCAGAAATGCGCGTTGATCAGGCCGAGGCTGTACATCTGCTCGCGACCGAAGACTTTCGGGATCATGTGGTACAGCGCGCCGATGGAAATCATCGCCACCCAACCCAGTGCCCCCGCGTGTACGTGGCCGATGGTCCAGTCGGTGTAGTGGGAGAGGGCGTTGACGGTCTTGATCGCCATCATCGGGCCTTCGAAGGTCGACATGCCGTAGAACGCCAGGGACACCACGAGAAAGCGCAGGATCGGGTCGCTGCGCAACTTATGCCAGGCGCCGGACAGCGTCATCATGCCGTTGATCATGCCGCCCCAGCTCGGGGCCAGCAGCACCAGCGACATCACCATGCCCAGCGACTGCGCCCAATCCGGCAGCGCGGTGTAGTGCAGGTGGTGGGGGCCGGCCCAGATATACAGGGTGATCAGCGCCCAGAAGTGCACGATGGACAAGCGATAGGAATACACCGGGCGTTCGGCCTGCTTGGGCACGAAGTAGTACATCATCCCGAGAAAGCCTGCGGTGAGGAAGAAGCCCACAGCGTTATGGCCGTACCACCACTGCACCATGGCATCCGTCGCACCGCCGTACAGCGAGTAGGACTTGGTCAGGCTGACCGGGATTTCCAGGTTGTTGACGATATGCAGAATGGCCACGGTGATGATGAACGCGCCAAAAAACCAGTTACCGACGTAGATGTGTTTGGTGTTGCGCTTCATGATCGTGCCGAAGAACACGATGGCATAGGCGACCCAGACGATGGTGATCAGGATGTCGATCGGCCATTCCAGCTCGGCGTATTCCTTGGAACTGGTGTAGCCCAGCGGCAGGGTGATTGCAGCCAGCAGGATGACCAGTTGCCAGCCCCAGAAGCAGAACGCGGCGATTTTCGGGGCGAACAGCGTTGTCTGGCAGGTGCGCTGCACCGAGTAGAAGGAGCTGGCGAACAGCGCGCAGCCGCCGAAGGCGAAGATGACCGCGTTGGTGTGCAGCGGGCGCAGGCGACCGAAGCTGGTCCAGGGCAAATCGAAGTTGAGCGCAGGCCAAACCAATTGGGCCGCGAGAAAAACCCCGAGCCCCATGCCGACGATGCCCCACACCACCGTCATAATGGCGAATTGGCGGACCACCTTGTAGTTATAGGCGGTACTTAAAGTAGTGTTCATGGTTCCCCATCCACGGTTCAACCCAAGCAGATGCGGCACTTGGGCTGGAGTTATAGGCAGACTAAAAAGCGAGGCAAGCATGGGCAAAGAGCACAAGGCCAGTATTGACGGGGATCAATGGGCGCACTGTGTGCGTGAACGCGGCTGGCTGTGGGATGCCGCCACGGGCACCCCATCGGGCCAGCCCGTCACCTTGATCCTGGCCCACGGCGCCGGCGCGCCGATGGACTCGGCGTTCATGAACGACATGGCTGCGCGCCTTGCCGGGCATGGTGTGAACGTGGTGCGCTTCGAGTTTCCCTACATGGCCCAGCGCCGCGCGGACGGCGGCAAGCGACCGCCGAATCCGGCGCCGAAACTGTTGGAATGCTGGCGTGAGGTGTATGCAGAGGTGCGACGTCATGTCGCTGGGAAACTGGCGATTGGCGGTAAATCCATGGGCGGGCGCATGGCCAGTCTATTGGCCGATGAGCTGGGCGCCGCCGGGTTGGTGTGTCTGGGGTATCCGTTCTATGCGGTGGGCAAGCCGGAGAAGCCCAGGGTCGAGCATTTGGCTGCGCTCAAGACGCCGACGCTGATTGTGCAGGGCGAGCGGGATGCATTGGGTAATCGGGCGGCGGTGGAGGGGTATGCGTTGTCACCGAGCATCGAGGTGATGTGGTTGGTGGCGGGGGATCATGACTTGAAGCCGCTGAAGGCGTCGGGGTTCAGTCACGAGCAGCATCTGGAGGCGGCGGCGGTTCGCGTGGCTGAGTTTGTGGGTGCCTGTTAGGGACCTATCGGGGCATAGGTATCTACACAACTCTGTAGCGCTCAACCGTAACCACGATGCGAAGCGAGTCGCTCTTGATCTTGATCTGCTTTTGATCTTGATCTCAGGCGCCCCGTTAAACCACGCTGGCCGAACGCAGGCTTGAATCCGTGGGTAACCCGGCAGGACGCCGGGTTAGCCGCACTGGGCCATGGATGGCCCATTGCGGCGGCCCACGGATTCAAGCCTGCGTTCGGGCACACCGAGCCTAGGCGAGGTGCCGAGTGGTGGGGCAAGAGCGTTTTGCTTACTTTTGCGCTTTTCAAAAGTGAGCCGCCGTCAGGGCGGAACCCTAAGTGGCCGTTACCGCAGAAACGGATATGTACTCGATCTGATCCAACATCCTGGTCGGCCCAGAGGCCGCCATCGGGGGCAAGCCCCCTCCCACATGTTGACCTCATTCCAACGTTGGAACGCGGTCGAGTGTGGGAGGGGCGGTGCGACGATTCGACTTGCCCCCGATAGCGGTCTACCGGTTAAAACGCTCCACCAGCGAGTACTGGGTATTGGCGGTATGCGTCAGCTCTTCACTCAACTGCGCCGAGTTCATCGCCTGTTCCGAGGTCTGGTCCGCCAACAGCGCAATGGTGCTGATATTGCGGCTGATCTCTTCAGCAACCGCGCTTTGCTCTTCGGTCGCGGCGGCGATCTGAGTGGTCATGTCGGTAATATTGGCCACCGCCTCGCTGATGCCCACCAGCGCCTGATCCGCTTCCATCACCCGTGCCACACCTTCTTCGGCCTGGCGATGCCCGGCGTCCATGGTTTGCACGGCAGCGCTGGCGGTGTGCTGCAGCTTGGCGATCAGGGCATGGATCTGCCCGGTCGACTCAGTGGTGCGTTGCGCCAACTGGCGCACTTCATCAGCCACCACCGCAAACCCTCGGCCCATCTCGCCGGCACGCGCCGCTTCGATGGCGGCGTTCAACGCCAGCAGGTTGGTCTGGTCGGCGATACCTTTGATCACATCCACCACACCGCCGATTTCGTCGCTGTCCTTGGCCAGTTGCGTGACGGTGACGCCCGTCTCGCCTACGGCCACCGACAGGCGCTGGATCGCCTCGCGGGTTTCCCCGGCGATATCGCGGCCACGGCCGGTCAGGCGATTGGCTTCCTGGGTGGCATCCGCCGTGCGCTGCACATGGCTGGCGACTTCCTGGGTGGTCGCCGCCATCTGGTTGACCGCCGTGGCGACTTGTTCGGTCTCCACGCGTTGACGCTCCAGGCCGCTGGAGCTGTTGTGCGCCAGGGTGTTGGACTGCGCCGCCTGATCGTTGAGGTGCTCGGCGGTGTCCTGCAGGCGGGTGAGGCAGGTCTTCAAACGCGCTTCCTGGCTGAGGATCGACATCTCCAGGCGCGCCTGGGCGCCACGGCTGTCGGTGTACATCTGCGCGATCAGCGGGTCGGAGGTGGTCTGCTCGGCCAGGCGCAGCAAACGCTTGAGGCCGCGCTGCTGCCAGCTCAGGCCGAGCAGGCCCAGCGGCACCGACAGCAATGCAGCCAAGGCAAAGCCCCACTGGGAGGTGAGGGTGGCGCCGATCATGAAGCTCAACTGGCTGACCAGGATAAATGGCAGCCAGTCCTGCAGCACCGGCAGCCACTTGTCCCGCCGGGGAACGGCCGACTTGCCCTGGTTGATGCGTTGATAGAGCGCTTCGGCCCGGCGGATCTGCTCGGCGGTGGGCTTGATGCGCACCGATTCGTAGCCGATTACCTGGTTGCCGTCGAAAATCGGCGTCACATAGGCGTTAACCCAGTAGTGATCACCGGTCTTGCAGCGATTCTTGACAATGCCCATCCATGGCAAGCCTTGTTTGAGCGTCGACCACATGTGTGCGAACACCGCCGCCGGAACATCCGGGTGACGCACCAGGTTGTGCGGGGCACGGACCAGTTCGTCGCGGCTGAACCCACTGATTTCGACAAAGGCGTCGTTGCAGTAGGTAATCACACCCTTGGCGTCTGTGGTGGAGATCAACCGTTGCTGGGCGGGGAAGGTACGTTCGCGCTGGGTAACGGGTTGGTTATTACGCATGATTGTTCAATCCGCAAGGCTTTCAGGGGTTATCGGCCATTGCGGGCGTTTATTTAACTTATTTTTGTAATAATCCCGCGGCGAGTGCCGCGGGAGATCAGGAATGCTCGCGGCTCGCGCCTGCTTTTTGTGGTCGCAACACCAGCCACAACGCCCCTGCAATCAACACCCCGCCATACACGTGGGCCATCGACAGCGGCTCGTCCAGCAGCAACGCGCCCCACAGTACGCCGAATGGCGGGATCATGAAGGTCACGGTCATCGACTTGACCGGGCCGATGGATGACAGCAGGCGAAAATACAGAATGTAGGCGAAGGCCGTACACACCAGGCCCAACCCCAGCAACGACATCCACACCTGCCAGCCACCCCAGCTCGCCGGCGGCTGACTGATGGCGCTGTAAGCGAACAGCGGCAGCAAAAACAACGTTGCGCCGAGCATGCTGCCCAAGGCTGACAGGCGACTGTCCAACCCACCGCGCTGATCCAGCCAGCGCCGTGCGAGAAACCCGGCAAAGCCATAGCAGGTGGTGGCCAGCAAGCACGCCAGTGCCCCCGTCAACAAGTCCATGTCAAACGCCACCGGGCCCGCCCGGGTCAGCACGCCCACGCCGAACAGGCCCAGGCACACCCCGGCGATTTTCGAGGGCGTCAGGCGTTCACTGAAAAACATCCCGCCAATCAGTACGCCCATCAATGGCGTAGTGGCGTTGAAAATGGCCGAGTAACCCGCCGGCAATACCTGCGCGGCTACCGAGTACAGCGTGGCCGGAATCCCGGAGTTGATCACGCCCAACAGCAGCACGGTCTTGAACTTGCCCTGGAAGTCCCAGCTCACGCGCATCATCGAAAGGATCACCAACAAGCCGGCGGCAGCGATCGATACGCGGAAAAACGCGGTCGGCACGCTGCCGATTTCCGGCGCGATGATGCGCATGAACAGGAAACTCGCACCCCAGATGGCGGCCAGTCCCAGCAGGTACAGGGTGTCGACAGGTTTCACGGAAAACTCCTACGCAATCAGGCGGCGGAGTGTTGCCCAGCGTTACGGTTGGCACAATCGCTAAGTAGCGTCGCCAATGAAAAATCGGCCTTCTCCTGCCTCGGTTCACTGGCTAAGCTCAGGGCTTCCCGCAACCCGTTCGAGGTTTTCCGCATGTCGCAGCCCGCCCTCGCTATCGCCCGGATGATCCTCGACGGTTTCGACGACTACCGTGAGCACTTTCGCCAGATCACCGATGGCGCGCGCGAACGTTTCGAAAAGGCCCAGTGGCAGCAAGGGCAGGCCGCTTCGGCGGCGCGCATCAACCTCTACGAAGAGAAGGTGGGGGAGGTCACGGCGCGTCTGCGGGCGGCTTTCGAGGCGGGCGTGTTGCAGGACATCGAACGCTGGCCGCTGGTAAAGAGTGCCTACATCGGCCTGATCGACCTGCGCTTTGACGACGAGCTGTCCGAGACCTGGTACAACTCGGTGTTTTGCAGCCTGTTCAGCCATGACCTGATCAGCGATGGCTGCATGTTCATTCATACCACGCGGCCCAGCCAGCAGCGGACGCGGGCTGCGCAAACCCGCACCTACACGCCTGCCGGCAAGATGGCGGACATGCTCGCGCAGATTTTCGCGGACTACCGCTTCAGTGAGCCTTACGCCGACTTGCCTGCCGACCTGCGCCGCCTGGAAGCGCAACTGCGGGACAACCTGCCGGACTGGGTGTGCAAAGACCCGGACCTGCACGTCGAGCTGTTTTGCTCGGTGCTTTACCGCAATAAAGGCGCCTACCTCGTCGGACGTATCTACACCCGCGACGAACAATGGCCGTTGGTGATCCCGTTGCTGCACCGCGAAGGGCGGGGAATCCAGATCGATGCGTTGATCACTGATGAGGCCGACGTGTCGATCATCTTTTCCTTCACCCGGTCGTACTTCATGGTCGATGTGCCGGTACCTGCGGAGTTCATCGGCTTTCTCAAACGCATCCTGCCCGGCAAGCACATTGCCGAGCTGTACACCTCCATCGGCTTTTACAAGCACGGCAAGTCGGAGTTCTACCGCGCACTGATCAACCACCTGGCGACCACCGATGATCAATTCATCATGGCGCCGGGCGTGCGTGGCATGGTCATGAGCGTGTTTACCCTGCCGGGTTTCAACACGGTGTTCAAGATCATCAAGGACCGTTTCTCACCGTCGAAAAACGTCAACCGCGCTACGGTGATCGAGAAGTACCGGCTGGTCAAAAGTGTCGACCGGGTAGGGCGCATGGCCGATACCCAGGAGTTCGCCGACTTCCGCTTTCCCTTGAGCAAGTTCGAGCCCGAGTGCCTCGCCGAGTTGCTGGAAGTGGCCGCCGGCACCGTCGAAGTGGAGGGCGACAGCGTCCTGATCCGCCACTGCTGGACCGAACGGCGCATGACCCCGCTCAACCTCTACCTCGACAACGCCAACCCCGCCCAGGTGCGCGAAGCCCTGGAAGACTACGGCCTGGCGATCAAGCAGCTGGCGGCGGCGAATATCTTCCCAGGTGACATGCTGCTCAAGAACTTCGGCGTCACCCGTCACGGCCGGGTGGTGTTCTACGACTACGATGAAATCTGTTTTCTCACCGAAGCCAACTTCCGCCACATTCCCACGCCGCACACTCCCGAGGATGAAATGGCTTCGGAACCCTGGTACTCCATCGGTCCGCTGGATGTGTTCCCCGAAGAATTTCCACCGTTTCTGTTCGCCGACGCCGGTCAGCGCAGGTTGTTCGATGAGTTGCATGGCGAGCTGTATGACGCCGATTACTGGAAGGGCCTGCAGGAGGCGATACGTGCCGGTAAGGTCATTGATGTATTCCCTTACCGGCGCAAGCAATGCGATGAATCATAAGAACCAGCGGTGTTTGAACCGCGTGGCGTCAGACATCTTGTTGGCGTATCGATGAAAGAGGTGAGACAGATGTCCCGGCACGATCGCAGTGTCAAACCCCGCTCATGAAGTTCATCCCGCGTACTGCCTGGCTGGTTGTGTGGTAATTCGCAATTCTTTGGGCTGTCAGGCTGGTGACTGGCGTCGACGTGGTTCGAGGGCTTGATGTAGAAGACGCCTTTTCTGTGTAGGCGGGGGGGAATTCATATTGGGGTGGTGGCAGCGACTCTTTTGAGCGCGGTTGAGCCTGCATGGACTGTGTGTAGCTTGGCGGGCGTGGGGTGACGGAATCGATGGGCATTTTAAACTCCAGTTTCAACAGGTGACGCGTTAATTTTCTAGACCTGACCAGGTTTTCGCTAGCTTGGGCATGGGAATGTATCGTTCGACAGGATTGTTGGTCTGGACCGCTTTACTGCATGGCTACGAATGGGCTGTCTTTATTGGTCTCCAATATTTTATTGCTCCAGTTGCTCGTGCGGTTTCGGTCCATCTCGTCCGGAGCATGCTTCTGCGCTGTCGCTGTCTCTTTATAGAGATCATGCATTGACTCTTTATAGGCTGCATCGACGTTTTCCGTCGGGAGGCCTTTGTTCTGCAGTTCTATTTTTCGTTGCAACAGACCGATAGGTTTATCAAGGTGACTTTGGCTGACGGTGGAAGTCGGGAAAGTCTTGGGCAGACTTCTCAGCGTTTCAATGGTTTTCCATGAGCTGTCTGAGGAACTTGATGCACCTTGGGACGTATATTCCGGAGTGCGTTGATGCTTTTGCGCAAAGGAATGGCCGTAACCGCCAGCTCGCGAGTAAGACATACGATCTATCGGCATAAAGACTCCTGGCTGTGTTGTGGGAGGTTAAAGGTCGAGCGCTCAATCCCGTGTAGAGACAGGCGTCAAATCCTCGATCTGTGCATCCTCATTGAGCCGGTTGCATCGCGTTCATCCAATCGGATTTCTGCTATTGAATAGTCGGAATCGTTTATCGATTCATGTAGTCAATTTCGCCAAAGCGCCTAAGCCCGCGCGTTCATTTTTGATTGACCGTCTCAAGGCCGGGAGAAATCTGCGACAATCTTTCCCCATTCAATTGATCCACGCTGTGCAGGGCAGACCTGCCTCACCAAAAGACCCTTGCCACCCAGATGACTGACCAAGTACCCACCCTCGACCAACTGCTCAACACCCTCGATCACGCCATGCTCGCCGACCGCCACCGCTTGCGTCGGCAGTTGCTTGAGCTGCGCAAGAAGCCTGACGAGGAAAAGCTGGCGCAGTGGGTGGCGCGCAAGCAGGCGTCCTGCGCCCAGGTCACGGCGCGGCGTGCGAGCCTGCCGGTGATTCGTTACGACGACAGCCTGCCGATTGCAGCCAAGCGTGACGAGATCAAGGCTGCGCTGAACAAGCACCAGGTGCTGATCATTGCCGGCGAAACCGGTTCGGGTAAAACCACCCAGTTGCCGAAGATCTGCCTGGAAATCGGCCGTGGCCAATACGGCCTGATCGGCCATACCCAGCCACGCCGGATCGCCGCGCGCAGCGTTGCCAGCCGTGTCGCCGAAGAACTGGCCACCCCGCTCGGCGCGTTGGTCGGCTATCAGGTGCGCTTCGAGGACCAGAGCGACTCCAATACGCTGATCAAGCTGATGACCGACGGTATCCTGCTGGCGGAAACCCAGAACGACCGCTATCTGGAGCGCTATGACACGATCATCGTCGACGAAGCCCACGAGCGCAGCCTGAACATCGACTTTCTGCTCGGTTACCTCAAGACGCTGTTGCCGCGCCGGCCCGACCTGAAAGTCATCATCACCTCGGCCACCATCGACCTTGAACGTTTCTCCAAGCACTTCGACGATGCGCCGATTGTCGAAGTCTCGGGCCGCACGTTCCCGGTCGACACCTGGTACCGCCCGCTGACCCTGGAACAGGACGAGGAGGGCAACCGCGTCGAGGACGACCTCACCGTCGACCAGGCGATCCTCGCCACCCTCGATGAAATCGCCGCCTATGAGCGCAGCGAACGGCGCAGCCCCGGCGATGTGCTGGTGTTCCTGCCCGGCGAACGCGAGATTCGCGACGCCGCCGAGATGCTGCGCAAGGCCCAGCTCAAGCACACAGAGATCCTGCCGTTGTATGCGCGCCTGTCACCGGCCGAGCAACAGCGTATTTTCCAATCCCACCCGGGCCGCCGCGTGGTACTGGCGACCAACGTCGCGGAAACCTCGTTGACCGTGCCGGGCATTCGTTATGTGATCGACAGCGGCACCGCGCGCATCAGCCGCTACAGCTACCGCGCCAAGGTGCAGCGCCTGCCGATCGAGGCGATCTCCCAGGCCAGCGCCAACCAGCGTAAAGGCCGTTGCGGCCGGGTCGAGCCGGGCATCTGCATTCGGTTGTACAGCGAAGAAGACTTTATCGGGCGCCCGGAATTTACCGACCCGGAAATCCTGCGCACCAACCTCGCCGCAGTGATCCTGCAGATGCTGCACCTGCGCCTGGGTGAAATCACCGACTTCCCGTTTATCGAACCGCCGGATGGCAAGGCCATCAGCGACGGTTTCAACCTGCTGCAAGAGCTGTCGGCGGTGGACCGCAACAGCCAGCTCACGCCGTTGGGCCGCCAACTGGCGCGCCTGCCGGTGGACCCGCGCATGGGCCGCATGCTGCTCGAAGCCGCCAAGCTGGGCAGCTTGCAGGAAGTGCTGATCGTCGCCAGCGCCATGTCGATCCAGGACCCGCGCGAGCGTCCGCCGGAGCGCCAGCAAGCCGCCGACCAGGCCCATGCGCAGTGGAAAGACGCGGATTCGGACTTCGCCGGGCTGGTCAATCTGTGGCGCGGCTTCGAAGAACAGCGCCAGGCACTGACCGCCAGCCCGCTGCGCAACTGGTGTCGGAAGAATTTCCTCAACTACCTGCGCCTGCGCGAATGGCGCGATTCCCATCGCCAGTTGAGCCTGATCTGCCGCGACATGCAGTTGACGATCAACAAGGAACCGGCGGATTTTCCGAAATTGCACAAGGCGGTGCTGTCCGGCTTGCTCAGCCAGATCGGCCAGAAGACCGAGGACGGCGACTACCTGGGCGCGCGTCAGCGGCGCTTCTGGATTCACCCTTCTTCGGGCATCGGCAAGAAACGTCCGCAATGGCTGATGACCGCCGAACTGGTGGAAACCACCAAGCTGTATGCGCGCATGGTGGCCAAGATCGACGCCGACTGGATCGAACCGCTGGCCGGGCACTTGATCAAGAAAAACCATTTCGAACCGCATTGGGAGAAAAAGCGCGGCCAGGTGGTGGCGTTTGAACAGATCACCTTGTTCGGGCTGATCGTGGTCGGACGCCGGCCGGTGCATTACGGGCCGATCGATCCGGTGGTGTCGCGCGAGCTGTTTATCCGCGAAGGCCTGGTGCGTGGGGAAATCCAGTCGCGAGCCAAGTGCCTTGCGGCCAACCAGCAACTGCTGGAGCAGCTCGACGAACTGGAAGCCAAGGCGCGCCGACGCGACATCCTGGCCGACGAAGAAACCCTCTACGCCTTCTACGATGCGCGCCTGCCGGCAGAGATCCACCAGACGGCGACCTTCGACAGCTGGTACAAGGTCAACAGCCAGAAAGACCCGCAACTGCTGATCATGCGCGAGGAAGACGTGCTGGCCCGCGAAGCCAGTGAAGTCACCGCCGCGCATTACCCGGACACCTTGCACCTGGGCGACCTGGCCCTGGCCTTGAGTTACCACTTCGAGCCCAACCACCCGCGTGACGGCGTCACCCTGCGCGTGCCGGCGCCATTGCTGCCGGCATTGCCGGCCGAGCGCCTGGAATGGCTGGTGCCGGGGGTAATCGAAGCCAAGTGCATCGCTCTGGTGCGCAACCTGCCCAAGGCGCTGCGCAAGAACTTCGTGCCGGTGCCGGATTTCGTCAAGGCCGCGCTGCAGCGCATCGAGTTCGGCCAGGGCTCGCTGCCCCAGGCGCTGGGCCGTGAATTGCTGCGCATGACCGGCGCGCGGGTCAGCGACGAAGCCTGGGCCGAGGCGGCGCAGCAGGTGGAAAACCACCTGAAGATGAACCTTGAAGTGGTCGACGGCCAGGGCAAGTTCCTTGGCGAAGGCCGTGATTTGGCAGAGCTGACGGCACGTTTCGCCGAGGCCAGCCAGGCGGCGCTGGCGGTACCGCAAACTGCGAAAAGCCAGCAGCCGGTGGAGGCCAAGGTGTTTGCGGCGGTCGCTGAGAAGACCCAGCAGAACATCGCCGGCCTGTCGATGACGGTGTACCCGGCGCTGGTGGAAGAAAACGGCACGGTCAAGGAAGGGCGTTTCTCTACGGCCGCCGAGGCCGAATTCCAGCACCGCCGTGCCTTGCAGCGTCTGTTGATGCAGCAACTGGCGGAACCGGCGAAATTCCTGCGTGGCAAATTGCCGGGGCTGACCGAATTGGGCCTGATGTATCGCGAACTGGGGCGCATCGATGCACTGGTGGAAGATATCCTGCTCGCCAGTCTCGACACCTGCGTACTGGAGGGCGAAGCCACTTTACCGCGCGATGGTGCCGGGCTGGCCGCGCTGGCCGAGCGCAAGCGTGGCGGCTGGACCGAACATGCCGAGCGCCTGGCGCGCCTGACCCTGGACGTGCTGAAACTCTGGCATGGCCTGCAAAAGCGCTTCAAGGGCAAGATCGACCTGGCCCAGGCGGTCGCCTTGAACGATATCAAGCAGCAACTGAGTCATCTGGTGTACCCAGGGTTTGTGCGCGAGACCCCGGCGCAGTGGTTCAAGGAACTGCCGCGTTACCTCAAGGCCATCGAGCTGCGCCTGGAAAAACTGCCGAGCCAGGTGCAGAAGGACCGTGTGTGGAGCACCGAACTGAGCGGCCTGTGGGCCCAGTACCAGAACCGCCTGAACAAACACACCCAGGAAGGCAAGCGCGATCCGCAGTTGGAACTGTATCGATGGTGGCTGGAGGAATATCGGGTGTCGTTGTTCGGCCAGCAGTTGGGGACCAAGGTGCCCATATCCGACAAGCGACTGAGCAAGCAATGGAGCCAGGTAGAGCCTTGAGGTCTTCCCGGTTGCCCAAGTGAGCAGGGGGCAAATGTGGGAGGGGGCTTGCCCCCGATGACTGAGTGTCAGCCACTGATGTCTTGACTGATACACCGCCATCGGGGGCAAGCCCCCTCCCACATTGTGAGCTGTGTGCAGCCGGACTATCGAGGACATTTCCGACAAGGATTTGGGTTCAGTACCGCCGCGAGCAACTGATAACAGGGTCCAACTGTGGGAGGGGGCTTGCCCCCGATGACTGAGTGTCAGTCACTGATGCCTTGGCTGATACACCGCCATCGGGGGCAAGCCTTCTCCCACATTTAACGGTGTCTGTCCGGGAAGTGGCGCCAAACCCCGGTGTTTGTGGCAAACTTCGCGCCCATAAATGCCGGGATCGTCGTAGCAGCGACGCGATGGAATAAAGCGTTGCCAGTTTGATGCCCGCTGGACGGAATCAAACGACCTAAAGTTTGGTACGACGGTACCAATATCTTCTGCCTGACAGATTTAGAGGAACGACCGTGCATAACGTCGTCATCAGCGGCACTGGCCTGTACACCCCGGCCAACAGCATCTCCAACGAAGAGCTGGTGCAGTCTTTCAATACCTATGTGCAGCAGTTCAACAGCGAAAACGCTGCGGCCATCGAGCGCGGCGACGTGCAGGCGTTGACTGAGTCCAGTGCGGCGTTCATTGAAAAGGCCTCGGGCATCAAGAGCCGCTTCGTCATGGACAAGGACGGCATTCTTGACCCTCGGCGCATGGCCCCACGCTTGCCCGAGCGCAGCAACGACGAATGGTCGGTGCTCTGCCAGATGGCCGTCGGCGCTGCCGAGCAGGCCCTGCAACGCGCCGGCAAGACCGCCGCCGATATCGATGGCGTGATCGTCGCCTGTTCCAACCTGCAGCGTGCGTACCCGGCCATCGCCATCGAGGTGCAGGAAGCCCTGGGTATTGAGGGCTTCGGTTTTGATATGAACGTGGCGTGTTCCTCGGCCACCTTCGGGATTCAGAATGCCGCCAACAGCATCCAGTTGGGCCAGGCCCGGGCGATCCTGATGGTCAACCCGGAAGTCTGCACCGGTCACCTGAATTTCCGTGACCGCGACAGCCACTTCATCTTTGGCGATGCCGCCACGGCGGTGATCCTCGAGCGGGCCGACCTGGCGACCTCCGAGCACCAGTTCGACGTGGTGAGCACCAAGCTGCTGACCAAGTTCTCCAACAACATCCGCAACAACTTCGGCTTTCTCAACCGCACCGCGGAAGAGGGCGTCGGCGCGCCGGACAAACTGTTCGTGCAGGAAGGCCGCAAAGTGTTCCGCGATGTCTGCCCGATGGTGGCCGAGTTGATTGGCGAGCACCTGGCGGAAAACCAACTGGACGTCACCGATGTGAAGCGCTTCTGGCTGCACCAGGCCAACCTGAGCATGAACCACTTGATCGTGAAGAAACTGCTGGGGCGCGAGGCCTCGGTGGAAGAGGCGCCGGTGATCCTCGATACCTACGCCAATACCAGTTCGGCAGGCTCGGTGATTGCGTTCCACACGTATCAGGACGACTTGCCCAAAGGCGCCGTGGCGGTGCTCAGCTCGTTCGGGGCCGGCTACTCCATCGGCAGCGTGATCCTGCGCAAACGCTGATGGCGGAGCGGGTCTGCGCGTTTACAGTGAGGTGTTGAATGGCAGCAGCGGACGACACGCATCTGCTTGAACGCCTGCTCAAGGGCGAGCAGCGGGCCTACAAGGAGTTGGTCACCACGTATCAGAGTGCGATGCGCGCGGTGGCCTATGCCATCGTCGGCCAGCGGCATGCCGATGAGGTGGTGCAGGATGCCTGGCTGTCAGTGGTCCGCAACCTCGCCAGGTTCGAAGGGCGTTCCAGCCTGAAGACCTGGCTGCTGACGATCACCGCGAACGCCGCCAAGGGCCGCTACAAGCAAAATCGTCGGGAGGTGTTGCTTGACGACCTGCCTTCTCCCCATGGAACCATCGGTGATGAACGCTTTACGCCTGACGATGGGCACTGGGCCGTAGCCCCGTATGCCTGGCACCAGGACACGCCGGAAGCCTTGCTCACCGAAGAGGAATTGCGCAACTGCCTGGAGCACACCCTGCTGAGCCTGTCCGAATTGCAAAGCAGCGTGCTGGTGCTGCGTGAACGCCAGGGCCTGGAGCTGGAGCAAATCTGTAATCTTCTGACACTCTCACTCTCCAATGTGCGTGTGCTGCTGCATCGGGCACGGCTTAAAGTCTTTGCCACAGTGGAGCATTTTGAGGAAACGGGCGAATGTTGACGTGTAAGGAGCAAGTGGCACGTTCCAGTGACTACCTCGATGGGCAATTGACCTTTCGTGAGCGTCTGCTGGTGCGTCATCACTTGATGTTCTGTCCGAACTGCCGGCGCTTTATCCGTCAGATGCGCCTGATGCAGGCGACGTTGCGGATCATGCCGGACGAGCCGGTGAAGGATGCGGATGCGCTGGCCGAGCGGCTCGCGGCCGAGCGGCGTAAAGATGTGTAGGAGCGAGCTCGCTCGCGAAAAACGTCAACGATAACGCGGGTATCCTGGATAAACGCGCTGCCTGTTCGTTCTTCGCGAGCATGCTCGCTCCTACAGGGTGAGGTTAGAACTTGGCTTCAGCATCCAGCTGCAGGGTGTTGGTGTTGGCATCACGCTGAGTCCGGCTGGCGTAGTCAGCCTTGGTCAGGAAGTACGTGGCGCCCAGGGCGAAGTTCTTGTCGATGTCGTAGCTGACCTTCATCTTGTGACCGCGCGAACCGGTGGTGCCGTTGGCGAAGTCCGAGTCGGTGAAGGCGCCTACCACTGCGTCACGTTGCGTATCGCGGTAGTTGTAGTCGAGGTTGAAACCGAACACCTTGGACTTGGCACCCACCAACCAGGCGGTGTCCTGATCGGTCACGGCATCGTTGTTTTTCACGTATTGGCCGTAGAAGGCCAGCGGCACTGCCAGGCCGCCGATGTCGGCCTGGGCAAAGCCTTCATACAAGCGGAATTCGTTATTGGCCGAGTTGCCGTTGACCGCCAGTGCGCAAGGCGTGGTGGTGGTCGTGCAGCGGCTGTCCTTATCGTTCTGGTAGGCGTAGACACTGCCGCCCAGGGTCATTTTCAGGTTGTCGGTCAGCGAGAAACGCGTGCCCAACTGGCCGGATGTCAGGCGCAGGTCGTGGCGAAATTGCACGCCGTCGCCGTCGACGTTGTCCTTGAGGTTGTAGTTGCCCAGGCTGCCGAACAGTTCGGCGCTGCCGCCCAGCGGGTATTTGTAGGTGACGGCCAGGCCTTCGGGGTTGATATCGCTGTCCCAGATCACATCGCCCATGCTCACCCACGGTTGCATCATCTTGCCGCCGATCACGTGCAGGTTCTTGATCTGGTCAGGGTGGTAGTCGATGTAGCCGAGGTCCAGCCAGATCGATTTCTTATCGAAGTAACCATCCTGGTCCTGGTTGGTGGAACGCGCATCGTCGCCGCCGCCCGTGGCGATACGGATACCGGTGTCCACCTGCGGGTTGATCTCGGTGTAGGCACCCAGGCGCGCGCGGATACGTTGACGGTCCTTGTCACGCCCACCGTTGTTGGGCTCACCGTCGATCTTGATGGTTTCCTGGCGAAAACGCACATCGCCCTTGAACTGAGTCTTGGCGGCCCAGGCCAGCTTCTGGTCGAAGCTGCTCAGCTCGTTGGTCTTTTTCGCGGTGGCGGCAATCTGTTCGTTGGTTTCCTGTTGAGCCTGGCGTGCGATCTGCTGTTCTTTCTGGTCCTTGGCCAACTCGTTCTGCAATTCGGTGTACTGCGAAGCAGTGATCTGGCCGTTGGCCTTGAGCATGTCGAGCAACTTAGCGTCGACTGCAGCGCTGGCCGGAACGCTCAGGGCCAGCAACAGGCCGCCGCACAGGACCGCCGCAGTTTTAGTGGAAGCAAGACGCATATCAATCTCCGAAAGTGAGGAGGGGTAACAAACCCTCCAGGACACAACCGACCGATGACGGACGGAAAAAAGGCCACCTGGCAAACCCGGGTGCTCTAAAAACAGGCGTCAGTATCGCGACGGTTTATGACGGAGTAGTGGCTAAGTGATTTCATCTCCATGACAATTGGTTTGCCCACGGAACTATTGATTTGGAGTTGTGTCCCGGGTTTTTTCCGGGTGTGTACACGGCTGTGATAGGCGATACTCGCCAGGCTTTCACGCCCAAGACACAGAGAAGATGCCGATGCCGCTGCAACGCCTGGACAGCCTGTCCGACATCGCCCCGCAGGCCTGGGATGCCCTGGCGCCGCAGGCCCAGCCATTCGTGCGGCATGCGTTCCTGAGCGCGCTGGAAGACAGTGGCAGCCTGGGGCCCCATTCGGGCTGGCAACCGGAGCATTTGCTGCATTGGGAAGGCGAGCGGCTGGTGGCGGCATTGCCCGGTTATCGCAAATGGCATTCCTATGGCGAGTACGTGTTCGATCATGGGTGGGCCGACGCCTGCGCACGCGCCGGCATCGACTACTACCCCAAGCTGCTGACGGCCGTGCCGTTCAGTCCGGTCAGCGGCCCGCGTTTGCTTGCGGCCAATGCCGAGGACGGCTTCGAACTGCTGAACAGCCTGCCCGGTTACCTGGAAATCGAAGGGCTATCCAGTGCCCATGTCAATTTCACCGACGCGCTGGCCGATGACGCATTGGCCCGGCAACCCGGCTGGTTGCAGCGCCTGGGCTGCCAGTTCCACTGGCAGAACCGTGGCTACCGCGACTTCCAGGATTTTCTCGACGCCCTGAGTTCACGCAAGCGCAAACAGATGCGCAAAGAGCGCGAACAGGTGGCGGGGCAGGGTATCGAGTTCGAGTGGTTGCAGGGCCATGAACTGAGCGAAGCCCAGTGGGATTTTGTCTACGACTGTTACGCCAACACCTATGCGGTACGCCGCCAGTCGCCCTACCTGACCCGGGCGTTTTTCAGCCTGCTGGCCGAGCGCATGCCCGAGGCGATTCGCGTGGTCCTGGCCAAACAGGGCTCACGCCCGGTGGCCATGGCGTTCAGCCTGATCGGCGGTGACAGCTTCTACGGCCGCTATTGGGGCTGCCTGGCGGAGTTCGACCGGCTGCATTTCGAGACCTGTTTCTACCAGGGCATGGACTACGCCATCGCCCACGGCCTGCAACGCTTCGACGCCGGCGCTCAAGGCGAGCACAAACTGATTCGCGGCTTCGAACCGGTGATTACCCGTTCGTGGCATTACCTGCGCCATCCGGGGCTGAAAAACGCCGTGGAGGATTTCCTCGAGCGCGAGCGAGTGGGCATCCTGGCGTATGCAGAAGAGGCGAGGTCGGCGCTGCCTTATCGGCAGGCTTGAGCCAACGATCGATCCGTATCATTTCCGCCCGAAAAGAACCAAGAAGTATTATGACGCAAACATCGAAAACTGATTGGGAGCGCCTGGCCAAGATGAGCGACAAAGATATTGATACCAGTGAAATTCCTGAACTGGATGCTGAGTTTTTTCGACGTGCTGAACTGCGTGTTCCTGTGAAGCAGGCGGTCACCATTCGACTTGATGCGGATGTTCTAGAGTGGTTCAAAGGTCAAGGCACTGGCTACCAGACCCGCATTAACCAGCTCTTGCGCCAGTACATGCAGGCTCATCAAGGCTGATCAACACGTCAAAAGTTCCGCCCTGCCTTATCGGCAGGCCTGCCCGTAAGATCGTTCCCACGCGGAGCGTGGGAATGATCAGGCTGCACTAACCTTAGAGTCTGCCGGTCTCGATGCCTTCAATCGATGCCAACGAACCCACCCGTCTGGTGCTGCCACAACCGCGCATACAGCCCGCCATGGGCCAGCAATTGGGCGTGGCTGCCGCTTTCGGCGATCCGGCCTTTTTCCAGTACGACCAGTCGGTCCATGCGCGCGATGGTCGAGAGTCGATGCGCGATTGCAATCACGGTCTTGCCCTGCATCAGGGTTTCCAGGCTTTCCTGGATCGCGGCTTCCACTTCGGAGTCCAGTGCCGAGGTGGCTTCGTCCATGATCAGGATCGGTGCATCCTTGAGCAGCACGCGGGCGATGGCGATCCGTTGACGCTGGCCGCCGGAGAGTTTCACCCCACGCTCGCCCACATGGGCATCCAACCCGGTACGGCCCTCGGAATCCGACAGCAGCGGGATGAACTCGTCGGCGCGCGCCTTGTGCACGGCGGCCCAGAGTTCTTCGTCGGTGGCCTGCGGCTTGCCGTACAGCAGGTTGTCGCGGATCGAGCGGTGCAGCAGCGAGGTGTCCTGGGTGATCATGCCGATCTGCGCGCGCAGGCTTTCCTGGGCGACTTCGGCGATGTCCTGGCCGTCGATCAGGATGCGGCCGCCCTGCAGGTCGTAGAGGCGCAGCAGCAGGTTGACCAGGGTCGACTTGCCCGCGCCGGACGGGCCGATCAGGCCGATCTTCTCCCCGGCCTTGATCTCAAGGTTCAGGCCGCCAATGATCCCGCTCTGCTTGCCGTAGTGGAAATCCACCTGCTCGAAGCGCACCAGGCCGCGGGGCACTTCCAGGCGCGGGGCGTCGGCGCGGTCGACCACCGCGAGCGGCTGGGCGATGGTCTTGAGGCCATCCTGCACGATGCCGATGTTTTCGAAAATGCCGTTGACCACCCACATGATCCAGCCGGACATATTGACGATGCGAATCACCAGGCCGGTGGCCAGGGCAATGGCGCCGACGGAAATCAGCGACTGCGTCCACAGCCACAGGGCCAGGCCTGTGGTGGTGACGATCAGCAGGCCGTTCAGGACGGTGATGACCGCGTCCATGCTGGTGAGCACGCGCGCCGCCAGTTGGGTTTTTTCGGTTTGCTCGACAATCGCTTCCTTGGCGTATTCCTGCTCATTCTGCGTATGGGCAAACAGCTTCAAGGTGGTGATGTTGGTGTAGCCGTCGACGATGCGTCCCATGAGTTTGGAGCGTGCTTCGGAAGAGATCACCGAACGCTCCTTGACCCGCGGCACGAAGTAACGCAATGCCAGGCAGTAGCAGATGATCCAGATGATCAACGGAATCATCAGTCGCCAGTCGGCCTCGGCAAACAACACCAGCGAGGTGATGGCATAGATCGACACGTGCCAGATGGCTTCGGCCGTTGCCACCGCAGAGTCACGCAACGAGTTGCCGGTTTGCATGATGCGTTGGGCAATGCGCCCGGCGAAATCATTCTGGAAGAAATTCAGGCTCTGCTTGAGCACGTAGCTGTGGTTCTGCCAGCGGATCAGGCTGGTCATGCCGGGGTTGATGGTCTGGTGCACGAGCAAGTCATGCAGGCTGTTGAAAATCGGCCGCAGCAGCAGGGCGACCACGGCCATCCAGATCAGCTCGGTGCTGTGCACCTGGAAGAAATTCGCGGGCGGCGTGCCCTGGGCCAGGTCGATGATGCGGCTCAGGTAGCTGAACAGCGCGACCTCGATCAGCGCACCGACCAGGCCCACCACCAACAGCGCGGCAAAACACGGCCACACCTGGCGCAGGTAGTAGAGGTAGAAGGGCAGGACTTTATCGGGCGGGGCCGCGCTGGGAGCATCGCGGAAGATGTCGATCAGTTGTTCAAAACGACGATAGAGCATTAGGCTTGACGCCCGCCGTGCGGGCTCTCCTTTCAAATGCGCACGTCGCCTTGTGGGCAACGTGCGGAAGTTCCTGCAGACCTCAGTCGATGCGCTTGGCCGACTTGATCAGGACAGGATCGATTGGCACGTTCTGCATGCCTTGCTTGGTGGTGGTCTGCGAATTGACGATGACATCCACCACGTCCATGCCCTTGACCACCTTGGCAAATACCGCGTAACCGGCATCGCGGCCCGGGTCGAGGAAGGCATTGTCGGCCACGTTGATGAAGAATTGGCTGGTGGCCGAGTTCGGGTCATTGGTGCGAGCCATGGACAAGGTGCCGCGCACGTTATGCAGGCCGTTGCTGGCTTCGTTCTTGATCGGTGCTTCGGTCGGCTTTTGCGACATTTGCTGGGTAAACCCGCCGCCCTGGACCATGAAACCCGGGATCACACGGTGAAAAATCGTGTTGGTGTAGAAACCCTTGTCGACATAGGCGAGGAAATTCTTGGTGCTGATCGGCGCCTTGACCGGGTCGAGTTCGATTTCAATGTCGCCATTGGTGGTGGAAATCAGTACGTGGGGCGCCTTGGCCGGTTCGGCCGCCATCAGGTTGGCAGCGAACAGAACGGAACCGGCAAGGAAGGCAATTTTTTTCAGCATGGGTCAGTGATCCTGGGTAATGGTGTCGAGTTGATCCAAGGGCGTGGCGGGAATCTTCAATCACCACCGGTCGCGCGTTGGGCAGCAGTTTTACATAGATTTCTTTCCGGGCCATGGGTTCACTGCGTTTCAGGCTTGCCGAGGGGCCGCGAAGGGCGCGTCCAGCGGAGCGGTATCAAAGGTGCGTAGCAGTTCCACGAGAATCTGCGTCGCCGGCCCCAGGGGTTTGTCCTTGTTCGAATACAAATAGAACGTGGGATGGCGGCTGACGCCCTGTTCCAACGGCAGTTGCTTGAGCAGGCCTTCGGCGAGTTCGCGCTCGATCATGTGCCGGGGCAACCACGCAAACCCCAGGCCGCTGCCCACGAACGCGGCGGCGGTGGCCAGGCTGCCGACGGTCCAGCGCTGTTCGGCGCCGAGCCAACCCACATCCCGCGGTTGCTGGCGACCGGAGTCGCGGATGACCACCTGCATATGGCTTTCCAGGTCCTGGAAGCTCAACTCGCGGTGCATGCGGTGCAACCCGTGCTCGGGATGGGCCACGGCGACGAATTCCACATCGCTCATTTCGGTGCCCAGGTAACCGGGAATGCTGAAGCCGCAGATCGCCAGGTCAGCCACGCCTTCTATCAAAAGCTCCTCGACGCCGGACAACACCTCCTCACGCAAGCGCACCCGGCAGCCTCGGCTCTGCGGCATGAAGGCGGTCAGGGCGCGTACCAGGCGCGCGTTGGGATAGGCCGCATCCACGACCAGCCGCACTTCGGCCTCCCAGCCTTGTTCCATATGGTGGGCAAGATCTTCCAGTTGGCTGGCATTCTTCACCAGTTGCCGGGAGCGGCGCAGCAGCACTTCACCCGCATCGGTGAGTACCGCCTTGCGCCCGTCGATGCGCAGCAGCGGCACGCCGAGCTGGTCCTGCATGCGCGCCACGGTGTAGCTCACCGAGGACTGCGAACGGTGCAGCGCTTCGGCCGCCTGGGCGAAGCCGCCATGGTCGACCACGGCCTGCAATGTGCGCCATTGATCAAGGGTCACGCGGGGCGCTTTCAAGATGAGCTCCTCTTGTCCTAAGCTGGCGGTCCTTATTGGAGACTGCCGAATGAGAAAATTCTGTTGTGTGTTGCTGGCGCTGCTGCCGATGAGCGCGTTTGCCTACCCGATCGACGTGACTAAACAGATCGACGGCGTAAGCATCGACTACACCGCGTCCGATGTGGACGGCGATATCAGCTCGATTCAGCTCAATAACTACGGCACTCAGGATGCCCTGTGTTCTGTAATCTTTACCAATGGCCCGGAAGCGCCGCGTCGTCGCTCCGTCAGCGTGCCCGCAGGCAAAAGCACCCACACCACGGTCAAGTTCAACCGCGCGATCATCAAGATGCGAATCGCCCTGACGTGTGCGCCGAAATAAGGCAAGCGCGGAGCACGGCGACAGGCAGACTCCGCTTATAAACAAATTTATAGATGGGTTATAGCAGTTTTTTGCGCTTTTTAATCGAAGCGGCCACGGTTAATCTTTTCTGCATCGACTCACAGCATTTTCCGATAGAGCCTACATGGCCCTGTCCGCCAACGCCCTGTTCGCGCAGGTGGCTTGATCCTTTAATCGCCAGATAATCCCCCGGTGTTTATCTGCCCCCAAGCAATCCCTTCAAGTACGCGTACCGAACCTCCCTTTGCACTGTTTGCTCCTGAGTGCTCCTGCCCGACTGCCGCTTCAGCGAGGTCGGGTTTTTTTTGCCTCGAGTTTCTTCGAGCATCGAAAAGCTTTAATGTCGCGCCCATTCGAAACGAGGCGCACATGGGCTATCTACTGGTTGTCACCCTGATTCAGGCATTTTCCTTCAGCTTGATCGGCGAATACCTCGCCGGTCACGTCGACAGCTACTTCGCAGTGCTGGTGCGCGTGGTACTGGCCGGGTTGATCTTTATCCCACTGACCCGCTGGCGCTCGGTGGCACCGGCCTTCATGCGCGGCATGCTGGTCATCGGTGCGCTGCAGTTCGGCGTGACCTACGTGTGCCTGTATCTGAGCTTTCGCGTACTGACGGTGCCGGAGGTGTTGCTGTTCACGATCCTCACACCGTTGCACGTGACCCTGATCGAAGACGCGCTCAACCGGCGGTTCAATCCCTGGGCACTGGTCGCCGCACTGGTGGCGGTGGCGGGTGCGGCGGTGATTCGCTTCGACCAGATCACGCCGAATTTCCTGATGGGCTTCCTGCTGCTGCAACTGGCCAATTTCACCTACGCCGCCGGGCAAGTCATGTACAAGCATCTGGTGGCACGCTATCCGAGCGATCAGCCGCATTACCGACGCTTCGGTTATTTCTACCTGGGTGCCTTGCTGGTGGTGCTGCCCGCGTTCCTGCTGTTCGGCAAGGCAGACTTTCTGCCCCAGGCGCCGCTGCAATGGGGGGTGCTGGTGTTCCTGGGGTTGATCAGTACCGCGCTGGGCATGTACTGGTGGAACAAGGGGGCGTGCCTGGTCAATGGTGGCACCCTGGCGGTGATGAATAACCTGCATGTGCCGGTGGGGCTGCTGCTGAACCTGCTGATCTGGAACCAGCATGAACCGCTGGGAAGGCTGGCCCTGGGCGGCCTGGTGATTCTGGCGGCGGTTTGGGTGAGTCGATTGGGTATCAAGCCCGCCGCTGGCGTAAAGTCTGCGACCTGAAGGTGCCAGCGATGTGTGAGCGGCAATGAGAGTGTGTTATCGAAAGGAACGGTGTGGGGGTGGCAGAGTGGACAAGGTCGATGAACTGATAATTGCTGCCTTGAAGGATGACTCCCGCGTCAGCCTGGCCGAACTGGCGCGCCAGGTTCACAAGTCTCGAACCGCCGTGGAGTCGCGGGTTCAAAAACTGATCGAAAAGGGCATTATCCTGGGCTTTACCATCAGCGTCGCTGAGGGTGATGAGGCCCGGCAATCGGCATTTTTGATGCTCAAGCTCAACGGGAGCACCTGCCACCTGGTGTTTCCGAAAATCCACCAGTATCGCGAGGTGGTGCAGGCCTATTCATTGTTTGGCGACGTGGACATGATGCTCGACGTGCGCTACCGCCATTTTGAAGAGTTGATGGTATTGAAGGAAAACCTGCTCAAGATCGAGCACGTGAATGAGGTGGTGGTCAATCCGGTGCTCAAGGCCTGGCGCTAGCCGCTGCCGTCCGGGACGGCAGCGGCTGGTGCCCGATCAGGCCGGCGCGTGGTCGTGGAAGGTTTCGAGAAAGTAGTGATTCAGCGCCGGCATTGTCTGGCGCAGGGTGTCCACGAATTCTGCGATGACCGTCTGGTTGAATGCCAGCGTGGTGTCGTCATGCCCCAGTACCACCACCAGCAGGCTGGACGATGCGTTCGTCAGTCTGAAGTCATGGGCATCGGCGTCGACTTTGCCGATGCTCGCCAAAGGCACGTCGCCGCAGGTATAGACGATGTCGCCCGCGGGGATCATGACGTCCTTCTTGGCAAACAACGGGCGGAAGGCCCTCGGTTCCGGCGAGCGCATGACGTGGATATCGTCCCGCTGATGATAGCTGTGTACGCCGATGCTGACGCCGTGTCGGATCGCCACGGCGTTATAGGCATCGACGACGTTATTGATCGGGCGCACACCGTTGGCGATGAAGCGCCGCAGCAGTTTTTCGTTGGCGCTGACCGTGTTGGTATAGCCGAGCTTTTCAAGCTGGCGGGCAAACCCTTCGTAAACGGGATTGGCGTCCAGTTCGTTGAGGTGCGAGGCCACATGATTCAGGTTGCTCTGCAAGAGACTGACGAAACTCTGGTCGTCAGACACCCGGATGTTTTCGACAACGGCGGCGCACGCATTATTGAGGCCCAGGTCAAGGGCTGACTGTTGAATGATCAAACGACTTTTCATGCCCTTAGCTCCATAGCTTGTTGCGCAGCAGTTCAGTGCTGGCGTCGAGCTGTTGCAGGCTGGGGTGCTGCAACCAGAACAGCCCTGGGCAGGTGGCGAAGTCGATCGTGACCGGCGTGGTGTCGCCCGGGCTTAGGAAGAAGCGATGGCCGCAATAGGCTTCATCGAGCATTGCGCTCTGCAGCGCCTGAGGTGAAGGCGCGGTAAAGGTGCGGCGCTCGTCGGAACAGAAAAAGCCAATACGACCATGGCTGATCTCACGTGCAACTCCGGCCGGCGGGCGAGGCCGGCCGAGGTAGCTGTCGATGGCCAGCGATAACAGGTCCGGCTGGTACACCTGTTGAAACAGCAGCGGGGCGATACCGCCATGCAAACGGCCGCCCGCTTCAATCATCACCGGGCCCGCATCGGACCAGATGATTTCCATATGAATCGGCCCGATCTCGATGCTCAGGGCCGCCGCTGCCTGGCGCGCGTAGTCGATCAAGGGTTGCAGCTCTTGTGCCTGGGGGTCGAGGGTGTCCAGGCTTTCATAGACAAACTTGCTGCCGTTTCTGTGGATTTTGGTGTATTTGCACACCGTGGCGATGGTGTACTCGCCATCAAAGGCGACCATGTCCACCACGTACTCCGGCCCCGCCACGAATGGCTGCACGATAAACCCGAGGTTGAACTCCCCAAGGTCGTTTTTCTGCCGCCAGGCCGCATTGTTCAGGGCGGTTTGCACTTCGTGCTTGCCCCGGGCGAATACCACGCCTTCGGTGGCGGCCGAATTCAGCGGCTTGACCACGTAGGTGGCCGCTTCGTCCAACGAGTCGACGACTTCCCGGATGCGGGTTTGCGAACTCAACAGTTGCGACGCAATGTTCGCCAATCCGTGTTTCTTGAGCGCTTGCTGCATGGAAAACTTGTTGCGCCGCAGGTCGCTGGTGATGCGGCTGTTGCCCGCAATACGCAGCACTTCGGTGAGGTAATCGGTGAGATAGATCGCGGTCTCGCAGCCTGCGATCACCGCGCTCAATGACAGCTTCTCGAGGGTTTCCAGCAGGCTCTCTTCCCAGTGGTAGACCTCTTCGAAATCTTCCCGGATCAGGTCATCGGTGAAGTGCCTGGGCAAGGTGTTGGTGGAGATCACCGCGATGCACTTCACGCCCTGGGCCTTGAACAACGGGGCGTAGAGTTTGCCGGTGGAAAACGGGTCGACGATCAGTACGGTTGGCAATTGAGGCATTCCTTATTCAAGGGTCGCGGTGGCCGGAACCGCCGGCGTGAGGTTCCACGCCAGCACGGCGGCGGCCAACAGGCCGGCGGAGACGATCATCAACAGGCGCGCACCTTCCAGCCCGAGGAATCCTGCGGTGGTGAAAAACGTCAGGATCATGGGCGCCGAACCGCTGACCAGCAGGTAGTAGAGCGAACTCTTTGCAGCGATCACGTCGGCCACCCGAGCATTGGGCGCCGACTCGATCAGGTTCTTGCGCAATTGGATGCGCAGGCTGTTGATGCAAAAGCCCAGCAGGAACGCGGCCACCATCATCACGTAGAGGTTCTGGAAATACACGATTGCCACGTCGGCCAGCAGCACCAGGAGGATGGCGCTGTAGCTGTTGAGCTTGATACGTGGCAGCACCGCCGCACTGAAGGCACCCAGGCCCGCCAGGCCGCTGGCCACGCCGAACAGGGTGGCGTTCCACTCATTGAGCTTTTGAAACACGATCGGCACCAGGCTGTTGAAGGCGCCGATATGGAACCCGATCATGCTTAACACAATGATCAGCACGTAGAGGTTTCGCGGCAGGTTCAGCGCCTGGGCCACGGGGCTGTCACCGGCCTGCTCGGTGTTGTCGGCGCCGGGCGTGGCCTGTACGAACAGGATCGCCGCCAGCGAGACAATCGCCGCCAGGCTGATGATCTGGAGAGTCTGGCTGACCGAGAACACGTCCACGATCACCCCGCCCAGCAGCGCGCCGCCGAAGGCGCCGATCTGGATTGACGTTTGCATCAGCCGCGCCGAGGTGTCGCTGTCGGTCGCGCCGGCCAATACCAGCTTGGTATTTTTCGACTCGAGGGTGCTGATGGTGAAATAGTCGGTGACACCGACCACGAACGCGATTGCCAGGAAGCCGATGGGCAACACGGCGGCGTTCGTGAACGACAGGCCAAGCACGGCGGCGAACGCGGTCAGGCGGATGTACAGCAGGCGTTTCATGCTCAGTTCAATGGTGAAAAACTTGCCGATGTATTGTTCGCACACATACGGCACCACCGTCGCTACGCACAGCGTGGCGCCCACCAGGAATGTCGAGCCGGTGGTTTCCAGGCCGAACCAGACCATGGCAATCACAATCGCCATGTCCAGGCCGGTAAACAGGGTCACGATCGAGTAGAACGCTGTCAGTGTTGATTTAGTGGTCATAGGGCTCAGTCGTAACGAGAAAGTTTGAGTAAAGGCACGCACCGTTGGGTGTCACCGACGACGGTACTGAACTGGTTTCTGACGCGAACGGTGGGTGGCGACTTCTTTTCCAGGTTGCACACCTTGTAAGCGTTGTCGTGCCAGGGGCAGATCACACTCTGCCCGTCGCCGCTGGTTTCACCCATGTGCAACGGGCCGCCGCGATGGGGGCAAGTGGTCGGCAGCAACTGCGTCGAATAGGTGTGGCGCTTGAGAAAATAAGTGGTGTCTTCCACGGCCACGTAGTTGGCGTCGGTCAGGTTCAGGCGGATAGCTTTCATGGGGTGCCTACTCAAAGTGCCGTGACGGTATAGGTGCAGGAGGGGCTGACGACGCGGGTGCCATGCAGCATGCCCTTGGGAATCACCACGCCTTCCCCGGCCTTCAGGCGCACGCTGAGTTCGGGGCTTGCGACAAAATCCAGCTCGCCGGTTTCAACCCAGAACAGCTCGTCATTGGGGTGGGTGTGCGGCACCGAGAGTTCGTGCTCGGCCTCGGTAATTCGCAGGTCCACAGGCTTCTGGCCGTGGTGGGCGGCAGCCAGTGCACGGTGTTCATCCAGCTCGTCATGCCATTTGATATGGGCGTAGAGCTCTTCATCGGCGATGTCCTGCAGCAACCTGAACTCTTCGAAACCGCGGACCAGGTCGGGAATGATCTTGCTGCCGAACTGCTTGATCATCGGCAGGATGAGGCGCTGCAGGGCCATTCTTCCGTGATGGACATCGATGTGTGAATGTTCATCGAAATAGTCGGTGGAGACGCTGTCGCCGAAAATGGCCTTGATGGCGCTCGACTGATGCTTGGTGGTGAGGGCCAGGGTGGCCTCGGTGTAATACATCGCGCCAATGTAGCGGAACAGCTCGCCGTGGTTGGCGGACACATAATGGAAGTAGTTGGTCAGTGACAAGGAACCTGCGGTGTAGAACTGCCAGTAATGGTGCACGTGGTGAGACATGCCCATGTCTTTGAGCATGTCTTCAAAAATGGTGCTGTGCTTCTTTTTATCGACGCCGTAGCCATATTCATCGATCAGGATCTTGAACAGCTCGCTGGTGTACACACCGCAGTTGCCCAGCACGTTACGCGCCATCGCCGAGGCTTCACTGAGGAAGTCGCCGGCGCATTGGGTCATGAAAAAACGCGCGGCCCGTTCAGGGTTGCGGCTGGTGGTCAGTACCTGGTGCAACCTGGATTCGGACTGTGCGACATCTTCCAGGACTTTGTCGGTGTGGGCGACAAACGAATCCAGGCACCACGAACCGTTGATATGCACTTCCTGCTTGAGCCAGTCGTACAGATACTGCTCAAGCAACGGCCGGATCTTCTTGCCGCTGGCGGCGTGCTCGGGGTCGTAGAATTGCTTGAACGCCTTGAGGTCGAGTTCCATGGGCGGCTTTGGCAGAAATACCAGGTCCTGCTCATAGATATTCAATAACAAGCGTTGCGCCAATAAATGCTGACTGTCTGAAAGTTGGTCGCTGGTCAGACGGGTGCTGATAATGACATCTGAAATATCCTGCGGCCGAGAGGGGCGCTGGAATGGGCTGTTGGTATAAAAGCTGCGCGGCTGGGCAAAAGCCTGGGCATCACCATAGTGCGTAAGCGCCTCGGCATCCGAACTGAGTGCGAAGTGGGGCGCGTCATCTGACAGCTTAGTTGTCCATAACATAAGAAGTGCCTTCTGGCTGATTTGTTCGATGGCCAGATGCTATAGATTTGGTTTTTCTAAAAACAGATTGAAAATTGGGCGCGTAGATAGTGAATTTCACTAAATCAATAGGTGGAGTCTGCTTTGTGATTTGGGTGAGTTGATTTATTTTAGGGCGACGACTAGACATGTTCGCCGGCCTTTTCCGGCATGCGGGCTAATAAGGTCTTGAGGAAGAAGGAAGATGACAGTCAGCGTTTTGATCCTGCCGGGCCTGTTCAACTCCGGTGAAGCCCATTGGCAATCGCAATGGGAGCGTCAGTTCCACGGGTTGCAGAGGGTCGAGCAGCAGGACTGGCAAACGCCCGTCGCTGCCGATTGGGTGGCGCGTCTGAATCAGGCGATAGAGGCGGCTGACAGCGACGTTGTGCTGGTCGCGCACAGCCTGGCGATTACCCTGATCACACGCTGGGCGGCGCAGTATCCGCAGTCGAACAAGGTGAAGGGCGCCTTGCTGGTGGCGCCGAGCGATACCGAGGCGGACTCGTATCCGTCGGGCACCACCGGTTTTACGCCGATGTCGATGCAGCGCCTGCCGTTTCGCACGATCCTGGTGGCGAGCACCAACGATCCCTACGTCACCCCGGAACGGGCGAAAGCATTCGGCGAGGCATGGGGCAGTGAACTGGTGTGGGAGCCGGACGCCGGCCATATCAACGGCGACTCGGGGTACGGGCCTTGGCCAAAGGGTGTGGAATACCTTTACCAATTGACCGGTGACCCGCAGTTCCAACTGAAGTAGCGGCCACTGCGAGGGACCGGCCCGGCCCCTCGCAGCTCAGGTTGTCAGTGCTCCAGGGTTTCCACGGCCTTGGCATTCTGCGTCATCGCAAACAACCCGCCGCGCAGGTCCGTGCCGCTCGGCTGCTGGTACAGGCTCAAGCCGAACTCCGGCAACACCGCCAATAAATAATCGAAAATATCCCCCTGGATGCGCTCGTAGTCCGCCCACGCCGTGGTGCGGGTGAAACAGTAGATTTCCAGCGGCACGCCCTGGGCGGTGGTCTGCATCTGGCGCACCATGCAGGTCATGTTCGGCTGGATGTCCGGGTGGCTTTGCAGGTACGCCAGGGCGTAGGCGCGAAAGGTCCCCAGGTTGGTCATGCGGCGGCGGTTGGCCGACAGTTGCGCACTGTGGCCCTGGGCTTCGTTCCAGGCCTTGAGTTCGGCCTGCTTGCGCCCGATGTAGCCGGTGAGCAAGTGCACCTGGGTCATGCGTTCTTCTTCGTCATCGCGCAGAAAACGCACGCCGCTGGCGTCGATGAACAGGCTGCGCTTGATGCGCCGTCCGCCGGAGGCCTGCATGCCGCGCCAGTTCTTGAATGACTCGGACATCAGGCGCCAGGTGGGAATGGAGACGATGGTCTTGTCGAAGTTCTGCACCTTGACCGTGTGCAGGGTGATATCCACCACATCCCCGTCGGCACCGACCTGGGGCATTTCGATCCAGTCGCCGACCCGCAGCATGTCGTTGCTGGTCAATTGCACGCTGGCGACGAACGACAGCAGCGTGTCCTTGTACACCAACAGGATCACCGCCGACATGGCACCCAGGCCCGACAGCAGCAACAGCGGCGAACGGTCGATCAGGGTGGCGACGATGATGATCGCGCCAAACACGAACAGCACCATCTTCGCCAGCTGCACATAGCCCTTGATCGAGCGGGTGCGCGCATGTTCGGTGCGCGCGTAGATATCCAGCAGCGCGTTGAGCAGGGCACTTATCGCCAGCACCATGAACAGAATGGTGATCGCCAGGGCCACGTTGCCGATGAACAGGATGGCGGTCTTGCTCAGGTCCGGCACCAGGTACAGGCCGAACTGGATCACCAGGGACGGCGTCATCTGCGCCAGGCGATGGAAGACTTTGTTATGCCGCAGATCGTTGAGCCAATGCAGCGCCGGTTGCCGGCCGAGTAATTTGACCGCGTGCAGGATGAGGTAACGCGCCACACGCCCCACGACGAAGGCCACCACCAGCAATACCAGCAAGCCGAGGCTGGAATGCAGGACCGGGTGTTCATCGAGGGCGCCCCAGAGGTCTTGGACGTTGAGCCAGAGCTGTTTGATATCCATGGATTAACCGATTCTTCTGTAAGACAACACGGGCCGATTAGAGCATTTAAGTGCAACAAAGTTGACGCCACGGACAAAATCGCTGACAAAAAAGCAGCTGATTAGCACCGTTCGCGTAAAGAAACTCGGTTTGGACGCCCGAAACCGGTAACCTATGCAGCTGATATTTTGTATTTCTTCGAGGTAGCACCCGTGTTTTCCCAATTCGCCCTGCACGAACGCCTGCTCAAAGCCGTGGCCGAGCTTAAATTTGTCGAGCCTACGCCTGTGCAGGCAGCGGCCATCCCGCTCGCGCTCCAGGGGCGTGACCTGCGGGTGACGGCGCAAACCGGTAGCGGCAAGACCGCTGCTTTCGTCCTGCCGGTTCTCAACCGCCTGATCGGCCCGGCCAAGGTCCGCGTCAGCATCAAGACCCTGATCCTGCTGCCGACCCGCGAGCTGGCCCAGCAGACCCTGAAGGAAGTGGAGCGCTTCTCGCAGTTCACCTTCATCAAGTCCGGCATCATTACCGGTGGCGAAGACTTCAAGGTCCAGGCCGCCATGCTGCGCAAGGTCCCGGACATCCTGATCGGCACCCCGGGCCGCATGATCGAGCAACTCAATGCCGGCAACCTCGACCTCAAGGAAGTCGAAGTGCTGGTGCTTGACGAAGCCGACCGCATGCTCGACATGGGCTTTGCCGACGACGTGCAGCGCCTGGTGGCCGAATGCGTCAACCGCCAGCAGACCATGCTGTTCTCCGCCACCACCGGTGGCTCGACCCTGCGCGACATGGTCGCCAAGGTGCTGAACGACCCCGAGCACCTGCAGGTCAACAACGTCAGCGACCTGAACGCGACCACGCGTCAGCAGATCGTCACCGCTGACCACAACGTGCATAAAGAACAGATCCTCAATTGGCTGCTGGCCAACGAGACCTATCAGAAGGCGATCGTCTTCACCAATACCCGCGCCGCTGCCGACCGGATCTACGGGCGCCTGGTGGCGCAGGAATACAAGGCGTTCGTGCTGCACGGCGAAAAGGACCAGAAGGATCGCAAACTGGCCATCGACCGCCTCAAGGCGGGCGGCGTGAAGATCCTGGTCGCCACCGACGTCGCCGCGCGCGGCCTTGACGTGGATGGCCTGGACCTGGTGATCAACTTCGACATGCCACGCAGCGGCGACGAATACGTGCACCGTATCGGCCGTACCGGGCGTGCCGGCAACGATGGCCTGGCCATCTCGCTGATCTGTCACGGCGACTGGAACCTGATGTCGAGCATCGAGCGCTACCTCAAGCAATCGTTCGAGCGCCGCACCATCAAGGAAGTCAAAGGCACCTACACCGGGCCGAAGAAGGTCAAGGCCTCGGGCAAGGCCGTTGGGGTGAAGAAGAAAAAGACCGACGCCAAGGGCGAGAAGAAGAAGGCCGGCGCCAAGTCACCGACCAAGCGCAAGATCGCCAACCGGCCGAAGACCGACAACCTGTCGCTCGTCAGCAAGGACGGCATGGCCCCGCTCAAGCGTCGCAAGCCAGAAGCGCCGGCTGCCGAGTAACATCCGTCTGACCGATCGTTCCCACGCTCCGCGTGGGAACGCCTCCCGGGACGCTCCGCGTCCACGCCTGCATTCAGCTTTTGGCGTTAGTCGCCGCTTCCTTGAGTTCCTTGAGGCGCGCATCAATCAACTGGCACTTGTCGGGAAATTCCGCGCTTTCGGTGTCCAGGTCCATTTTCTGCAACTCGTCATTCATCTCTTTGGCCTTGGTCGGGTTCTGCTCGGTGAGCTGGGTGACTTCCCGCGCCAGTTGCTCGCGCTTGGCGGTGGCTTCTTCCGGCGTGCAGGCCCAAGCGGGCATGATGCTTAGCAGCGTGGCGACGACGGCCAGGTTCATCAGGGTTTTCATGGGCGACCTCCTTGGCGATTGTGTACGGTTGAGGGGGCGAACGTCGGGAAAGTTCAGCGAAATGACGTCCGTCGATCAGGCTGAACGGCGGCTGAGCTGGCGTGTCACACCCCTGGACGGGCTACTTTTCCGTGGGCCTGCAGGAGGAATCAGGATGACGACTTACAACTGGGATCTGATCGAACGTCTGCTGCATGAAGTGCAAAACGGTGAGGGCAGCTTCGCTCCGCGCAAGTACGCCGAGCAGGAAGCCGCCGAGAAGGCCACGGCGGGCGAGCCCGTGGGCAACCTGGATACGCTTAAAAAGACGGCTGCGGATTACGAAGCGCTGTTGCTCAAGCGCGGGTTTATCGAATCGCGTCCGGAGGAGGAGGGCGGCAATGGCGAGAATTTCATCCTGACGCCGCGCGGTTCAAGCCTGCTTTCCCTGATCGACAGTTCCATTCCAGGCGAGCACCATCCACGTCTTGTGCTGGATCAACAGGAAGATGCGCTGGACGAAGTCACCTTCGATCACGTGGCCTCCAAGGCCGCAATTGCCGGCGGCGCCATCTGAAGACCCCGCATTACCCTGTAGGAGCGAGCTTGCTCGCGAAAAACGTCAACGATAACGCGTGTTTTCTGAATGAGCGCGGTGCCTGTGAGTTTTTCGCGAGCAAGCTCGCTCCTACAGACGGCGGTAGGGCTTGTCCCGCGCTGCTATCGAAAGCACGGCCTTTCCCGCATCACGCAGAGGCAGCCTTGAGGCATTTGAGGGCCTGAAAATCGCCACGGACTTTGTCGATTTTCTGGCTCAGCTTCATGCGCTGTTGCTCAGTGCTCTGCGCCATCAAATCCACAATCAAACTACGCGCCGCCGCTTCGGTCTGTGCATAGGCCGCCCGGTACTCGGGGGTCCAAAGACTTTCCCGGTCCACCAGTAATTGCTGCATTTTTTGCGCAAACCCGGGACTGTTGCGTTGCTGCAGCGCCTCGCTGAACTGCGCCTGCCAGTGCGCGCGGTTGCCGATCCACTCGTTGTTCTGATCTCCCAATGCCTCGGACCAGGCCACCACCCGCTGCTGCTGGCTGGCGCTGAGTGGGCCGATCCAGGCGTCCAGACGCTTGCTCATGCGCTCGGCGCGCTCCTTGATCTGCTGGGCCAGCGGCGGCTTGAGGTATTCGTCCTGGCGTTTGCGCAGGTCTTTGGCCAGGGCGTCGTTCATCTCCTTGACCTGCTGATCATCCAGACCTTGCAGCAGGTGCACCGCAGACGGGGTGATTTCACGCGCGATCTCGGCGATGGCCTGTTTGGCTTCGACAGTGCGGGCCTGCAAGGCGGCGTCGGTGATCTTGTTGGCGTCGACCATCTGTTGCAGGCGGTCCAGCCAGTCCAGGTAACCCGGCAGTTGCGTGGTGCAGTGCCAGGCCAGGTGCTCCTTGAGTTTGTCATTGAACCAGCTCTTCTGCCCGGCGTTCATGTCCAGGTAGTCGTTGAGGGTCCAGGGGATGATCACGTCAAGATTACGGTAGGCCAGGCCCACGCGATTGCAGCCGGCGAGCACCAGGCTCATGGTCAGCAATAACACTATAAATTTGAGCCGACGCAACATGGGCAGGTCCTTGCACGGTTGGGGTTAATGCATGTGAACCTGCACAAGGGGCGACAGTTCAGCCCATCAATAAAACGACCGGACAGCCTTCAAGGTCAACAGACCGTCACATTGCGAATTGTGTCCGGAGTAGGCCGAGCAGTCCCCGCCACTGAGACTGGAGTCGCTGTAGATCAGGTCCAGGTCGACCCCCTTCCAGGCGCGGGACAGTTGCACTGACCAGTCGCTGAAGCTGCTGATGGCGCCGTTCTCCACCAACACCGGCGTGCCCAGTTGATGGGTGGTGTACTTCACGCTGACGCCGACGCCGAACGGCTGGGTGCCGCCGAGGTCGGCAAACAGCGTGCTGTCCTGGCGGTCGGGGTCGTTGCTGAAAGACACGCCGAAACGGTTGCCCAGCAGGTTCAGGCCACCATAAAACGCCTGGCTGTCGAGGGGGCTGACCTTGGGATAGCTGTAGTGAATCAAGCCCACTTCGTAGCCCAGGGTCTGGTCGAAGGGATGCTTGAAACCCATATAGGAATCGACTTCAAGGGTGCTTGGGGAGGACAATCCCATGTTCGGTGAAAACTGGCCGAAGTACAGGCCGCTGTCGTGACTCAGGTCCAGTCCGCCATGGAACGCGTCGCTGCCGGGAGAGGTCGGCTTGACCAGGCCCTGGGCCATGGTGCGGCTGGGGGTGGTACCCAATTTCAGGTCGAAGTCGCCCAATTCGCGCTGGAAAATCTGCGCTTCGGCGAGCGGACACGCGGCAAGCGCGCTGACCAGTAACATGCAGGATTTGAGCATGCTTCACTCCATGAAAAGCGAGGAGCAGTGACGAAAAAAGATGGGCAGATGCCCGTGCTAGACGTGTGCAAGGATACCGGCGAAAGCTCGCAGGTGAGGCCCGTTCGTCGATTGGGGTGAGGATCAAGGTGTTGCGAAGGCGTTTCGGGCTCTAGTCCTAGCGCCTTGAAGGCAAGACGCTTAGGGACCAGGTGCGTTGCGCGGGTATTACTTTTTGCCCAGGCTGATCTGCTTGGACGGGCCGAAAGTCTGGCCGCTCACGCCCTTGGCAATTTGCTGGATTTCGCCACCGGACTTGAGGAACGCAGCAATCTGGCTGTTGATCGATTCGCTGGTTTCAACGGCGGGAGCTGGCTTTGCTTTGCTGTTGGATGCTTTTACGCGCATGGCGGCCACTAACCTGTAGAAAATTAACTTGGCCAGGCATCGTACAGGAATTACTTGACAATTGCTTGGCAAATATCCCCTGGGAATTAAATGTCGCCTCTGCAAAAGACCGAACTTGATCAACCCAATAACCCGCTAACTGACTGTTTTAACTCGAAAGCTTGAAACGTGCAGGCGCTGGCGACGGGTAAAATTCGCAGGATTGATCAGACGAGCGGGGCACTGCCATTGCAGTGCCACGTCGGCCTGCGGATTTTTCAGGCACGCGCGCGTGTCTGGCTCAACTCGGGTAGAATGCCGCCCACGCAATGAGGGTATCTGGAAATGGCTTTAGTCGGGCGCTACAACAGCTTGCAAGTGGTTAAACACACTAACTTTGGTTTGTACCTGGATGGTGCGCAAGACGGTGAAATCCTCTTGCCTAATCGGTATATCCCCAAGGACATTCCCAGTGAAGATGAAGACTGGCTTAACGTTTTCATTTATCTGGACAGTGATGACAAACTTATCGCCACCACTGAAAAACCCAAAGTTCAAGTGGGCGAATTTGCCAGTTTGAAAGTGGTGGAAGTCAACAGCATCGGTGTGTTCCTCGATTGGGGGCTGCCCAAGGATCTGTTGCTGCCTTATTCGGAAGAAAAACGTCAGCTGAGCGCCGGTGAATACTGCGTGGTGCATGTCTACCTCGACAAGCACACCCGGCGCATCACCGCCACCGCGCGCCTTGATCGCTACCTGGACAAAACGCCGGCCAATTACCAGGTGGGCCAGGAAGTCGACCTGTTGGTGGCCGAAGCCACGGACATGGGCTTCAAGGCGATCATCAACAACAAACACTGGGGCCTGATCCACAAGAATGAAGTGTTCAAGTTCCTGCGCCCGGGCAAGGAAGAGAAAGGCTTTATCAAAGAGATCCGCGCCGATGGCAACATCAGCCTGAGCCTGCAGCCGGTCGGCCAGGAAGCGGCTTCCAGCCTCAACTCGAAGATCCTCGCCAAATTGCGTGACAACAACGGCACCTTGCCGGTCAGTGATAAAAGCGATCCCGCCGTCATCAGCAACTTGTTCGGCGTGAGCAAAGGCAACTTCAAAAAGGCCATTGGTGCGCTCTACAAGCAGGGGCAGATTGTGATTCATGCCGATCGCATTGAACTAAGCTGAGTGCGGCCGGCTCTGCTGTAGGAGCACGCTTGCTCCTACAGTGGATGGTCAAATGTCGAAGAAAACCTTGTTTGCCTACCTCGGTACGCTGGTCGCCTTCCTGGTGCTGGACGGCCTCTGGCTGGGCGTCCTGATGGGGCCTACCTATAAGAGCCTGCTCGGCTCGCTGATGCTCGATCAGCCCCGGCTGTTACCCGCCGTCGTGTTCTATCTGCTGTATGTCCTCGGTTGCGTGATATTCGTTGTCTTGCCCAGCGCGAGCTGGCAACGCGCTGCGCGTTTGGGGGCCTTGCTGGGGTTGGTGGCCTATGGCACTTACGACCTGAGCAATTGGGCCACGCTGCAAGGCTGGTCCGCCGGCCTGGCGGTAATGGACATGGCGTGGGGTACTGTTCTCACGGCGATCTGTTGCACAGTCGGCTTCCTGTGTGCACAACGGGTGCGTCAGTGATTGTGTACAGGATTGTCTTGCACCGTTGCTGCGCATAGCTGTTCTATCTAAACCTTTATAATGTCTTTGGAACACCGTTCCACGGGCATTGTGTGCCATTGGCATGCATTCTGCTGACTGCCTCGTATACAACCCATACTGCGTACCGTATGCATATCGCTACGGCAACGCAGGGCGATATTACGAGGAGTCCCGCGATGACCGACCAATTGCCCAACGGCTACAGCCCACGGCTGTATAACCAGGACCTGGGCCCACTGCCGCAGAAATGGACCTGGTACAACATCTTCGCCTTCTGGATGAGCGACGTGCACAGCGTCGGCGGCTACGTGTTCGCCGCCAGCCTTTTCGCCCTGGGGCTGGCCAGTTGGCAGGTGTTGATCGCCTTGCTCGCGGGCATTTGCATTGTGCAACTGATCGCCAACCTGGTGGCCAGGCCGAGTCAGCAGGCGGCGGTGCCTTATCCAGTGATTTGCCGCCTGGCATTTGGTGTATTTGGTGCGAATATTCCTGCGGTGATCCGTGGCCTGATCGCGGTTGCCTGGTACGGCATTCAGACCTACCTGGCGTCGAGTGCCTTGATCATCGTGGTGCTGCGCTTTTTCCCGTCGATGGCTGTGTATGCAGAGCCGCACTTTGCCGGGTTGTCGTACCTGGGCTGGTTCGGCTTTCTTACGTTATGGGTGCTGCAGGCCGCTGTGTTCTGGGCCGGCATGGAATCCATCCGCCGCTTTATCGACTGGGCCGGCCCGGTGGTGTATGCGGTGATGTTTGCCCTGGCCGGCTGGATTGTGTGGAAAGCGGGCTGGGCGAATATCAGCTTTACCCTGGCGGAAAAGTCGCTGTCGGGCTGGCAGGCCATCGGTCAGGTGATCGTGGCGACGGCGCTGGTGGTGTCGTACTTCTCCGGGCCTACCCTCAATTTTGGCGATTTCAGCCGCTACTGCCGCAGCATGCAGGACGTGCGCCGTGGCAACTTCTGGGGCCTGCCGGTGAACTTCCTGGCCTTCTCCCTGGTAACCGTGGTGATCGTCTCGGGCACGCTGCCAGTATTTGGCGAAATGTTGCATGACCCCATCGCCACGGTGTCGCGCATCGACAACAGCATGGCCGTGCTGCTGGGCGCCTTCGCGTTCGTGACCGCCACTATCGGCATCAATATCGTCGCCAACTTTGTCTCGCCGGCGTTCGACTTCGCCAACATTGCGCCGAGCAAAATCAGCTGGCGTGCGGGTGGAATGATCGCCGCCGTGGCGTCGATCTTTATCACGCCGTGGAACCTGTTCAATAACCCGCTGATGATTCACTACACCCTGGACATCCTGGCCGCGTTTATCGGGCCGCTGTTCGGCATCCTGCTGGTGGATTTTTACCTGGTCAAAAAGCAGCAGATCGACGTGGATGCGCTGTTCGATGACAGCCCGAGCGGACGCTATTACTTCGACGGCGGGGTGAATTGGACGGCGGTCAAGGCCTTGGTACCGGCGACGCTGGTGGGCGTCGCCATCACCTTCACGCCGGCATTGCAAGTCATGGCCAATTTCGCCTGGTTTACCGGCTGCTTCCTGGGAGGGCTGTTTTTTCTGCTACTGGCACGGCGTGAGCAGGGGCGCTTGCCGACCCCTCTGGTCGCTGGCTGAGCACGACACCGCCGGCCACCAACAGGCCGCAACCGGCAATCACCAGTGCCGGTTGCAGGCCGCCGCTCAAGTGGCTGCTCACCGAGGCCAGCAGCGGCCCGCTCAATTGGCCGATTGCAAAGCTGGCCGTCAACAAGCCGGTGCTGCGCTGATAGCCGTGGGGCGCTATCTCGCGCAGGCGCGCCATGACCAATTGCATGCACGCCAGAAACGGTGCGCCGCACAGCAATACTCCCAGCGCCAGGCCCCAGGCATTGCCCAGCAGGCACGTGAATACGCCGGCCGCCTGCAGCCACAGCGTGGTCATCAGCCAGCGCCGGGTGGTGTTCGGGTCCTTGCGGCGCAGGCTGGCTATCACCACGCCCATCGCAGCGGCCAGGCCAAAGCACGGCCAGAACAAGTCGGCTTGCCAGGCGCCCTTGAACTGCGCAGTGGCCATCTGCGACAGGAAAGTCGCTGGAATGATGTAGCCCAGGCCGAACAGGAAGTAGATCCAGCCCAAGTGCGCGATGCTGCCGTTATTACCCGCGTTGGAGGCGGGCGCAGCCAGCGTGGTCGGCGCAGGCAGGAAGGGCAGGATGGCCAGCAGCATCACCAGTGCCACCGCGCCATACACCAACCACAGCGTTGCGGAGCTTTGCCCCAATAGGTTGGACCCCAGCGCCAGCAGTCCGGTGAGCACAATGCCCAAGCCAGGTCCTGCGAACACCAGCGCTCCCAGGCGTGGCCTGCCAGCGGCAATCGCCAGCGGCTGGCTCAGGCTGGTAATCATCACCAGGGCCCAGGCGCTGGCGACTCCGGTGCCGAAACGCAGCAGCAGGTGCGGCCAAAAGCCGTGGGCCCAACAGGACGCCAGGGTCAGCAGCACGCAGAGCCACAACCCGCCGTACAAGCGCCCTTTAATATGGTGATGACTGCGGGCGAAGATCGAGTCCACCGCACCGACGAAGTAACCCAGGTAATTGGCGGCCGCGATCAACCCGGCGCCGGTCAGGTCGATCTGACCTTCGCTGAGCAAATGCGGCATCTGCGGGGTAAGGGCAAAGCGGCCGATGCCCATGGCCATCATCAGGGCGACAAAGCTGGCGGTTAAGCGAATCAGCGGTGACATGTGCACGTGTCCTGCGAGAAAGCGAAGACCTTCAGGCTAAAGCGGATTGACTTTCTGTAAAAATGAATAATAGTGAGCAACTTGTTCAGTTTTGGAGAAAGGCTATGGAGTTCAGTCAACTGCGCATCTTCCAGGCGGTAGCGGAAGAGGGCTCCATCACCCGCGCCGCCGAGCGCCTGCACCGGGTGCCGTCGAACCTGTCGACCCGGCTCAAGCAAATGGAAGAACAGCTTGGCGTCGAGCTGTTTGTGCGTGAACGCCAGCGTTTGCAGCTTTCTCCTGCGGGTAAAGTGCTGCTGGACTACAGCACCCGTCTACTGGCCCTGCACGATGAAGCTCATGGCGCCGTGCAGGGCGGGCAACCGGCGGGTGATTTTGTGCTCGGCAGCATGTACAGCACGGCGGCGATTCACTTGCCCAGGCTATTGGCGCGTTATCACAAGGCCTATCCAATGGTGAATTTGCAGGTGCAATCCGCGCCGAGCGGCGAACTGCTCGAAGGCTTGATCACCGGGCGGCTGGATGCGGCGCTGGTGGATGGTCCGTTGACGATTGCCACGCTGGACGGCGTGCCGCTGTGCGAAGAGCGCCTGGTGATCATTTGCGAGGCCGATCACCCGCCGGTGCGCGGCCCCCAGGACGTGGCCGGCCGCTCGGTTTTCACGTTCCGCCGCAGTTGCGCCTATCGCACCCGCCTGGAGACCTGGTTTTCCCACGAGCGCGTGGCCATGGGTCGCGCCATCGAGATCGAGTCCTACCAGGGCATGCTGGCTTGTGTGATCGCCGGCTCAGGCGTGGCGTTGATGTCCGAATCCATGCTCGAGAGCCTGCCGGGCAAGGACAGTGTGTCCGTTCATCCGCTGACTGGGCCTTTTGCCACTGCCACCACCTGGTTGATGTGGCGAAAGGGTATGCTCGGCGCTAACCTCAATGCATGGATCGAGCTGCAGCAGGCGAGCCAGGCAGAGAGCGTGCAAGACAGGCGCGAGATTGCTTGAACGAATCGACAGGATTCTGATCCATTCAGTAATAGTTCGTTGTGGTTTCGCGCAAGCAATACATAGGACTTAGGGCTACTATCAGTGTAGGAAAGGGCGACAAGACAGGCGTCTACCCGCATTACCCTCAAAGGGGGCAAATCATGAAAGAGAAAATTCAAACCTGGCTCCATGATCTTGGCGTTGCGCTGGGCTTGATCGAGCCTCCACTGCAGCCGGTGCCGATTCGTACCGATGACGAGCAACGCCGCCCACGTCGGCGTTGATCCCCAGCCAACCCGGTATTCGTGTGGGAGCGGGCTTGTTCGCGATGCGGTGAGTCAGTCGATAAGTAGTTGACTGGTTTACTGCATTCGCGAGCAGGTTTGCTCCCATATTTCGTTTGTGGCAGGCACGAAGATCGGTTAAAGCGCCTTACATCTCTCGCCTTCAAATGTCGGAATTGGGCTACTCGCTCGTCAGAATTGGCTGGCTTATTCATTTTAAAAGATGAGCGTAGGTTGACTTCCGTTACGGAATTTCATCGGTTGTTGCAATTCTTTGTG
This sequence comes from Pseudomonas sp. 28 E 9, assembly GCF_900004785.1. NCBI lineage: Bacteria > Pseudomonadati > Pseudomonadota > Gammaproteobacteria > Pseudomonadales > Pseudomonadaceae > Pseudomonas > Pseudomonas sp. 28 E 9. The sequence goes on along the minus strand of NZ_CVTK01000055.1, from coordinate 101,268 downwards.
GAAAGGTCAAACAAAACCCAGGAATAGAGAACGGCCGCTTCCGTAACTCCAAACTTTATAAAACCTCTCTTCGGGGCATTACTAAGTCAGAGTTATTGGAGACTAAGCCATGACGCGCTTTCCCGTTCCGCCCGTCGCCGCATCCTTGATCGCCACAACCGAGAGCATTTTACATATCGCGCCGGTTTCCAGAGGCTGGAAAGCTGATGCTCCGGACAACATCGTGTTTCTCTCCCCGACAATAACCAAGCAGGCGTTGCTCACCCAGATCGGGCTTTTGCGTCCAGCAACAATCGTTGTTGGGGACCAAGCCATGGATGCAGACGTCATAGACCTCTGGCGTTCAGCCCACCCATTTGGAAACCTGCATCTGATTCGCAGGGGGACAAGCCTCGATAAGGTTCGACTGGACCTGTGCGCATCCAAAGGGATTCAAGTGGTCAACACGCCCGGTGTGAACGCGCCGCATGTCGCTGCTTATATTGCGCGCTGGCTGACATTGGCCGATGGCTCGATACCCCGTGACATCTGCGTGCTGGGATATGGCAATGTCGGCCAGGAACTTGTCACGTTACTCCTTGATCGAGACCCGGATGTTCGAATTAAGGTGTTAAGCCGCTGCCCTTCGGCACTTGGCAGAAAAGTCTCCCAAAACAGCCGGGTGTCATTTGTAGTCGACTGGTTCGAGGCGATGAAGGGGGCCCGTGCAGTCGCTCTGTGTTTATCTCTGACTAAGGACTCCACCCGTCGTATTGACCGTGCCCTTATTCAATGTCTGCACAAAGAGGCTCGCGTTGTTTGCGTCGCCAAACCGGACGTGTTCAGCGATGACGCTTTGCAGGCCCTGGCGCGAGCCGAGGGCATCCAGCTTGTATTGGACTATGGGCTCGTCACATTGGACGCGTTTCGAGTGCGCGCGCAAAAGCTCGGCTGTAGTGTCTCCACGTGGCGCAAACCGGCGACGCTGACGGCGCAGGCGGCAACTGCAGAAGCCTGCCAGTGCGATCTCGACTATGCCGTCGCAATCCAATTGAGCTTGACGGCTTTGCACGATCTTGCCAGGCGCAAAGTTGTACAGTCATTGGCGATTCCCGTTCAGCAGATAGAGGCCGATGCGCCACGCGTGTCGATCATCGGCAGAGGGATCAACGGCCTTTTTCAAGCCGTGATGTTTCGCCTGGCCAATTATCAAGTCGACGTATACGGCCGCAACCGGCAGAGCGATGGCGCCAGCCACAAGCAGGTGAACATGCGTCACCTGTCAGCGACGGAGACGACGGCAAAGCCGCTCCATAATCAGTACCTGCTCTGCGGAAATCAGCATTTGGCCGTTGAATGCAACCGAGCAGGCATTGAATTGTTTGAAAAACTTCTGGCTGACAACCCGTCACTGGCACCCTTTGCCCACGCGCGGATTGTAAGAGCCTATATAGGCGATACCACTGATGTAGAAGGCGCGATACGCGAACAGCGCGATATCGAACGCCGTCCTTGGCCGAGCGGCAAGCCAGGAGGTGAAGTTGCAGAGATCAGTCAAACGCAAATCCAGGCAAGTTACGGCGTTCAAGGTGTCGGCCGGGCTATAGAAGTATCCGGCTACGAGGTGGCATTCGACGATCTGATTCTGGAGTTGGAGAGGCTTTTGCAACGTGCGGGGGTTCAGTTTCGGTCCAGGCTTTTGACGTCGGAACACATTTGTGAACTGAGCAAAGATCACTTCGTTGTCACTGCCATGGGCGTAGAGGAACCCAACGTGATCGCGATCATCGGTTGGTTTTTCAAACTGCCCGCGATTGGACATGAAGGTGCCGAAATGCGCGGGCTCGAGTTGCAGTACGATCTACCCGTCGGTGTCATGAATTGCCGCCTGGACGGGGATTGCATTCTTGTCTCCGGCGGGCAGGTTCCGTCTGGATCAACGCTTGAATATAAAGAGCAAGTACTCGCGGCGTGCCTTGCTGCTATTGCTCGGCATTTTCCACAGTCTTACCGCAGAGCCGTCGAAAAAAGTGACCTGCAAATAATCGAATGTGCGAGGCCGGGTACTTCAGATGGGCTTTCGATCGTGTATTGGTCCGCCTACCATCAAATCGCGGCCGGAGGCACATATGCCGGCGGCACTACCCAGGGATTGGTGTGGGCCTCTTTGGTTCAGGAGATCATCCTGGCCAGAACGTCTGACCATTGAGGGACAAAAAAACGGGTGTGACATTCGCCGTCGCACCCGCTGAAGAAACCGCTCTAAAGCCCGGACGGGGTCAAGCCACGCCTGCCACCACGGCGCCCGGTTTACGCGACACCACACTCACCAGCACAAAACTCACCGACGCGACCGCGAGGCTGTAATAAATCGGCGTGTTTGCATCCAGCCCGTCCTTGAACATAAATACCAGCGCGGTCAGGAACCCCAGGCCCATCGACGTAATCGCCCCTGCGGTGGTCGCGCGTTTCCAGAAGATTGCTCCGATCAGCGGGATCAGCATGCCGCCCACCAGCAGGTTATAGGCCAGGGTCAGGGCGCTGATCACATCGTTCACCACCAGTGCGATGCCGATCACGGCGATGCCGGTCAGCAGGGTGAACAAGCGGTTGACGCCCAGGCTCGACTGCTTGCCGCTGCGCAACCGTGGCAACACGTCTTCGGTCAGCACGGTGGAGGCGGCGAGCAAGCCGGCGCTGGCCGTGGACATCATGGCCGCCAGGGCTGCGGCAATCACCAGGCCGCGAATGCCGTCCGGCAGTGAGGCTTTGACGATGGCCGCGAACGCGTTGTTGGCGTTATCCAGTTCCGGGATCAGCACATGCGCCGCCATGCCGATCAATGCGCATGCCAGGCCATAAACAATGCAATAGAACCCGGCGAAGGTGCCGGCGTACCGCGCAACCTTTTCGTCGCGAGCGGTGAATACGCGCTGCCAGATATCCTGGCCGATCAGGATGCCGAAGAAGTAGATCATGAAGTAGGTAATGATCGTGTCCCAGCCAATCGCGGTGAAGCTCAAACTCGATGCCGGCAGCCTGGCCACCAGTTCATCCCAGCCGCCGACGCGGTACAGGCAGATCGGCAACAGAATGAACATCAGTCCAACCGTCTTGATCACGAACTGCACGATATCGGTCAGGGTCAGCGACCACATGCCGCCGATGGTCGAATACACCACCACCACGCCACCGCCCAGCAGCACCGAGATCCAGAACGGCAGGCCGAACAGCACTTGCAGCACAGTGCCGATGGCCAGGATCGAGGTCACTGCAATCATCAGTGCGTAAGCCAGCATGATCACTGCGCTGGCCTGGCGAGCCATGGGGTTGTAGCGTTTCTCCAGGACCTGGGTGACGGTGAAGATTTTCAGCTTCAACAGCGGTTTGGCCAGGAACAGGTTCAGCGCAATGATCCCCGCGCCCAGCGCGGCGCACAGCCAGAAACCGGAAATACCGTGCACATAACCCAGGCGAACAGTGCCGACGGTGGAGGCGCCGCCCAATACCGTGGCGGCCATGGTGCCCATATACAGCGATGGCCCCAGGTTGCGCCCGGCCACCAGATAGTCTTCATGGGTCTTGGCGCGGCGCATGCCGTAGTAGCCGAGCACCAGCATGCCGGCGGCGTAGATGAGGACGACAAATAGATCCAAAGCCATGACGGTGATTCTCCGATTATATTTTTTATGGACGATCAGGCGGCAGTCGGCTCGGCAAGCGCGCGAGCCAAGGTCAGGTACATCGGTGATTGGGGACCTTGGAAGTCCCCGGGTTTTTCAGAGTGCGGCCATGCTTTTTATTCTGTTCAAGGCGTGTACGCGCTGATCAGCGATGCGTCACGCCGGGCAATACACAGAGCATTTCATACAGCAGGTTGGCACCCAGCAGCGAGGTGTTGCCGGTGGTGTCATAGGGCGGCGAAACTTCCACCAGATCACAACCAATCAGGTCCAGGCCCTGGCAGCCACGAATGATCTCGATCGCCTGGATGGTGGTCAGCCCGCCGATTTCCGGCGTGCCGGTGCCCGGTGCCCAGGCCGGGTCGATGCCATCGATGTCGAAACTCAGGTACACCGGGCCGCCGCCGACCTTTTCGCGCACTTCGGCCATCAACGGCGCGAGCGAGTGATGCCAGCACTCTTCGGCCTGGACCACGCGGAAGCCCTGCTTGCGGCTCCAGTTGAAGTCTTCAGCGGTGTAGCCCTGGGCGCGCAGGCCGATCTGCACCACACGGTCGCAGTCGAGCAAACCCTCTTCCACGGCGCGGCGGAAGGTAGTGCCGTGGGCGATTTTCTCGCCGAACATATGGTCGTTGACGTCGGCGTGGGCGTCGATGTGCACCAGCCCGACCTTGCCGTGTTTCTTGTGAATCGCCCGCAGGATCGGCAGGGTGATGGTGTGGTCGCCGCCCAGGGTCAGGGGGATGACGGCGTGCTCGAGGATTTCATCGTAGGCGTGTTCGATGATGCGCACGGCGTCGAGGAGATTAAAGGTATTGATCGCCACGTCGCCCATATCCGCAACCGACAGCGAATCGAACGGCGCAGCGCCGGTTGCCATGTTGTAAGGGCGGATCATCACCGACTCGGCGCGAATTTCCCGAGGCCCGAAGCGGGTGCCGGCGCGCAGCGAGGTGCCGATGTCCAGGGGCACGCCGATGAAGGCCGCGTCCAGGCCCTCGGCCGTTTGCAGGTGGGGCAGGCGCATCATGGTGGCGATGCCGGCGAAGCGCGGCATTTCGTTGCCGCCCAGTGGTTGGTGGAAAATCTTGTCCACGGGATTGCCTCATCGTTGCTGTGTTTATCAGGAGGCCGATTCTGTAAAAAGCGGGGGCGGGGAAGAATCGGCAGAGGCAAATACTTAGTTCAGATTTTTCTAAACTAACGCCTGGGGTAAACTCGGTTCAAATGAGAGAGCCTGCGGAGATTTGATGGCCAACGCCTTGCCCGACCTGAAACTGCTGCGCATCTTCGTCAGCGTTGTGCGACACCAGGGGTTCGCCAACGCGCAACACGCACTCAACCTGTCGACGTCAGCCATCAGCACCTATATGAGCCAGCTGGAATCGGCGTTGGGCCTGGTGCTGTGCCATCGTGGGCGCGGCGGTTTCAGCCTGACCAGCAAGGGCGAGCTGTTTTATCAGGAGACCTTGCGTTTATTGGGCGAACTGGAAGGCTTCGAACAATATGCCGCCGCGTTGAAGGGCGAATTGCGCGGCACCCTCAAGCTCGGTGTGCTCGACTCCACGGTCAGCGACAAAGCGCTGCCGTTCGCTGAGGTGATCGGTGCCTACAGCCTCGAACACCCGGCAGTCCATTTGCATCTGTCGGTGATGAGTCCTTATGAACTGCAACTGGGGGTACAGGACAATCGCCTGGATCTGGCCATCGGCGCGTTTTCCAACCGCATGAGCGGGCTGATCTACATGCCGCTGTACCGGGAGCAGCACTGGCTGTATTGCAGCACCCGGCACCCGTTGTTCAACGAGCGGCGTATCCCCGAGCAGGTCATCACCCAGCAACGTATGGTCGGGCGTGGTTACTGGAGCCAGGCCGAACTCGCGCGCCACGGCTTCAAGCACAGCGCGGCCACCGTGGAGAGCATGGAGGCGCAGCTGATTTTGGTGTTGTCCGGCGCCTACATCGGCTACCTGCCCGAGCACTACGCCCAGGCCTGGGCCGACAAGGGCGACCTGCGCGTACTGCTGCCGGCCACCTTCGGCTACCAGGCGCCGTTTTCGATGATCATGCGCCGGGGGCGAGGCCGCGAGCCGCTGATCCAGACGTTTCGCGATTTACTTAAAGCCCAGCTCAACCAGGCCTGAAAAACATGTCCAGACCCCAGTGTTCCCATTGTCTCAGGCCCGTCAGCCACTGCCTGTGCCCGCTGATTCCGCGTCTCGACAGTCGCACCCGTGTGTTACTGCTGCAGCATCCGAGCGAGGTCAACCACGCGCTTAATACCGCGCGGCTGGCGGCGTTGGGGTTGAACAATGCGCAGTGGGTGGTGGGGGAGGTGTTCGATGACCTGGCGACCCTGTTGAACCCGCCCGGCTATCAGGCGCGGCTGTTGTTTCCGGCCGACGATGCCCAACCCCTGCAAGCCTACGCACAAGACGATCAGCCGCTGTTGCTGGTGGTGCCCGACGGCACCTGGCGCAAGGCGCGCAAGTTGCTGCACCTCAACCCGTTGCTGGCGGCCTTGCCTCGGGTGACGCTGGCCGATGGCGGCGTCTCCCGGTATCGCTTGCGCAAGGCGCCGGGACCTGGCGCCTTGTCGACGGTCGAAGCGATCGCGCAGGCGTTGCAGGTACTGGAAGCGCCGGCATCGTTCGAGACGTTGCTCAAGCCTTTTGAAGCGTTGATCGAGGGGCAGATTGCGGCGATGGGGGAGGAGGTTTTTCAGAGAAATCATGGCGGTGGGGATTAGGGGCAGGCGGGGTATCGCGGTGCGGCTATCGGGACATAGGTATCTACACAACTCAGCAGCGCCCAACCGTAACCACGATGCGAAGCGAGCCGCTCTTGATCTTGATCTGCTTTTGATCCTAGGCGCCCCGTTAAACCACGCTGGCCGACCGCAGGCTTGAATCCGTGGGTAACCCGGCAGGACGCCGGGTTAGCCGCACTGGGCCATGGATGGCCCATTGCGGCGGCCCACGGATTCAAGCCTGCGTTCGGGCACACCGAGCATTAGCGAGGTGCCGAGTGGTGGGGCAAGAGCGTTTTGCTTACTTTTGCGCTTTTCAAAAGTGAGCCGCCGTAAGGGCGGAACCCATAGCAGCCGTGACCGCAGAAACGGATATGTACGCGATCTGATCCAACATCCTGGTCGGCCCAGAGGCCGCCATCGGGGGCAAGCCCCCTCCCACTGTTGACAGCGTTCCAACATGAGAATGCGGTCGAATGTGGGAGGGGGCTTGCCCCCGATGGCGCCCTCACAGGCACCCCACTTCTTCCTTATTCCTATAAGCCATAAGCACCGCACTTTGCGTGATATGGCCCGCCGACCTTTCCCGGTATGATGTCCGCCCCCGCAGTCTGGATTGCGAATACGCCATGACCTTGCAGTACCCAACAATCGCCGATTGCGTCGGCAACACACCCCTGGTCCGCTTGCAACGCATGGCGGGTGACACCAGCAATACCCTGTTGCTCAAGCTTGAAGGCAACAACCCCGCCGGGTCCGTCAAGGATCGTCCGGCGCTGTCGATGATTACCCGCGCCGAACTGCGCGGGCAGATCAAGCCGGGAGACACGCTGATCGAAGCCACCTCGGGTAATACCGGGATCGCCCTGGCCATGGCCGCCGCGATCAAGGGTTACAAGATGGTGCTGATCATGCCCGACAACGGCAGCGCCGAGCGCAAGGCGGCGATGACCGCGTATGGCGCCCAGTTGATCCTGGTTACCCAGGAAGAGGGCATGGAAGGCGCGCGCGACCTCGCCGAACGCCTGGCCGCCGAAGGCCGTGGCCTGGTGCTGGACCAGTTTGCCAACGGGGATAACCCCGAAGCGCACTACACCAGCACCGGCCCGGAAATCTGGCGCCAGACCCAAGGCACCATCACGCATTTCGTCAGCTCCATGGGCACCACCGGCACCATCATGGGCAATTCGCGCTACCTCAAGGAGCAGAACCCGGCGATTCAGATTGTCGGCCTGCAACCGATGGAAGGCGCGGCCATTCCCGGTATCCGCCGCTGGCCCGAAGAGTATTTGCCCAGGATCTATAACGCCACGCGCGTGGACCGCATCATCGACATGGCCCAGCGTGAAGCCGAAGACACCACCCGCCGCCTGGCCCGTGAAGAGGGCATCTTCTGCGGTGTGTCGTCCGGTGGTGCGGTGGCCGGTATGTTGCGCCTGTCCGAAGAAGTGGAAAACGCGGTGATCGTCGCGATCATCTGTGACCGAGGCGACCGCTACCTGTCGACCGGCATCTTCGACGAACCCAACTGATGGCCAAGCACGAGAGAGGCCTGCGCTTTCAACCGACGGGCGGCAGCCGGGCCCCTCAGATTCCCGTGGGCAAGAAACAACGGCTGACCATCGAACGCCTGGCCAATGACGGGCGCGGCATTGTGTTCTTCGAAGGGCGCACCTGGTTCGTCAACGGTGCGCTGGCCGGTGAAGAAGTCGAAGCGCGGGTGCTGGGCGCCCACGGCAAGGTGGTCGAGGCGCGCACCGAACGTGTGTTCACGGCCAGCGAACTGCGCCGTCCGGCGCCGTGTGCGCATTTTGGCCGCTGTGGCGGCTGCAGCGTGCAACACCTGCCCCATGCCGAACAACTTGCGCTGAAACAGCGCATGCTCGCCGAGCAATTGTCCCGTGTGGCCGGTGTCGAACCGCAAGCGTGGGCTGCGCCCTTGAGCGGGCCGGAGTTCGGCTACCGACGCCGCGCCCGTGTGGCCGTGCGCTGGGATGCCAAGGCGAAGCAGCTTGAAGTGGGCTTCCGCGCCGTGGCCAGCCAGGACATCGTCGCCATCGATGATTGCCCGGTACTGGTACAGGCCTTGCAACCGATCATGCAGCGTCTGCCGAACATGCTGCGCCGCTTGAGCAAGCCTCAGGCGTTGGGGCATGTGGAGTTGTTCAGTGGTACGGCCATCGCCGTGTTGCTGCGGCATATGGCACCGCTGTCCGAGGCGGACATGCAGGTGTTGAAAGAGTTTTGCACCTTCCATGATGCCCAGTTGTGGCTGCAGGGCGAGGGCCAGCCGGAGCCGGTCGAGCCGGGTAGGGCGCTCGGCTTTCGCCTGGAGGCGTGGGACCTGGAGCTGGCGTACCGGCCGGGTGATTTTGTGCAGGTCAATGCCGGGGTCAACGAGGCGATGGTCGCCCAGGCCCTGGAATGGTTGGCGCCGCAAGCCGATGAACGGGTGCTGGACCTGTTTTGCGGGCTGGGCAATTTTGCCCTGCCACTGGCCAGGCAGGTCCGCGAAGTCGTTGCCGTGGAAGGCGTGCAGACCATGGTGGAGCGTGCGGCACAGAATGCCCTAAGCAACAATTTGCATAATGCACGGTTTTTTCAGGCCGATTTGTCCCAGCCCCTGACTGACGCGGAATGGGCCAAACAGGGCTTTTCTGCGGTACTCTTGGACCCACCGCGCGACGGTGCCCAGGAAGTTGTGCGCAGACTTGCCACCCTGGGGGCCAGGCGCCTGGTGTATGTGTCCTGCAATCCGGCGACGCTGGCGCGGGACACGGTTGAGTTGGTCAAGCAAGGCTACCGGCTAAAGCGTGCCGGGATCCTCGACATGTTTCCGCAGACAGCGCATGTCGAGGCCATGGCGTTATTTGAAGCGGGCTAGGATGCCCGTTTAATCCGACTGGCCTGCAGTCTCCAGGGCCGTGAACTGCCAGGGAATCTGCAGCAAGGTCGGCGATGATTTTTGGCGCATCCAAGGTGCGTCGTAGGGAAGGTAAGCAAGATGGTACAGGTGAGAGCACACCAGCCGATCAACACCGACGGCAGTATCAATCTCGAGGCATGGCTGGATCATGCCGTCAGTGTCGACCCGGCACTGGACCGTGAAGCCTTGAAAGCAGCCTGCGAGTTCGCTCGCGAGTCTGAACAGCAGGACAATGCGGCCAAGAACCTGTGGGCGGAGGGCACTTCAAGCTTTCGTACCGGGTTGGAAATCGCCGAGATCCTCGCCGATCTCAAGCTGGACCAGGATTCGCTGATTGCCGCCGTGCTCTATCGCGGCGTGCGCGAAGGGCACATCCCGTTGCCGACCGTCAGCCAGCGTTTCGGCGCAGTGGTGGCCAAGCTGATCGACGGCGTGCTGCGCATGGCGGCCATCAGTGCCAGCCTCAGCCCGCGCCAGTCCATGGTGCTGGGGACCCAGGGCCAGGTGGAAAACCTGCGCAAGATGCTGGTGGCGATGGTCGACGACGTCCGCGTCGCGCTGATCAAGCTGGCCGAACGTACCTGCGCGATCCGCGCGGTGAAAACCGCCGACGACGAAAAACGCAACCGCGTTGCCCGCGAAGTCTTCGACATCTACGCGCCGCTGGCGCACCGCCTGGGCATCGGTCACATCAAATGGGAGCTGGAGGACCTGTCCTTCCGCTACCTCGAACCCGATCAATACAAACAGATCGCCACGTTGCTGCATGAGCGGCGGCTCGACCGCGAGCGCTTTATCAGCGACGTGATGGGCCAGTTGCGTGCCGAGCTGCAGGCCACCGGCGTCGATGCCGACATCAGCGGGCGCGCCAAGCACATCTATTCGATCTGGCGCAAAATGCAGCGCAAGGGCCTGGCGTTCAGCCAGATCTACGACGTACGGGCCGTGCGTGTGCTGGTGCCGGAAATGCGCGATTGCTACACCGCGCTGGGGATCGTCCACACGCTGTGGCGCCACATTCCCAAAGAGTTCGACGACTACATCGCCAACCCCAAGGAAAACGGCTATCGCTCGCTGCACACGGCGGTGATCGGTCCTGAGGGCAAGGTGCTCGAAGTGCAGATCCGCACCCACGCCATGCACGAAGAGGCCGAGTTGGGCGTCTGCGCCCATTGGCGCTACAAGGGCACCGACGTCAAGGCCGGGTCGAACCAGTACGAAGAGAAGATCTCCTGGCTGCGCCAGGTACTGGAGTGGCACGAAGAACTCGGCGACATCGGCGGCCTGGCCGAACAGCTGCGCGTGGATATCGAACCGGACCGGGTCTACATCTTCACCCCCGACGGTCACGCCATCGACCTGCCCAAGGGCGCCACGCCGCTGGACTTCGCTTACCGCGTGCACACCGAAATCGGCCACAACTGCCGTGGCGCCAAGATCAACGGGCGCATCGTGCCGCTCAACTACAGCCTGCAAACCGGTGAGCAGGTCGAGATCATCACCAGCAAGCACGGCACGCCGAGCCGCGACTGGCTGAACCCGAACCTGGGCTACATCACCACCTCACGGGCACGGGCGAAGATCGTCCACTGGTTCAAGCTGCAGGCCCGCGACCAGAACGTCGCCGCCGGCAAGACCCTGCTCGAACGCGAACTGGCGCGCCTGGGCCTGCCCCAGGTGGACTTCGACAAGCTGGCCGAAAAGGCCAACATGAAGATCGCCGAAGACATGTTCGCCGCCCTCGGTGCCGGCGACCTGCGCCTGGCCCAATTGGTCAACCTGGCCCAGCAACTGGTGGAGCCGGAGCGCGGCAACGAACAGCTGGAACTGATCCCGCGCAAGGCCACCGGCTACAAACCCGGCAAGCGCGGCGATATCCAGATCCAGGGCGTGGGCAACCTGATGACGCAAATGGCCGGTTGCTGCCAGCCGTTGCCGGGCGACGCCATCGTCGGCTACATCACCCAGGGCCGCGGCGTGAGCATTCACCGCCAGGACTGCGCCTCGGTGCTGCAACTGGGCGGGCGCGAGCCGGAGCGGATCATCCAGGTCAGCTGGGGCCCGGTGCCGGTGCTCACCTATCCGGTGGACATCATCATCCGCGCCTACGACCGTTCCGGTTTGCTGCGTGACGTCTCGCAAGTGCTGCTCAACGAGCGGATCAACGTACTCGCGGTCAACACCCGCTCGAACAAGGAGGACAACACCGCGCTGATGTCCCTGACCATCGAGATTCCGGGACTCGACGCGCTGGGGCGGCTGCTGGGACGGATTTCCCAGCTGCCGAACATCATTGAGACGCGGCGCAATCGCACTCCATGAACAGCTGGATGAACGCGGATTAAAATGTGGGAGGGGGCTTGCCCCCGATGAGGGAGGGTCAGTTGGCACTTATATTGACTGACCCACCGCTATCGGGGGCAAGCCCCCTCCCACACTGGATCTTCAGTGGAAAGAGATCGATGTATTCACTAGACGACCTGCTACACCTGATGAACCGCCTGCGCGACCCGCAATACGGGTGCCCGTGGGACATCAAGCAAACCTACGCCAGTATCGTGCCGCATACCCTTGAAGAAGCCTACGAGGTGGCCGATGCCATCGAGCGCGGCGACTTCGATCATCTGCAAGGCGAGCTGGGCGACCTGCTGTTCCAGGTGGTGTATTACAGCCAGCTGGCACGCGAAGAAGGGCGCTTCGAATTTGCCGGCGTGATCGATGGCATCACCCGCAAGCTGATCCGGCGTCATCCCCATGTGTTCCCTACCGGCGATCTTTACGCACCGCTGGATATCCCGCAGTTGAGCGAGGAGCAGGTCAAGCAGCGCTGGGAGCAGATCAAGGCCGAGGAACGTGCGGAAAAATCCGACGCGCCCGAGCAACTGTCCCTGCTTGATGATGTGCCCACCGCCTTGCCATCGCTGTCCCGTGCCGCCAAATTGCAAAAGCGCGCCAGCCAGGTGGGTTTCGACTGGCCGTCGGCGTTGCCGGTGGTGGATAACGTCCGCGAAGAGCTGGATGAAGTGCTCGAAGCCATGGCCGATAACGACTCGGCGGCGATTGCCGATGAGGTGGGTGACCTGTTGTTCGCAGCGGTCAACCTCGCCCGTCACCTCAAGCTCGACCCTGAAACCGCGCTGCGCGGTGCCAATGCCAAATTCGAGCGACGTTTCCGATTTATCGAACAGGCATTGCGCGACACGCACCAACCCATAGAAGATTGCACCCTCGAAACGTTGGACGCCCTGTGGGGCGAAGCCAAACGCCAGGAAAAGACTATATCCAGCTGCGGTTGAGCAGTTGCCCAAGTGAGTAAGCACCATGAGCCTTTCCCTTCGCGACCAGTTGCTCAAAGCAGGTCTGGTCAATCAAAAGCAGGCCAAGCAGGTCGGCAAAGAGAAGCAGAAACAGCAGCGCCTGGTCCACAAGGGCCAGGCTGAGGTCGATGACACCCAGGCGCGCCTGGCCGCCGAGGCGCACGCCGAGAAGGTCAAGCGCGATCAGGAGCTGAACCGCCAGCAGCAGGAAAAAGCCGAGGCCAAGGCCCGTACGGCCCAGGTCAAGCAATTGATCGAAACCTCGCGGCTGCCAAAGTTGACCACCGAGGACTACTACAACTTCGTGGATGACAAGAAGGTCAAGCGCCTGTCGGTCAACACGCTGATGCGCAATAAACTGAGCAATGGCTCCCTGGCCATCGTGCACCACGGCGGCGGCTACGAAGTGATCCCGCGCGAAGCCGCGCTGAAGATCCAGGAGCGCGCGCCGGAGCGTATCGTGCAGCTAAACCTCCTGACCGAAAGCCAGGTGCCGGATGAGGACGATCCCTACGCCGCCTACCAGATCCCGGATGATCTGATGTGGTAAGGCTGTAGAAACGACAAACCCCGCCAACAGGCGGGGTTTTCGTTTGCAGGCGGCCCGGCTGCGTGGGCCGGACGTCTACGCGATTTCGGAATTTCAGGAGCCTTGTGCCTGGCGTTTCATCTCAAGCGATTCAAGTTCGTTTTTATAATTATGAGCATCGCTCTCGTTGTGAAACATACCGACCAGCAAATCTTGTTGATGTACATCCCAGATGTGAATCCCGTGGCCTAGTGCTTCGTGGGACATATGTTCATCGTCGCGTTCAGTTACTTTTACAGTCATCTGCTTGCTCCAATCTCTGGTTGATCTGCGGCAAGTCGTCGCAGGCCTTTGTTATATGATTTGTTAGCTTGCTAAGTAAACCGGTTTTGCGTGCAACAATTCATTGCAGGAAACGCAACAGTGCTGCAGGCCTTGTAAACCGTGGCATTTGGTCGCAGGGGGGTGGGTTAGATGACAAAAGTTTCATGTTTGGGGCAGGTTACTGACGCCATCTGGGGCATAGGTATCTACACAACTCAGCAGCGCCCAACCGTAACCACGATGCGAAGCGAGCCGCTCTTGCTCTTGATCTGCTTTTGATCTCAGGCGCCCCGTTAAACCACGCTGGCCGAACGCAGGCTTGAATCCGTGGGTAACCCGGCAGGACGCCGGGTTAGCCGCCCCGCGCCATGGATGGCGCGTGGCGGCGGCCCACGGATTCAAGCCTGCGTTCGGGCACACCGAGCCTAGGCGAGGTGCCAAGTGGTGGGGTAAGAGCGTTTTGCTTACTTTTGCGCTTTTCAAAAGTGAGCCGCTGTAAAAGCGGAACCCTAAGCAGCCGTTACCGCAGAAACGGATATGTACTCGATCTGATCCAACATCCTGGTCGGCCCAGAGGCCGCCATCGGGGGCAAGCCCCCTCCCACATTTGGACCGGGATCGACTCAAAATCCTTGTCGACCCAGAGGCCGCCATCGGGGGCAAGCCCCCTCCCACATTGGACCGGGATCGACACTAACATCCTGGTCGGCCCTGAGGCCGCCATCGGGGGCAAGCCCCCTCCCACATTTGGACCGGGATCGACACTAACATCCTGGCCAGCCCAGAGGCCGCCATGGGGAGCTAGCTCCCTCGCCACATGTCGGTGTCATATCAAAGCTGTGTAGATACCTATGCCCCGATGGGGCCAGAAGCTTCACAGCAAATACCCAGGCGAAAAAAAGCCCCGCATTCAGCGAGGCTCTTTTCAACTCATCAGGCCAATCAGCTACCTTTGACAGCCTTACCGTCAACAGTGCCATCCTGCAGCATGATGTTGTATTCCTTGCCATCCGTTTCAACCTGACGCAAGGCAACCAGAATGCCGCCCTGGTCCTTGGCAAACCACATCTGCGTGATGCGCTTGCTCTGGGAAGGGTCACGCACGCGTTCAACCTTGATCGCGTCGATGGCGCCCACCTTGGTCTGGACCTTTTCCGGGCCAATGACGCGGAAATCGTAGGTATCGACGTCAGTGCCTTCGGCTACTCGGTAGCTCATGCTTTTCTTGCCGGCCGCCACGTCGCGCTGAAGCGCGAGTTGATAGGTGGACTTGTCGAGCATGCCGCTTTCGAGGGTGACGTTAACCGGGTCCTTGTTTTCAAAGCCGGTGATTTTCTTGGTTGCCTGGTCGAAATCCAGGTTGATCTTCTTCGCTTTGCCCAGGCCGCCGCGCTCGAAGCTGTAGCTCTTGGGTTGCAGGGTGTCCTTGTCGAACACGATCACGCTGGTTTCGGTCAGGCTGGCAATCATCATCGAGGCCTTGAAGTTCAAGGTCCACGTGCCGTCGCCGTTTTTGGTCAGGCTGCGTTCAGCCGAACCACTCATGGGCAGTTGCTTCCAGTCGGCGGTGTAGCTGACGGAGAAGGGGTGAAGGTCTGCCGCTTGCACGGCAGGCAGAGCGAACAGCGCAAAAGCGAAAAGCAGGGCGCGACGCATAAAATCTCCTAGGTTCGAATCAAGTGGCCGCTGGCCGCGAGTAACTGACCGTCCAATAATGCTCCCTGTTCACCAAGAATCAACCGACCCTCGACAAACCAGCGAACGGCCAGCGGGTAAATCCTGTGTTCCTGGGTGTGAACCCGTTGCGCAAGCGTCTGCGCCGAGTCGCCTGACTCTACCGGAACCACTGCCTGTACGACCAGAGGCCCGCCATCGAGTTCCTCGGTGACAAAGTGCACGGTGCAGCCATGCTCGCTGTCACCGGCATCGAGGGCGCGCTGATGGGTGTGCATGCCTTTGTACTTGGGCAGCAGGGACGGGTGGATATTGAGCAGGCGCCCTTCGTAATGGCGCACGAAATCGGCGCTGAGAATGCGCATGAAGCCGGCGAGCACCACCAGCTTGGGCTCGAAGGCGTCGATCAGTTCGATCAAGGCCTGGTCGAAGGCCTCGCGACCTTCGAACGCCTTGTGATCCAGCGAGCGGGTCTGGATACCCGCGTTCCTGGCACGTTGCAGGCCATAGGCGTCGCTGCGGTTGGAAATCACCGCAGCGATGCGCACCGGACTGTCGCCGGTCAGTGTGCTGTCGATCAGCGCCTGCAAGTTACTGCCGGTGCCGGAAAGCAGCACCACGACATCACGTGTCGCGGGCATCCGCGCTTGCATCAATGGGCCTTGAGGTTCTTCAGTTCAACCTGGGCTGCGCCTTCGGGAGCCGTGGCGATCTGGCCGATGACCCAAGGGTGTTCGCCGGCTTCACGCAATACGTTCAGCGCGGTTTCAACGTGTTCCTGGGCCACGCAGATGACCATGCCCACGCCGCAGTTGAGCACGCGGTGCATCTCGGTTTCGTTGACGTTGCCTTTCTCTTGCAGCCAGTCGAAGACTGCAGGGCGCTGCCAGCTGGCCACGTCGACAATCGCCTGGGCGCCTTTTGGCAGTACGCGTGGGATGTTGTCCAGCAAGCCGCCGCCGGTGATGTGGGCCATGGCCTTGACGGCGCCGGTGTCCTTGATCAGCTTGAGCAGTGGCTTGACGTAAATGCGCGTCGGGGCCATCAGCAGGTCGGTCAGTGGCTTGCCGTCGAGCTGGATGTTCTCGATGTCGGCGCCGGACACTTCGATGATCTTGCGGATCAGCGAGTAGCCGTTGGAGTGCGGGCCGGATGATGGCAGGGCAAGCAAGGCGTCGCCGGCAGCCACTTTGGAGCCGTCGATGATCTCGGCTTTTTCCACCACGCCGACGCAGAAGCCTGCCAGGTCGTAGTCTTCGCCTTCGTACATGCCTGGCATTTCAGCGGTTTCGCCGCCCACCAGGGAGCAACCCGACAGTTCGCAGCCGGCGCCGATGCCGGTGACCACCTGGGTCGCGGTCTCGACATTGAGCTTGCCGGTGGCGTAGTAGTCGAGGAAGAACAGCGGCTCGGCGCCGCATACCACCAGGTCGTTGACGCACATGGCAACCAGGTCGATGCCGATGCTGTCGTGCTTGTTCAGGTTCAGGGCAAGGCGCAGCTTGGTACCCACGCCGTCGGTGCCGGAGACCAGTACAGGCTGCTTGTAGCCGGCCGGGATTTCGCAGAGGGCGCCAAAACCGCCCAGGCCGCCCATGACTTCGGGGCGCGCAGTGCGCTTGGCGACGCTCTTGATGCGTTCGACCAATGCTTCACCGGCGTCGATGTCTACACCGGCGTCCTTGTAGCTCAGGGAGGGTTGCTTGCTCATGATCCAGGCCTTTAGGGGGGATTCAGGGGTAACGACCGAGCCGGCAGGCACTTTTGGTAAAAGGCCCAGCCGTTGACGGTCTGCGAAGGCGCGCGATTTTATCAGGCTTGAGGGGCAGCGGCCATCCTCGGGCCGACGGGCAGGGCATATGAGCTTAAAAAATGCGGAATCGGCGCGGTAATGCAGCGTATTAAGGTATAGCCTTGAACCCGCTATCGTTATGACAGTATGAAAACTTGCCGAGACCCGTGAATGTTTTACCGGTCGCTGTGTCACAGCTTTGCCAAACCGAGATCACGCGGTCTGTTCCAGCCGCTAAATTTGTCGTTCGGGAATCTTCCATGCGTCTGTGTAAATTCTTTTTTGTAGGCTGCTTGTCGTTGGTCAGCCTGGCGAGTCATGCCGAAACCCTCAATGGCCTCTATCAAGTCCTCGAACCGGTCAGCAGCCAGTCGCCCCAAGAGCGCGACCAGGCCACCCAGCGCGCCGTGCAGACCCTGGTCATTCGCCTGACCGGCGATGCCAAGGCCGCCGAAGGCCCGGGCCTGGCGGCGATCCGCAAGGACCCGCAGCAAATCATCAGCCAATACGGCTACGACGCCGGCCCGCCGGAAAGCCTGCAAGTGGATTTCGACCCGGTCAGCACCGATCGCGCCTTGCGTGACGCCGGGTTAGCGATCTGGGGCAGCAATCGACCTTCGATCCTCGGTTGGTGGCTGAACGACTCGACTGACGGCAGCAGCCTGGTCGGCGACGGCCAGGCGGTGGCGCAGACGCTGCGCCGGGCGGCCCAGCACCGTGGCTTGCCGCTGCGCCTGCCGCTGGGTGACCTGGACGAACAGGTCGTCGCCACTGCGCCGAACCTGGAAAGCGCAGACGCCACGCCGCTGCGCGCCGCCTCCGAACGTTATGGCGCCGATGCGTTGCTGGCCGTTCATGCACGCCAGGAGGGCAACCAGTGGCAGGCCAAATGGCGTCTGTGGCTGGGCGAAAAGACCGAGCAGGGCAGCGTCCAGGGGGCTGACACCGCCGCCGTCGCCGACGCCGTATTGCTCGCCGTCAGCCAGACGCTGGCACCGCGCTTTGCGGTCAAGCCGGGGGTCAGCTCCGAGCAGTTGCTTGAGGTGCAAGGCATGAACCTGGAGCGCTATGCCGTGCTGGGCCGATTGCTGGAGCCCTTTGGTGGTCAGCCGCAGCGGGTGGAGGGCGATCGTATTGTGTATCGCGTCAATGGCAGCGCCGACCAGTTGCGCACTCAGTTGAGCCTGGCCAAATTGCAGGAAGTGCCGGCCGGTGAAGCCCAGGTCCAGCAACCGCCGGCCGACGGCGCACAACCGGCCGCGGCGCCTGAGCCTCAGGCGCAGTTACGTTTTCATTGGTAAATGAATAAGTGGGTAAGCGGTCTTCCTTCTATATAGAGGAGGGAAGCCAATAACAGAGGAAGTGGTTTATGGCGGATACGCGTCGTTGGGTGTGGCTTGGCGGGATTGTCCTGCTGTGCGTTTTTGTGTTTTTGCTGCATTCGATCCTGACGCCATTTCTGGTGGCGTTGTTGCTCGCCTATCTGTTCGATCCGGTGGTGGATCGCCTGGAGAAAGCCGGCCTGTCGCGAACCTGGGGTGTGATCGCGGTATTTGCCTTGTTTACCCTGATCATCACCGCGCTGGTACTCGTGCTGGTGCCGATGCTGGCCAAGCAGCTGTATCGGCTTTACGAGCTGGCGCCGCAGATGCTCGACTGGTTGCAGCACACGGCCATGCCGTGGGCCCAGGCCAAGCTGGGGCTGTCGGACGGGTTCTGGAAGTTCGACAAGGTCAAGGCGGCCATCAGTGAGCACATGGACAAGACCACCGATATCGTCAGTATGGTGCTCAGCCAGGCAACCGCTTCCAGCCTGGCGCTGATCGGCTGGCTGACCAATCTGGTGCTGATCCCGGTGGTGGCGTTCTATCTGCTGCGTGACTGGGACATCATGATGGCCAAGATCCGCAGCCTGCTGCCGCGCGACCGCGAGGAACGCATCGTGTCCCTGGCCGGCGAGTGCCATGAAGTCCTGGGCGCGTTCGTGCGCGGGCAACTGCTGGTGATGCTGGCGTTGGGCATCATTTACGCCGCCGGCTTGATGGCGATCGGCCTTGAGCTGGGCCTGTTGATCGGCCTGATCGCCGGCCTGGCCGCAATCGTGCCGTACATGGGGTTCGTCATCGGTATCGGCGCGGCGCTGGTGGCGGGGCTGTTCCAGTTTGGTGGCGACCTGTACCCGATGCTCGGGATCGTCGCGGTATTCATGGTCGGTCAGGCGCTGGAAGGCATGGTATTGACGCCGCTGCTGGTAGGCGACCGCATCGGTCTGCATCCGGTGGCGGTGATCTTTGCGATCCTTGCGGGCGGTGAGCTGTTCGGCTTTACCGGCATCCTGCTGGCGCTGCCGGTGGCGGCGGTGATCATGGTGCTGGTGCGGCATGTTCACGACCTGTACAAGGATTCGGACGTGTACACGGGGGTTGAAGACCCCGATCTGTAATCGAGGTATCACAAACCCGGCTTATCGCCGGGTTTGTTGTTTATGGGGGCGGGGGCGTCAAACAAATCGCGTAAAACCAGCAGGTTAACGCAAACCTTTGATTTTGCTTATGGTCTGCTGCATTGTGCGCCCGGCGCCACGCGTATAAACTTTGCAAACTTTACACAGAGGCCACTCACGGTTCGATGGGAGCCGTTCAGTCAGCATGAAACCGATTCAGCTGCCCCTAGGTGTGCGTCTGCGTGACGACGCTACCTTTATCAATTACTACCCAGGCGCCAATGCCGCTGCACTCGGCTATGTCGAGCGCCTCTGCGAAGCCGACGCCGGGTGGACTGAAAGCCTGATCTATCTGTGGGGCAAGCATGGCGTAGGGCGTACCCACTTGTTGCAGGCCGCGTGCCTGCGTTTCGAGCAAATGGGCGAGCCGGCGGTCTACCTGCCTTTGGCCGAGCTGATGGACCATGGTGTGGGGATCTTCGACAACCTCGAACAATATGAACTGGTGTGCCTGGACGACTTGCAGGCCATTGCCGGCAAGGCGGATTGGGAAGAGGCGCTGTTTCATCTGTTCAATCGCCTGCGTGACAGCGGCCGGCGCCTGTTGATCGCCGCGTCCACCTCGCCGCGTGAACTGCCTGTGAAGCTGGCCGACCTCAAGTCGCGCCTGACGCTGGCGTTGATCTTCCAGATGCGCCCCCTGTCCGATGAGGACAAATTGCGCGCCCTGCAACTGCGTGCTTCGCGTCGCGGCCTGCACCTGACCGACGAGGTCGGGCATTTCATCCTCACCCGGGGCACGCGCAGCATGAGCGCCTTGTTCGATTTGCTCGAACAGCTCGACCAGGCCTCGTTGCAGGCCCAGCGCAAGCTCACCATTCCGTTCCTCAAGGAAACCCTCGGCTGGTAGCCAGCCCTTGTGTTTCCAGGCTTTCGGCAAATTCCAGGCGCCAGAAAACCTGCGTTTGAGCCAGTTTGGCTACGCAAAGGTCAGGTGTCAGGGATCAAGGCTTAGATGGCGTGGTCCACGCAAGAAGTCACAAAGAACTCGATTGAATTTGCAAATCGATGTGATAGTGGGCATAGTCTCGGCTTCTTTACACATCAGCCACGGTCGTGCCCATGCTAAATCGCTTCGCACCCCTCGTGCCTCTCGCACTCGTTACCCTGTTGTTTGGTTGCGCCTCCCACCCTCAGCAGGTGGCAGAACAGCAAAAACCCCAGGTTCAAAATCAGGCTAAATTCGTTGCTGCACAGTCTGCTTCTGTTTATGAAGAAGAGCTGGCAACCGAAAAAGAACTCGCCGACTTCTCCGGCAGCAAGCCTTACCAGCTTCCCGTTCTGGCCGACAGCATTCTCGAACGCGGCATGTCCCTGATCGGTACCCGTTACCGTTTCGGCGGCACCTCCGAGGCCGGTTTCGACTGCAGCGGTTTTATCGGCTACCTGTTTCGTGAGGAGGCCGGCATGAATCTGCCGCGCTCCACCCGCGAAATGATCAACGTGAAAGCACCGTTGGTCGCGCGCAACAACCTCAAGCCCGGTGATCTGCTTTTCTTCAGTACAGCCGGTCGCGGTCGTGTCAGTCACGCCGGTATCTACCTGGGCGATAACCAGTTTATCCACTCCAGCAGCCGTCGTAGCGGTGGGGTGCGGGTCGATAGCCTGGGCGACAGCTACTGGAGCAAAACCTTCATCGAAGCCAAGCGCGCACTCGCCATGGCCCCGTCTACGGTGACCGCCAGTAAGTAAAGTTAAAGTGATACTTGAAGTTTGACGCGTAAGCGCTAGAATCCCTGGACATTGTTGTAATCCGTTCGCGCGAGCCCTGCTTGCGCGTTCTGGTTTTCAACGTTCGGCAGCGAAAGCCGCATCCAGTCCAGGATTGTTCTGCACATGTCGACCTCGGCCCGCCTCATTCTGCTTGTTTGCGCCGCGCTTCTCAGCGCCTGCGCGAACCGTCCACCGCCGCCCGCGCCCGTAGCGGTCAAGCCCAAGCCGGTGTTCAACTATTCCACCCAGAATTTCTCGCCTGCCGCCGAAGATGTGCTCTTCCGCGCGCTGGGCCTGGTCGGCACGCCCTATCGGTGGGGCGGCAATACGCCGGACTCGGGGTTTGATTGCAGCGGCCTGATTGGTTTTGTCTACCGTGACGCAGCCGGTATCACCTTGCCGCGCACTACCCGCGAGTTGATCGTGATGCGTGCTCAGGACGTCAGCGAGCAAAACCTGCAAACCGGTGACCTGCTGTTCTTTGCCACCGGTGGGGGGTCGCGGGTGAGCCACGCCGGGATCTACGTGGGCGAGGGTCGCTTTGTGCACGCGCCGCAGACCGGTGGTACGGTGAAGCTTGATACGTTGTCCAAGGCGTATTGGCAGAATGCCTACTTGAGCGCCAAGCGAGTATTGCCGGCCAACCTGGCCCGCAATCCCTGAGTCAAGCATAGATTCAAATGTGGGAGGGGGCTTGCCCCCGATGAGGGAGGGTCAGTTGATAAATTTTCAGCTGACCCACCGCCATCGGGGGCAAGCCCCCTCCCACATTGGTTTTGTAGCGGTCTCGTAAATCTCTACTTGGCAGCAGACACCCGCCATACCTTATTGCCCACATCATCAGCCACCAGCAACGCGCCTTGCTGGTCGATCACCACGCCCACCGGCCGACCCATGGCGTTCTCATCCTTATCAAGGAACCCGGTCAGCACATCCACCGGTTTGCCCTTAGGCTGCCCACCCTCGAACGGCACGAAGATCACCTTGTAGCCACTGTGCGGCTTGCGATTCCACGAGCCGTGCTGGCCGATGAATGCACCGTTGCTGAACTGCGCAGGAAGTTTGTTGCCGGTGGCGAAGGTCAGTCCCAGCGACGCGGTATGCGGGCCGACCGCATAGTCCGGCGCAATGGCTTTGGCCACCAACTGCGGGTTCTGCGGCGTGACGCGCACATCCACATGCTGGCCGTAGTAGCTGAAAGGCCAGCCGTAGAAGGCGCCGTCCTTGACCGAGGTGATGTAGTCCGGCACCAGGTCACTGCCGATCTCATCGCGCTCGTTCACCGCCGTCCACAGCTTGCCGCTCTGGGGTTCCCAGGCCATGCCGTTGGGGTTGCGCAGGCCGGAGGCGAAAATACGATGCTGGCCCGTGGCGCGGTCCACTTCCCAGATCGCCGCCCGGCCTTCTTCGGCTTCCAGGCCGTTCTCGCCGACGTTGCTGTTGGAGCCGACGCTCACATACAGCTTGCTGCCATCCTGGCTGGCCACTACGTTTTTGGTCCAGTGATGGTTGAGGCTGCCACCCGGCAAGTCGACGACCTTGGTGCCGGCCGCCTTGATCGCGGTTTCGCCAGGCTGATAGGGGAAGCGCAACAACTTGTCCGAGTCGGCCACGTACAGGTCGTTGCCGACCAGGGCCATGCCGAACGGCGAGTTGAGGTTTTCCAGGAACACCGTGCGCGTTTCGGCGACGCCGTCGTGGTCGGCGTCGCGCAGCAGGGTGATGCGGTTCGGGCTCGGCACGCCCGCGCCGGCGCGGCCCATGACTTTTTCCATCACCCAGCCGCGAATGCCTTTGCTGTCATCCGGCTTGGGCGGTGCGTTGGTCTCGGCCACCAGTATGTCGCCGTTGGGCAGCACATAGAGCCAGCGCGGATGCTCCAGGCCCTCGGCGAATGCAGCCACCTGCGTGCCGGCAGCGGCGGTGGGCCTGGCGCCGTCTGGCCAGCCGACAGCCGGCGCGATGTTCACGGTGGGGATCAGCGTCTTGTTCGGTTCCGGCAGCCTGGGCGAGGGCCCGGTGCCATCGGTCACCTGCAGGGTAGAGCTTTCTCCGCAGGCGGCGAGGGTGCCGGCCAGCATGATCAGTAAGGCGAGTCTGGTTTTATGCATGGTGTTCTCCTGAATACCTGTAAGGGTAGAGAAGCACATCACCTTGATGGTTCAAGTACAGGGCCAGCTTTAATTGACGCTCCACCCCCAACCCACTAACCTTCGCGGCTTGTTCCAGGTGCTCTGTGGCGTGCGCGTCGACGGAGTGAAACAGGGAAGCCGGTGAGTGAGCGCACTTGTACACAGTGCTGCCGCAATTCCGGCGCTGCCCCCGCAACGGTAAATGAGTCAAGACGGCGCTGTTGGCCACTGTATCGCAGGCGATATGGGAAGGCGCGCCGTCGGCCTGCACGGTCTTTTACACAGACTGAGCGCCACTCATGAGCCCGGAGACCGGCCTGAAGCATCCAACAGCATCACGGTGGGCGATGCTTGGCTGTCTGTTTTCTTTTTTCCTGCCCGCCGTTTTTGTCCAGCCCCAACGGAGAGCTGCCATGACCGATACCCCCGACCGCGACGAACGCCACCTGGCGCGCATGCTGCGCAAAAAAGCCGTGATCGATGAACGCATCGCCAATTCGCCCAATGAGTGCGGGTTGCTGCTGGTGCTGACCGGCAACGGCAAGGGCAAGAGCAGCTCGGCCTTCGGCATGCTGGCCCGGGCCATGGGCCATGGCATGCAGTGTGGCGTGGTGCAGTTCATCAAGGGGCGTCACAGTACCGGCGAAGAGCTGTTCTTCCGCCGTTTCCCCGAGCAAGTGCGCTTCCATGTGATGGGCGAAGGCTTTACCTGGGAAACCCAGGATCGCCAGCGCGATATCGCCGCCGCCGAGGCGGCCTGGGCGGTATCCAGGGCGATGCTGACTGACCCCTCCATCGGCCTGGTGGTGCTGGATGAACTGAACATCGCCCTCAAGCACGGCTACCTCGACCTGGACCAGGTGCTCGGCGACCTGCAAGCCCGTCCGCCGATGCAGCACGTGGTGGTGACCGGCCGGGGCGCCAAGCCTGAGCTGATCGAAATGGCCGATACCGTCACCGACATGGGCATGCTCAAGCACGCGTTCCAGGCCGGTATCAAGGCTCAGAAAGGCGTCGAACTTTGAATCAGCCCCGTCATTGCCCGGCCGTATTGATCGCCGCACCGGCGTCCGGTCAAGGCAAAACCACCGTCACCGCCGCGTTGGCGCGTCTGCACCGCAACCTGGGGCGCAAGGTCCGCGTATTCAAATGCGGGCCGGACTTCCTTGACCCGATGATTCACGAACGCGCCAGTGGCGCGCCGGTCTATCAATTGGACATGTGGATGGTCGGCGAGCAGGAAAGTCGTCGTCTGTTGTGGGAAGCGGCGGGGGAGGCCGACCTGATCCTGATCGAAGGCGTGATGGGCCTGTTCGACGGCACCCCTTCCAGCGCCGACCTGGCGCGGCATTTCGGCGTGCCGGTGCTGGGGGTGATCGACGGCACCGCCATGGCGCAGACCTTCGGCGCACTCGCCTTGGGCCTGGCCCGCTACCAGCCGGACCTGCCCTTCGCCGGGGTACTCGCCAACCGCGTCGGCACGCTGCGCCATGCGCAGTTGCTGGAGGGCAGCCTGACCGAAGGGTTGCGCTGGTACGGCGCGCTGTCGCGCGAAACCGGCATAGAACTGCCCAGCCGGCACCTGGGCCTGGTGCAAGCCAGCGAACTGAATGACCTCGACGCGCGCCTGGACGCCGCCGCCCAAGCCCTGGGCAGCAGTTGCGAAGTGGCCGTGCCGCCGCCGGTGACGTTTGCCGCGCCCGCAGTTATCACGGCCGAGCTGCTGCTCGCCGGGGTGCGCATTGCGGTAGCCCGTGACGAAGCTTTCGCCTTTACCTACGGCGCCAGCCTCGACCTGTTGCGGGCAATGGGCGCGCAGCTCACGTTTTTCTCGCCCCTTCACGATCACGGGTTGCCTGACGCCGACAGCCTGTACCTGCCGGGTGGCTACCCGGAATTGCATCACCTGGCGCTGGCGCAAAATACCGCGATGCTTGAGGCAATCCGCGCCCATCACGCCGCCGGCAAGCCATTGCTCGCCGAGTGTGGCGGCATGCTGTACCTGCTCGACTCGCTTACCGATGTCGACGGCAACCGCGCCGAACTGCTCGGCCTGCTGCAGGGCGACGCCGTGATGCAAAAGAAATTGGCGGCCCTGGCGCTGCAAAGCGTGGAGCTGCCCGAGGGCACGTTGCGCGGGCATACCTATCACCACTCCCTGACCAGCACTGAGTGCGAGCCGATCGCCCGCGGGCTTAGCCCCAATGGCGGGCGCGGGGCGGAGGCGGTGTATCGGCAGGGGCGGATGACGGCCTCCTATGTGCACTTTTACTTTCCGTCGAATCCGGCGGCGGTGGCCGCATTGTTTGCGCCAGGTCCCGACACCGCTATCGGGGGCAAGTCGAATCGTCGCACCGCCCCTCCCACAATTGACCGAGTTGAAACCCCATCCAATGTGGGAGGGGGCTTGCCCCCGATGAGGCCATGACTGACCACGCCTTCCCCGAAGCCGACCGCCAAGCCGTCTACCGCGCGATCGCCGAACGCCGCGACATGCGCCATTTCAGCGGCGGCAGCGTCGCGCCTGAATTACTGCAACGCCTGCTCCAGGCCGCCCACCAGGCGCCGAGCGTCGGCCTGATGCAGCCGTGGCGGTTTATCCGCATCAGCGACCGCCAATTGCGGGGCCGCATTCAACAACTGGTGGAAGAAGAACGCATCCGCACCGCCGAGGCCCTGGGCGAGCGTTCCGACGACTTCATGAAGCTCAAGGTCGAAGGCATCCACGACTGCGCCGAAGTGCTGGTGGCGGCACTGATGGACGATCGCGAACGGCACATCTTTGGCCGGCGCACCTTGCCGGAAATGGACATGGCGTCCTTGTCCTGCGCGATCCAGAACCTGTGGCTGGCCGCCCGCGTCGAGGGCCTGGGCATGGGCTGGGTCTCGTTGTTCGAACCCCAGGCCCTGGCCGACCTGCTGGGTTTGCCGGCGGGCGCCAAACCCCTGGCGGTGCTGTGCCTGGGACCGGTCGCCGCGTTTTATCCGGCACCGATGTTGCAACTCGAAGGCTGGACCGAACCTCGGCCATTGAGTGACATGCTGTATGAAAACCTGTGGGGAGTGAGTCAATGAGTGTGGCCTTGCTGTGTGTCGCCGCCGTGGCGCTGGATGCGCTGCTGGGCGAGCCCAGGCGCTGGCATCCGCTGGTGGCATTCGGCAATTTTGCCGGGCGTATCGAGCAGCGTTTCAACACGGAGGGCCGTGGCTGGCGCAGCCATGGCGTGACCGCGTGGTTTATCGCGGTAGTGCCGCTGACCCTGCTCGCCACCGCATTATCCTGGGCGCCTTATATCGGTTGGGTGCTGGAAATCCTGGCGCTGTATTGCGCCCTCGGCATGCGCAGCCTGGGGGAGCATGTGATCCCGGTCGCCCAGGCCCTGCGCAGCGATGACCTGGAAGAGGCGCGCAAACGCGTGAGCTATCTCGTTAGCCGCCAGACCAGCGAGTTGGATCACACCGAGGTTGCCCGCGCTGCCACCGAGTCGGTGCTCGAAAACGGCAGCGATGCCGTGTTCGCCGCACTGTTCTGGTTTGTGGTCGCCGGGGTGCCGGGCGTGGTGCTCTATCGCCTGAGCAACACCCTTGACGCCATGTGGGGCTATCGCAACGAACGCTTTGAGCGCTTCGGCTGGGCGGCGGCGAAGATCGACGACGGGCTCAACTATATTCCTGCACGTTTGGTGGCATTAACCTACGCGCTGCTGGGCAAGACGCGGCTGGCGCTCAGATGCTGGCGCACCCAGGGTCCGACCTGGGACAGCCCCAACGCCGGCCCGGTGATGGCCGCTGGTGCCGGCGCGCTGGGCGTGGAACTGGGTGGCGCGGCGATCTATCACGGCGAGGTGCACCAGCGCCCGCCGTTGGGCGAAGGCCCGCCGGCCGACGCTGACGCCATCGACCGCGGCTGGCAACTGGTGCAGCGCGGCCTATGGTTGTGGCTGCTGATCCTGTGCGCGGGGGCGCAATTTTATGCTTGAACATGGTGGTCGGCTGCGTAAGGCCGCAATTGAATACGGGATTGCCGAAGCGGATTGGCTCGATTTGTCCACTGGCCTGGCGCCCTGGCCGTGGCCGATCCCGGAGATTCCTGTGCGCGCCTGGGCGCGGTTACCCGAAGCCGATGACGGCCTGGAGAAAGTGGCCAGCGACTACTACGGCGCCGCCCAAGCGTTGCCGGTGCCAGGCTCCCAGGCCGCGATCCAGTTACTGCCGCGCCTGCGCCGTTCGGGCAAGGTCGGGGTGCTGTCGCCGTGTTATGCCGAGCACGCCGAGGCCTGGCGGCGTGCCGGTTATGTCGTACGCGAAGTGCAGGAGCAGGAAGTCGACTTCTTTCTCGACGGCCTCGACGTGCTGGTGGTGGTCAACCCCAATAACCCCACCGGCTTGAACCTGGCCCCTGAGCGCCTGCTCGACTGGCATGCGCGGCTGGCCCAGCGCGGTGGCTGGCTGGTGGTGGACGAGGCCTTCATGGATGTTACCCCGCACTTGAGCCTGGCCAGCCACACCCATCAGGTCGGCTTGATCGTGTTGCGCTCGTTCGGCAAGTTCTTCGGCCTGGCCGGCGTGCGCCTGGGTTTTGTGCTGGCCGAGCGCAAGTTGCTCAGGTTGTTGGCCGAACAGGTCGGGCCTTGGGCGGTCAGCGGGCCGACCCGAGTGATTGGCCAGCATTGCCTGAGCGACAGCGCCGGGCACGTTCGCCAGCGCACCCGTTGCCTGGAGGCGGGCCAGCGCTTGTTCGACCTGCTGCAGCGCCAGGGTTTTGAACCCCACGGGGGCTGCGCCTTGTTCCAGTGGCTGATCACACCGCACGCCGAACGCTTGTACGAATTCATGGCCCAGCGCGGCATCCTGCTGCGCCTGTTCGTGCACAACAGCAGCGTGCGTTTCGGCCTGCCCGACAGCGAGGCCGATTGGCAGCGCCTCGAGACGGCCCTGGTCGCCTATAAGGAAGTGACATGACCACGCTGATGGTGCAGGGCACCACCTCCGACGCCGGCAAAAGCACGCTGGTGACCGCGCTGTGTCGCTGGCTGGTGCGCCAGGGGGTTCCGGTCGCACCGTTCAAGCCACAGAACATGGCGCTCAACAGCGCGGTGACCGCCGAAGGCGGCGAGATCGGCCGCGCCCAGGCCGTACAGGCCCAGGCCGCCCATCTGGCGCCCCACACCGACATGAACCCGGTGTTGCTCAAGCCCAACAGCGACACCGGTTCCCAAGTGATCATCCATGGCCGCGCCGTGACCAGCATGAACGCGGTCGCCTACCACGACTACAAGGCCATCGCGATGCAGGCGGTGCTGGCCTCCCACACCCGGTTGAGCCAGGCCTATGCGGTGGTCATGGTCGAAGGCGCGGGCTCGCCGGCCGAAATCAACCTGCGCGCCAATGACATCGCCAATATGGGCTTCGCCGAGGCCGTGGACTGCCCGGTGCTGTTGATCGCCGATATCAATCGCGGCGGGGTGTTCGCCCATCTGGTCGGCACCCTGGAGTTGTTGTCCCCCAGCGAGCAGGCGCGGGTCCAGGGGTTCATCATCAACCGTTTTCGCGGTGATATCGCGCTGCTGCAACCGGGGCTCGATTGGCTGGAGGCGCGCACCGGCAAGCCGGTGGTGGGCGTGCTGCCCTATGTGATGGACCTGCACCTGGAGGCCGAGGACGGTATCGATCAGCGCCAGATCGACAAGGCCGCCCAGGTGCTCAAGGTGGTGGTGCCGGTGCTGCCGCGCATCAGCAACCACACGGATTTCGACCCGCTGCGCCTGCATCCCCAGGTGGACCTGCAATTCGTCGGGCCGGGCCAGCCGATCCCGGCTGCCGACCTGATCATCCTGCCGGGGTCGAAAAGCGTGCGCAGTGATCTGGCGTATTTGCGTGCCAATGGGTGGGACACGGCCGTGGCGCGGCATTTGCGTTATGGCGGCAAGGTGCTGGGCATTTGTGGCGGGTTGCAGATGCTCGGCGAGCAGGTGCATGACCCGCTCGGTCTGGAAGGAGCCGCCGGCTCCAGCGACGGGTTGGGGCTGCTGGCGTTCAGTACCACGCTTGCGCAGGAGAAGCAGCTGCGCAATGTGCGTGGACGGTTGTTGCTGGAGGATGCCGAGGTCAGTGGGTATGAGATCCATGCGGGGGTGACGAGCGGCGGGGCGTTGTCGAATGCCGCTGTGCGGCTTGATGATGGGCGCAGTGACGGTGCGCAGAGTGCCGATGGGCAGATTCTCGGGACGTACCTGCATGGCCTGTTCGAAACCCCGGCCGCGTGCAGTGCGTTGTTGCGCTGGGCGGGGTTGCAGGAGGTGCAGGAGGTGGATTATCACGCGCTGCGTGAGCGGGATATCGAGCGGTTGGCGGATTTGGTGGAGCACCATCTGGATACTGGTTTGTTGCGCAGACTGTGCGGGCTTTGACGGTGTGTACGCGGACAGAATGTGGGAGGGGGCTTGCTCCCGATGGCGGCCTCAGGGTTGGCCAGTATTTTGGATCAGATCAAGTACATATCCATTATTTAGGTAACGGCCACTTAGGGTTCCGCCCTTACGGCGGCTCACTTTTGAAAAGCGCAAAAGTAAGCAAAACGCTCTTGCCCCACCACTCGGCACCTCGCCTAGGCTCGGTGTGCCCTCTCTCCGGCTTGAATCCGTGGGCCGCCGCCACGCGCCATCCATGGCGCGGGGCGGCTAACCCGGCGTCCTGCCGGGTTGCCCACGGATTCAAGCCTGCGTTCGGCCAGCGTGGTTTAACGGGGCGCCTGAGATCAAGAGCGACTCGCTGCGCATCGTGGTTAGGCTTGGGCGCTACTGAGTGGACTAAATGTGGGAGGGGGCTTGCCCCCGATGGCGGTGGGTCAGCTATCAATGTATTCACTGTCACTCCCTCATCGGGGGCAAGCCCCCTCCCACATTGTTCGGTGGCGGCCTCAGCCGGTCGGCGGGCCTTGGAAGGTATGTGCTTATGCATCAATTAATTCTCGGCGGCGCTCGCTCGGGCAAGAGTCGGCTGGCTGAAAAGCTCGCCGGCGACAGCGGGCTGTCCGTGATTTATATCGCCACCAGCCAGCCGCTGGACGGTGAGATGAATCAGCGCGTTGCCTTGCATCGCGAACGGCGCCCAGATCACTGGGGCTTGATCGAAGAACCCGTCGAGCTGGCGCGTGTGTTGCGCGAAAACGCCGCTGCCGGCCATTGTCTGTTGGTCGACTGCCTGACTTTGTGGCTGACCAATCTGTTGATGCTCGAGGATGCCGAGCGCCTGGCGTTCGAGCGCGATCAGTTGCTGCAAACCCTGGCGTCGCTGCCGGGTGAAATCATTTTTGTCAGCAACGAGACCGGACTGGGTGTCGTGCCGCTGGGCGAATTGACTCGCCGTTATGTGGATGAAGCCGGTTGGCTGCATCAAGCCTTGGCCGAGCGGTGTCAGCGTGTGGTGCTGACGGTGGCCGGCCTGCCTCTGACTTTGAAAGGTACTGCGTTATGACCGATTCCTGGTGGCTCAACCCCTGCAAGGCCATCGATGCTTCTGCGCAGAAACAGGCGCGGGACCGTCAGCAGCAGTTGACCAAGCCCGCCGGTTCCCTCGGCCAGTTGGAAGCGCTGGCGGTGCAATTGGCCGGATTGCAGGGCCGGGTCAAGCCCTCGGTGGATCAACTGTGGATCGCGATTTTTGCCGGTGACCACGGCGTGGTCGCAGAAGGCGTGTCGGCGTTTCCCCAGGCAGTGACCGGGCAGATGTTGCACAACTTTGTCACCGGTGGCGCGGCCATCAGCGTGTTGGCCCGGCAACTGGACGCGCAGCTGGAGGTGGTCGATCTCGGCACGGTGACGCCCTCCCTGGCGTTGCCCGGCGTGCGTCACCTGAACATCGGCGCGGGCACGGCCAACTTCGTCAACGGCCCGGCGATGACCCAGGCTCAGGGCAATCAGGCCCTGCAGGCCGGGCGAGACAGCGCACACCGCGCCCTGGAAAGCGGCGTACAGCTGTTTATCGGTGGCGAGATGGGCATCGGCAACACCACCGCCGCCAGTGCGTTGGCCTGTGCGCTGCTCGATTGCCCGGTGAGTGACCTGACCGGGCCGGGCACGGGTTTGAATGCCCAGGGTGTCAGTCATAAGGTGGCGGTCATCGAGCGCGGCCTGACACTGCACGGGGCCCAGCGCGACGACGCGCTGCAGACGCTGTTCAACCTGGGGGGATTTGAAATCGCCGCGCTGGTCGGTGCCTATCTGGCCTGCGCCCAGGCGGGCATCGTGGTGCTGGTGGACGGGTTTATCTGCAGTGTCGCCGCACTGGTCGCCACGCGCCTGAACCCGGCCTGCCGCGAGTGGCTGGTGTTCGGCCACCGTGGCGCCGAGCCGGGCCATCGTCACGTGCTGCACAGCCTTGACGCGCAGCCTCTGCTCGAGCTGGGCCTGCGCCTGGGCGAAGGCAGCGGCGCAGCGTTGGCGGTACCGCTGTTGCGCCTGGCCTGTGCGCTGCACGGGCAGATGGCGACCTTCGCCGAAGCGGCCGTGGCGGACCGTCCCGCATGACGTTGCACCTGGATGTGCTGCGCCACGGTGAAACCGAATTGGGCGGCGGCCTGCGCGGTAGCCTGGATGACGCCCTGACGGCCAAAGGCTGGGAACAGATGCGCGCCGCAGTCGCAGGGCGGGGGCCGTGGGACCGGCTGATCAGTTCGCCGTTGCAACGCTGCGCGCGCTTTGCCCAGGAGCTGGGCGAGCGTCTGGACCTTCCGGTCAGCCTGGAAAAAGACCTGCAGGAGCTGCACTTCGGTGCCTGGGAAGGGCAGAGCGCGGCGGCGTTGATGGAAACCGATGCCGAGGGCCTGGGCTTGTTCTGGGCGGACCCCTACAGTTTTACGCCGCCGCAAGGTGAGCCGGTGGGCGCGTTTTCCGAACGGGTGCTTGGTGCTGTCTCACGTCTGCGCCAGGCCCATGCCGGTGAGCGCGTGCTGTTGATCAGCCACGGTGGGGTGATGCGGCTGCTGTTGGCGCGCGCGCGCGGCTTGCCCCGTGAACAATTGCTGAATGTCGAAGTCGGCCATGGCGGGCTGTTCAACTTGCAAGTCGCGACCGATGGCACGTTGAAGGAAGGAGGCTGACCATGCTGCCATTCTGGATCGCCCTGCAGTTCCTGAGCAGCCTGCCGATTCGCCTGCCGGGCATGCCGCAACCGCAGGAACTGGGGCGTTCGTTGCTGTTTTATCCGCTGGTGGGCGTGCTGTTCGGCCTGCTGCTGTGGTGCCTGAACGCTTTGTTGACGGGCACGCCACTGTTGCTGCACGCCGCGCTGCTGCTGAGCGCCTGGGTGCTGCTCAGCGGCGGCCTGCACCTGGACGGCCTGGCCGACAGTGCCGACGCTTGGCTGGGTGGTTTTGGCGACCGTGAACGCACTCTTACCATCATGAAGGACCCACGCAGCGGGCCCATTGCCGTGGTCACCCTGGGCCTGGTGCTGCTGCTCAAGTTCACTGCGCTGGTGACGCTGATCGAGCAGCACAATGGCGCTGCGCTGATTCTCGCGCCGCTGATCGGCCGGGCGTCGATGCTGGCGCTGTTTCTCACTACGCGTTATGTGCGCGCGGGTGGATTGGGTCAGGCGCTGTCGGATCATCTGCCCAGGGTTGTCGGCCAGCAGGTGCTGGTCCTCAGTGGACTGGCCTGCATCCTGATCGGCGGGTTCAACGGTGGGCTGGCGGTATTGCTCGCCGCAGTGTGTTTTATCGGGTTGCGCCAGGTGATGGTCAAGCGCCTCGGTGGCACCACCGGCGATACTGCCGGCGCACTGCTGGAACTGCTGGAAACGGCGGTGCTGATTGGACTGGCGTTGTAACACTTTCTTGCATTTGCACAACTCCGGGTATATACACGCTCCATGCTTGCCTCCCAATGTCTATGCACCAACCTGCGACGCGCCGCCCGTGGCGTCAGCCGGCATTACGACGGCGCCCTCGACGGCTTCGGGATCAACGTTGCGCAGTATTCCTTGCTGTGCAACCTGCAACGTCTCGATCAGCCGAGCATTTCCAGCCTGGCCGAAGCCATGGGCCTGGACCGCAGCACCCTGGGGCGCAATCTGCGCGTCCTGGAAGGTGACGGCCTGGTGCGGTTGGTCGAGGGTGATGACCTGCGCAATCGCCTGGTGGTATTGACCGAGGCGGGCCAGCAGCGGTTGGCGGCGGCCCTGCCGGCATGGGAAGCGGCGCAACAGAAATTGATCGATCAGCTTGGCGCGCAAAAGCGCGAAACCCTGTTGGCCTTGCTGGATGAACTTGCCTGAACGGCGGTTTGTTCGGCTACAAGCGGGTATATACCCGCGACGGAGAATAAGAAATGACCTCGATGTGGCGCACCAGTGGCTGGGTTCTTTTGGGGAGTGCGCTGATCCTGGCGTTGTCGTTGGGCGTGCGGCACGGCTTTGGGCTGTTCCTGGCGCCGATGAGCAGCGAATTCGGCTGGGGGCGTGAGACGTTCGCTTTTGCCATTGCCTTGCAGAACCTGATCTGGGGCCTGGCACAGCCGTTCACCGGGGCCTTGGCCGACCGCTTCGGCGCGACCAGGGCGGTGTTCGTCGGCGGCGTGTTGTACGCCGTGGGCCTGGTGCTGATGGGCATGTCGGACTCGGCGTGGTCATTGTCCCTGAGTGCCGGGTTGCTGATTGGCATCGGCCTGTCCGGCACGTCGTTTTCAGTGATTCTCGGCGTGGTCGGCCGCGCCGTAGCACCGGAGAAACGCAGCATGGCCATGGGCATCGCCAGCGCCGCCGGCTCCTTTGGCCAGTTCGCCATGGTGCCTGGCACCCTCGGCTTGATTGGTTGGCTGGGCTGGTCGGCGGCGCTGCTGGCCCTGGGCTTGATGGTGGCGTTGATCCTGCCGCTGGTGGCCATGCTCAAGGACAAACCGCTGCCGGTGACGGTCGGTCAACAAACCCTGCGCGAAGCGTTGAAGGAGGCGTGCTCCCACTCCGGGTTCTGGCTGCTGGCCTTCGGCTTTTTCGTCTGCGGATTCCAGGTGGTGTTTATCGGTGTGCATCTGCCGGCGTACCTGGTGGACCAGCATCTGCCGGCCACGGTGGGCACCACGGTGCTGGCCTTGATCGGCCTGTTCAATGTGTTCGGCACCTACACTGCCGGCTGGCTGGGTGGGCGCATGTCCAAGCCGCGTTTGCTCACCGGTTTGTACCTGCTGCGCGCGGTGGTGATCGGGCTGTTCCTGTGGGCGCCGGTTACCGAGGTCACGGCTTACCTGTTTGGTATGGCCATGGGCTTCCTCTGGTTGTCCACCGTACCGCTGACCAACGGCACCGTTGCCACTTTGTTCGGCGTGCGAAACCTTTCGATGCTGGGTGGGATTGTGTTCCTGTTCCATCAACTCGGCTCATTCCTCGGTGGCTGGTTGGGCGGGGTGGTCTATGATCGAACCGGTAGCTATGACCTGATCTGGCAAGTGGCGATTCTGCTCAGCC
This sequence comes from Pseudomonas sp. 28 E 9, assembly GCF_900004785.1. Lineage (NCBI taxonomy): Bacteria > Pseudomonadati > Pseudomonadota > Gammaproteobacteria > Pseudomonadales > Pseudomonadaceae > Pseudomonas > Pseudomonas sp. 28 E 9. The sequence goes on along the minus strand of NZ_CVTK01000055.1, from coordinate 66,484 downwards.
TGCTCGCAGCGGCCCTGAATTGGCCGGTGCGTGAGCGGCCGGTGGCGCGCGTGCAGGCGCAAATGGAGGCGGCATGAGTGCAGCACTGCGGTGCGTGATCCTGGCGGTGGCGCTGGTGGTGTTGCTGTTGGCCTGGTGGGGCTGGCAGCAAGGCGGCCTGGCGTTGATGCAGTTGGGCATGGCGATCTGTTAAGTTCATTGTCTGAACCGAATCAAGGACCTTTGATATGTTGATGCGCTGGCTCGCTGTACCCGTCCTGATGGCTGCTGGCAGTGTGGCCCTGGCCGCCGGATGCCCGCCGTTGCTGGAGGGCCAATTGCCCAAGCTGCGGGCCAAGGAATCCATTGACCTGTGTCAGCGTTTTGCAGGCAAGCCTTTGGTGATCGTCAATACGGCGAGCTTCTGCGGCTTCGCTCCTCAATTCAAAGGCCTCGAAGCCTTGTATCAGCGTTATAAGGGCGAAGGGCTGGAGGTGATTGGCGTGCCTTCCGACGACTTCAAGCAGGAGGCCAAGACCGGTGAGGAAACCGCCAAGGTCTGCTACGTCAATTACGGCGTGACCTTCACCATGACCGAGCCGCAGAAGGTCAAGGGGCCGGACGCGGTGCACCTGTTCAAGAGCCTGGCGCAGCAGACCGACACGCCGCCGAAGTGGAATTTCTACAAGTACGTGGTGGATCGCCAAGGCAAGGTGATTGCCAATTTTTCCAGCCTGACCAAGCCTGACAGTCCCGAGCTGATCAAGGCGGTAGAGCAGGCGATCGCTTCCAGGCCCTGATACAGGATCGTCCATTAAAAAGCCCCGCCTCCTTTGCAGGAGGCGGGGCTTTTTTATACCGCGATGAATCAGAAGCGGTAGGTCATGCCCAGGCCGAAACCGTTGGCACTGTTCTCATACTTGGCGTTGTAGCTGGCCAGCTGGTTGGCGCGTGCCACCTTGACGTCCTCTTCCTTCAGGTAGGAGTAAGCCACGTCGATGGTCATGTTCGGCATGACCTCGTAGCCCAGGCCCAGACTGAAGATGGTGCGGTCGCCGGTGGGAATGCGCGGCGAGCGATCCGTGTTGTTGGTCGGCGACTGGTCGAACGTCAGGCCGGTACGCAGTACCACCTGCTTGGTCAGCTGGTACGAAGTACCCACGGCGTACGCCCAGGTGTCGTGCCAGTTCTGGTCTTCCTTGATGGTGCTGACCAGGCCGGGGGCCAGCGCGCCACCCGCTGCGGCAGTCACGCCTTCGTTCTTGACGGTGATGTCTTTCAGGCGGCTCCAGCGGGTCCAGGTTGCACCGGCGTAGAGTTTCCACGCATCGGTCAGGTCCTGGGTTACCGACAGGTCGTAGGACTCAGGCGTGTCGATCTTCAGCGAGGCGTCGTAGCGATTGCTGCGCAGGAACGGCGACGTCGCGGTCGGTGCGGTGACTTCGGTGTGGCCGTCCAGCTTGTAGCTGACCTTGGAGTGGTAGGTCAGGCCGACGCGAGTAGTATCGGTGGCTTGTACCAGTACGCCGATGTTGAAGCCCAGCGCGGTGTCGTCACCCTTGATCTTGATGTTGGTGTCGGGGGCGCGAGGGTTCAGCGTCAGGTCCGATTCCAGGGTACCGGCAATGCGGTTGATGGTCGGGCCAAAACCCACGGAAACGCGATCGTTGAAGGCGTAGCTGACAGTCGGTTGCAAAGTGATGACTTTCACTTCGCTCTTGCTGCCGAAGCCACGGCCCTGGAAGCCGCTTTCGTAGTCGGTCACCAGGCCGAACGGCGCATAGACGCCGAAACCCACAGCCCACTGATCGTTGAGTTTATTGGTGTAGAAACCGAAAGGGACGGCGGTGAACGGCACCATATCGCCCTTGTTGCTGCCACTGGAGCGACCGCTGGTATTGCTCAGGTCAGTGGACGCATCGATGGCCGCGACACCGCCGGTAACCTGCTGGCCGCTCAGGCGAGCCATGCCGGCAGGGTTGCCATACACAGTGCTTGCATCATCGGCAGAAGAAGAGCGACCCGCGAAACCAGTACCCATTCCGCTGACGCTCTGTTCGTTCAGGGCGAAGCCGCTGGCGAACAGTTGGGAGGAGGCCATGGCAACGGCGAGGCTAAGTGTGGTCTTGAGCATTACTTTTTTCATTATTAGAACTCCGTGTGATCACCGCTGCGGAAAGTATCAATAAATTTCACATCGCGCTATAGGCTGTAATGCAGGAGATAGAGCGGTTTTGTAGGACAATCCGACCAGATTTGCGGTTTTTTGGCGAATCTTGCAAATTGCCCGGTCAGCAGGTCGCGTATTTCATGGGACAGACACAGGTTTGCCCGGCCTGGGAGAAATCTCGCAAACGTCATTGAGGGTGAAATATTTTTAATGAATGACGGGCCCGAGAAGGCGGGCTTGGCAGCGGTAAATCGGATCTCAGGCCCGTCGCAAGCGGATCATGCCGCTTGAGTTGAAGTGTAGTGTCATATTCATCCTGTAAAGGACTGTTTTTAAAACATCTTCTTCAACTGGTTATAACGTTTATATCTATTTGTGATTAGTAAGAATTCTTTGGCTGAATGCCAGGCAATAAAAAACCCTGCTTTTCAGACAGGGTTTTTGTGTTTCAGCGACTCGGGTCGATCAGGCAATCAATGCCTGACGGGTACGCTCGATCACGGCCTGCAGCGGTTCTGCGCTGGAGTATTGATCGGGGTACAAGCGTTCGCTGTGACGCGCGATGCCGTGTTCGTTGACCAGGGTGAAGCTGAAGCAGCCTTTGCGAGCGGCCATGATCAGGCAGTTCATTGGGGCAAAAGCGTTGGTGAGGGTGCGGATGGCATCCTGAGTATGGATTTGAGCGTTCATATTATGGGTGTTCCTACAAATGACACAGATAAGAACCGTGCCGTATTAAAACGTTCCAGTGACGTTGATCACCATTGATCAAACGAAGAACCCGACTGGAACAAAGCAGCCAGTTTGAAGCGCTATTGAATGAGGCGCGCTTGGGCTGGCAGGTAGGTACTTAGGAGGGCAGGCAACACAACAGGGGCAAAGGTTCTGGGCCCCGGGTGAAGATCCTGATCAATTTGCAGGTTGGTTCGGTCAGAGTATGGAGACTTCGCGACACCCTTTGCTTGTTCAAAGGCCGTGTCGTCGCAAGTGATACCTGGAAACCATCGAGGTGGTCGATCCCATGTGATTCAGGGATATGTTCGACCAGAATTGACTTTCAGCTTGGTACTAACGCCGCGGATAGTAACGGATCGAAACAGGGAAGGGAAGGGGGCCCGTAAAAAAATCCCGATCAGCCCCCCAGCAGCCCGCGATAGACCAGCACGGTGATCGACGCGGCCAACGTACAACCCAGTGCGTAGGCGGCGAGGGTCAGCCTCAAGGACTTGCCGGTCTCGATGACCCGAATGACATCACGCATGTCGCCGATCCCGCCTTCGCCCAGTTCGATGCACAGACTTGACGCGGTCAGAGCGGCGGATACCAGGATAGCGATGGCAAACAGCGCGCCGTCCGGGGACGGTAACAGCGCATTGATGGCCAGGGATGTCGCACAAATGGCCAGCAGCAACGTGGCGAATAACAGAATTCCTTTCATCGGCCCTGCACGGTTGCGTTGTCGGTGGAGAAGTGTGGCGAGCGACGACCGCTTTGAAAAGTCCCCAGGCCTGCAGGCAGTTACATTTTCCCGGCCTGTCGGAGCAAAAAGGCCCGCGATATAACCATTGACTGGGTAGTTGTGCACATTTGTCGCAGCTTGTGTAACTTCAGGGGCAGCGGCCCTGGAGCCCGCTCATTTGCCTGCAATCAAAATTTAAGTCAATGAAAAATCTGGCTTTTTTTTATTGGTGAAAAAATCGTCAGTTTGACTGCGGCCCCCGTTCCATGGGGCTTTGCGCGAGTTAAAGCGGGGTTGTCCACTGAGTTATCCACAGCTTCTGTGGATTGTCCCAAGCGCTTGCTCTAGAACGGGCGTGCAGCGTTTTTTCAGCTTTACCTGTACGAAAAAAAGAGTAGAGTGGCGCGCCTTCCGGTCTGCCCCACAGTGCTTTATGAAGTTTCGCTCCGTATCACCTTCTGTTACCGACACTCCCCAAACTGTTACCGCGCCCAAGCGCTTTTCGTTGAAAGTCGCCTTGTGGCTGCTCGACAGCCCACGCCTGGGGCAGAGTACCAACATCAAGCACTTGGCCGGCCGTCTGCTCAAGCAGCCTGCCCGTGAAGGCGTGGTGGCCGCACAGAGCCGCCTGGGCCAACTGATGTGCCGTGAATGCGGAAATGCCCGCGACCGGCGTATCGGCCAGGACCTGCTGCGTTCGGCGGCCCGTGCCGGTGATCGCCGCGCCCAGCGCGAATTGGGCCAGGTCGAAGACTGAGCTGTCCTCCCGTGCCTTGCTTGGTTAACCTTGCTGTTTTTGGGTGAAGGCAGAAATGACTATGGTGTTCGACTGGACCAGTGTCGCCCTCGGCCTTGCGGGCGCAGCCCTGCCGTTACTGGCGTGGTGCTGGCAGCTTCAACGGCGGCTGACCGCGCGCACCACCGGCTGGGAGTTGCTGGAAGAGCGCCTGGCCACCGCGCAGATGGCCCAGGAAGGGCTTGCCGCGCAGTTGGACGCCAGCCGCGACGAGATCAGCGATCTGAGCCAGGCCAACGCCGCCAAGCAGGCCGACCTGGCTGCGGTACGCCGCGAAGTCGAGCTGTTGCAGATCGACCGCGATAACGCCCGCGATGCCGCCCACGCCTGGAATATCGACCGCAGCGCCAAGGAAACCGAACTGCGCCGCCTTGACGCCCTGGCCGCGGCCCTGCGCGCCGAGCTGCGGGAACAGCAGGACAGCCATCAACAACGTCTCGCCGACCTGCAAGGTTCCCGCGATGAGCTGCGCGCGCAGTTCGCCGAACTCGCCGGGAAGATTTTCGACGAGCGCGAACAACGCTTTGCCGAGACCAGCCAGGAGCGTCTCGGGCAGTTACTCGACCCGCTCAAGGAACGCATCCAGTCCTTCGAGAAGCGCGTTGAAGAAAGCTACCAGAACGAAGCCCGCGAACGCTTTTCCCTGGCCAAGGAGCTTGAACGCCTGCAGCAATTGAACCTGCGCCTGTCGGACGAAGCCACCAACCTGACCCGCGCCCTTAAAGGCCAGAAAACCCAGGGTAACTGGGGCGAGCTGATCCTCGAGCGCGTGCTGGAACATGCGGGGCTGGAAAAAGGTCGCGAGTATCAGACCCAGGTCAGCCTCAAGGGCCCGGATGGCGAACGCTTCCAGCCGGACGTGCTGATCATGTTGCCGGGCGACAAGCAGGTGGTGGTGGACTCCAAGGTCAGCCTGACCGCCTACCAGCAGTATGTTGCGGCGGATGACGAGGTGATTGGCCAGGCGGCGTTGAAACAGCATGTGCTGTCCTTGCGCAATCACGTCAAGGGCTTGGCCGGCAAGGATTACAAGCGCCTGGAAGGCTTGCACAGCCTGGATTTCGTGCTGTTGTTCGTGCCGATCGAAGCGGCGTTTTCCGCAGCGCTGCAAGCCGAGCCGAACCTGTTCCAGGAAGCCTTTGACCGCCATATCGTGATTGTCAGCCCGACCACCTTGCTGGCCACCCTGCGGGTGATCGACAGCCTGTGGAAGCAGGAGCGTCAGAGCCAGAACGCGCGGGAAATCGCCGAGCGCGCCGGTTGGCTGTATGACAAGTTCGTGCTGTTTATCCAGGATCTGGACGAAGTGGGTAATCGTCTGCAACAGCTGGATAAGGCTTACAGCGCAGCGCGCAACAAGCTGACGGACGGACGCGGGAATCTGGTCAGTCGCACCGAGCAGTTGAGACTGCTTGGCGCCCGAGCGAGCAAGAGTTTGCCGGCGGATCTGCTCGAGCGCGCGATGACGGATGCTGACGGTGTAGCGCATCTTCCTGAGTAAAACACAGGCCAAATGTGGGAGGGGGCTTGCCCCCGATTGCGGAGTGTCAGTCGCCAGATCTATTGGTTGATGCACCGCTATCGGGGGCAAGCCCCCTCCCACATTGTACGGAGTACACTTGAATTAAAGGGGCAAATGCCGACTTAACAGCGCCCGCAACGCCGCCGGTTTCACCGGCTTGGCCAGGTAATCCAGCCCCGCCGCATGCACTTTGGCCACCATCTCCGCACGGCCATCGGCACTGATGACCACGCCGGGAATCGGCTCGGCCAATTCGGCGCGCAGCCAGCCCATCAGCTCGGTACCGGTCTCGCCGTGGTCCAGGTGGTAATCCACCAACGCGAGTTGCGGGCGCATGCCTTCAGCCAACAGGGCCGCGCATTGCGCCTGGTCAGTGGCGGTCCACACCTCGCAACCCCAGCTTGTCAGCAAGCTGCGCATGCCGATCAGGATGCTTTCTTCGTTATCCACGCACAGTATGTGCGCGCCGCTGAGTGGCAGGCCATTTTCCTGCGCGGCCTTGACCGGTGCCGCGGTCTGGTTACGCGCCAACGGCACACGCACACTGAACACGCTGCCCTTGCCCGGCCACGAGCGTACGCTCAGGCGATGGCCCAGCACGCGGCACAGGCCGTCGGCGATCGCCAGGCCCAGGCCCAGGCCCTTTTCGGCGCGGGTCTGGTGACTGTCCAGGCGCTTGAATTCTTCGAAAATCACTTTCTGTTTATCCAGCGGGATGCCGGGGCCACGGTCCCATACTTCCAGGCACAACTGGCCCTGGCGGCGACGTACGCCGAGCAGTACCGGCCCGTCGGCATAGCGGAAGGCGTTGGTCAGGAAATTCTGCAGGATCCGCCGCAGCAACTTGATGTCGCTGTCCACCCGCAGGCGACTGCCGCGCAAACGAAAGCGCAACCCTTGCTCCTGGGCCAATGCCTTGAATTCGGCGCCCAGGGTGTCGAATAACTCGTTGAGGACGAACGGCTGGCGTTGTGGATTGATCTTGCCGTTTTCCAGGCGCGAGATATCCAGCAAGTCGCTGATCAGATCCTCGGCCGAGCGCAACGAACTGTCCAAGTGCTGCACCAGTTGCCGGGCTTCGCTGGAAAGGCCTTCATGCTGATGGGAGAGGGCGGCGGAGAACAGGCGTGCGGCGTTCAGCGGTTGCATCAAGTCGTGGCTGACGGCGGCCAGAAAGCGGGTCTTCGACTGGCTGGCGGATTCGGCCACGCCCTTGGCCTCGGTCAACGCGACGTTGAGCTGCGACAGTTCATGGGTGCGCTCGGTCACCCGTTGCTCCAGGCCTTCGTTGGCCTCGGTCAGCGCCTGTTCGGCTTCGCGGAACGCGGTAATGTCGGTGAAACTCATGACAAACCCGCCGCCTGGCATCGGGTTGCCGATCAATTCGATTACCCGTCCATTGGGAAACAGCCGCTCTGACGTGTGCGCACGGCCCTGGCGCATCCAGTGCAGGCGTCGCGCCACATGCACTTGTGCCTCACCGGGGCCGCACAGGCCGCGCTCGGCGTTGTAGCGGATGATGTCGGCAATCGGCCGACCGACACTGATCAAGCCGTCGGGGTAGTTGAACAGTTCCAGGTAGCGCCGGTTCCAGGCCACCAGCTTGAGCGACTGATCCACCACGCTGATGCCCTGGGTGATGTTTTCGATCGCACCCTGCAGCAGGGCGCGGTTGAATTGCAGCACCTCGGACGCTTCGTCGGCGATCCGTACCACGTCCTCCAGCTGCATGTCCCGCCCTTCAATGGCGGCTTTGACCACGGCGCGCGTGGACGACGCGCCGAGTACGCCGGCCAGCAAACGCTCGGTGTGGGCGATCCAGTCGTTGTCGGCATTCTGGTTGGGGTTGAAGCCTTTGCCCTGGCGATAGGCGAAACGGATAAAGCTCTGCTGGGCCCGTTCTTCACCGACAAAGCGTGCCGCAAGGCTGAGCAGGTCGCTGATCTGTACCGACAACATGGAGCGGGCGCTGGCGCGCTGGCTGATTTCCTGACCGATAAAGCGGCCGGCCTGCCAGTGTTCGGAGACCCGTGTACGCGACAGCATCGACACCCACACGAACAGCGTGAAATTACCCGCCAGGGAGAACACGGTGCCCAAGGTCAGCGAGGTCACGGAAAAGCCGAAGGGATGCGAGTGCATCCAGGTCAGGCCGGGGAAAAGGCTCAGCGACCAGCCCAGGCTTTTCGCGGTAACCGGTAGGACCAGGGTGTAGAACCACAGGAACGTACCCGCCGCCAATCCTGCAAATACCCCGCGCCGGTTGGCCTGTTTCCAGTACAACGCTCCGAGCATCGCCGGTGCCAGCTGGGTCACGGCGGCAAACGCGATCTGGCCGATGGTCGCCAGGCTCGCGGTGGAACCCAGCAGTCGGTAACTCACATAGGCCAGCAGCAGGATGATCACAATGCTGACCCGGCGCACCGACAGCATCCAGTGGCGGAACACTTCGAAGGGCCGTTCGGCGCTGGAGCGGCGCAACAGCCAGGGCAGCAGCATGTCGTTGGAGACCATGGTCGACAAGGCAATGCTCGCCACGATCACCATGCCGGTGGCCGCCGAGGCGCCGCCGATAAAGGCCAGTACGGCGAGGGCCGGGTGGGCTTCGGCCATCGGCAGGCTGATCACGTAGGAATCGGGCAGCACCGAGCCTGGCAACAGCATCTTGCCGCCGAGGGCGATGGGGATCACGAACAGCGCGGCAAGGATCAAATAAGCCGGGAACACCCACTTGGCCAGGCGCAAGTCCTGCGGGTCGATATTCTCCACCACCGTCACATGAAATTGCCGGGGCAGGCAGATGATCGCCATCATCGCGACGCCGGTCTGCACCACCATCGACGGCCAGTTGATGGTCTCCTTCCAGTATTCCTCCAGGCGTGGTGCGAGCATCGCCTGGCTGAACAGGTCGCCGAAACCGTCGTACAGCCCGTAGGTCACAAACGCGCCGACCGCCAGAAACGCGAACAGCTTGACCAGCGATTCAAAGGCAATCGCCAGCACCATGCCCCGGTGGTGTTCGGTGGCGTCGAGGTTGCGGGTACCGAATACGATGGTGAACAGCGCCAGCACCAGCGACACCACCAAGGCGGTGTCCTGGGCCCGCGTGCCCGTGGTGTCGGGCCCGGAGCCGATCAACAGGTTCACGCCGAGCACGATGCCTTTGAGCTGCAGGGCGATATAAGGCAATACGCCGACCAGGCAGATCAACGCGACCACCACCGCCAGGGACTGGGATTTGCCGTAGCGTGCGGCGATAAAGTCGGCAATGGAGGTGATGTTTTCCTGCTTGCTGATCAGAATCATCTTCTGCAGCACCCAGGGCGCCAGCACCAGCAACAGCACCGGGCCCAGGTAGATCGGCAAGAATGCCCACAGCTGTTCGGCAGCCTGGCCCACCGCGCCGAAGAACGTCCAGCTGGTGCAATACACCGCCAGCGACAAGCTATACACCCACGCACGCACACGCGGCGGCAGCGGCGCATGGCGGCGGTCACCGTAAAAGGCGATGGCAAACATAATGGCCATATAGGCCAGGGCAACGGCGGCGATCAGCCCGCTGGACAGCGTCATGGTAACTCCGAGCATAGGGACACCCGGGCGGTGCGGGCCCGGTCGGACAGTCTCGCATGATGCTTGGGGTTAGTCAGTGTCGACCAAGGTCTGAGCGCGACGTGATGTCGCGGCTCAGCGAGGGGGCAGGGTTTTCTGGCGCAGGATATAAATCGTCACCAGCACCGCGCTGGTCAGCATGAACCCGCGTGCCCACGGCAACGGCACCAGGTAGCAGGACACGGTAATGCTCAGCCACATCAAGCCGATGGCGTAGACCTTGCCCTTGAGCGGGATGCCGTTGCCGTCCAGGTAATCACGGATCCAGGGGCCCAGGCGCGGGTGTTCCACCAGCCAGTGGTAGAAGCGCGGGGAGCTTCGAGCGAAGCAGGCGGCAGCCAGCAGGAGAAAGGGGGTCGTCGGCAATACCGGCAGGAAAATGCCGATCACCCCGAGCGCTACGCTCAGCCAGCCGATGGCCAGCAGCGCGTAACGCAGGAGCGGCGAGCGCTTGCCCATGGGGTCCACGGGCTAGCGACTCAGTGGTGACGTGGCTTGAGGATCGCCGGTTTTTCGTCAGGCGCGTTGCACAGCAGGTACAGCGCGGTGAGGGCTTCCGGGATCTGCACGATCATGTCGTCCATCAGGTTGGCGTCGGCGGCGATATCGGAAAACTCGGCTTCTTCTTCAAAAAGCCCCGAACCGACCATGATCGGCAGGAGCATTTCGCTGACTTCTTCCTCGGCGGTTTCGAACCAGGCGGCTTCGCGCAGGAACACGCCTTCCATGAAGCCGATGCACCAGCCGCGCAGGTCGGAGTCGTCCGGATCGTCGCCCAGGTCCAGTTCGCACGGCAGCTCGAACTCTTCATCGGAAGCCAGTTGGCGACTGATGTGGGCCTTGAGCGCCAGCAGGGTGGCTTCGATTTCTTCGCGCTGGGCGTCGTCGGCGTAATGGGGTTCTTCGGCGAACAGCGCGTCGATCCACTCACGGTCGGGGACGACTTCGGAGCAGATCGACAGCGCGGTCAGGTAGCCGTGGGCGGCCACATAGTCCAGCGCCTCGTCATGCAGCTCATCGGCGTCGAGGAAGGCTTGCAGGCGGGTTAGTTGCTCAGCGAAGGACATTGAAGAATTACCTTGGGAATAAACGATGCTGAATTCTAGGCGTTCTTGAGCGCCCAGGCCAGCCGCACGGCATATTTGCCTGGTTTTAAACAGCGGTGGTCTATTCGTCAGTCACGCCCTTTGCCGACGAACGCTCGGGTATACTGCCGCGTTTTGTGATGCCCCTGCAGGCCATGCGGCAATCCGGGAAAACTTCGCTTACGGATTATTTTCCATGAAAGCGGGTTTTTTCGGCCAGCCTGTACAGAGGGATTTGCGCACCATTTTGGAGTTTTACATGCTCGAGCAGGCTCAACGCGTCCTCAAGGACATCTTCGGCTACGACAGTTTTCGTGGCCGCCAGGGTGCGATCATTGAGCGCGTGGCCAGTGGCGGCGATGCCCTGGTCCTGATGCCTACCGGCGGCGGCAAGTCGTTGTGCTTCCAGGTGCCGGCGCTGTTGCGCAATGGCCTGGCCGTGGTGGTGTCGCCGCTGATCGCATTGATGGACGATCAGGTCGCCACCCTGGAAGAGCTGGGTGTCGCCGCCGCTGCCTTGAACTCCACCCTCAGCGCCGAGCAGCAGCGCGACCTGGCGGCGCGGATCAAGCGCGGCGAAGTGAAGATGCTCTACCTGGCGCCGGAGCGGCTGGTGCAGCCGCGCATGCTGGCGTTCCTGCAGAGCCTGGAAATCGCCCTGTTCGCCATCGACGAAGCCCACTGTGTGTCGCAATGGGGCCACGATTTCCGCCGCGAATACCTGCAGCTCGGTCAACTGGCGGAGCTGTTCCCCGATGTGCCGCGTATCGCCCTGACCGCCACCGCCGACAAGCGTACCCGCGAAGAAATCGTCGAGCGCCTGCATTTGCAGAACGCCGAGCGCTTCCTGTCGAGCTTTGACCGCCCGAATATTTTCTACCGCATCGTGCCCAAGGAGCAGCCGCGCAAGCAGTTGCTCGCGTTTCTCTCCGAGCGGCGCAGCGATGCGGGCATCGTTTATTGCCTGTCACGCAAGAAGGTCGATGAAGTCGCCGCGTTCCTCTGTGAGCAAGGTTATCCGGCGCTGCCTTATCACGCCGGCCTGCCCAATGAAACACGCTCGGCGCACCAGAAGCGCTTCCTCAACGAGGAAGGCCTGATCATGGTGGCGACCATCGCCTTCGGCATGGGTATCGACAAATCCAACGTGCGTTTCGTGGCGCACATGGACCTGCCCAAGTCCCTCGAGGCCTATTACCAGGAAACCGGCCGCGCCGGCCGTGACGGCCTGCCGGCGGATGCCTGGATGGTCTACGGCCTGCAGGACGTGGTGATGCTCAAGCAGATGCTGCAGAACTCCGAAGGCGATGAGCGCCACAAGCGCCTGGAGCAGCACAAGCTCGACGCGATGCTCTCGCTGTGTGAAGAGACCCGCTGCCGCCGCCAGACGCTGCTGGCGTATTTCGATGAAGACATGCCGCAACCCTGCGGTCACTGCGATAACTGCATCGATGGCGTGCAGACCTGGGACGCCACCGAGCCGGCGCGCCAGGCGTTGTCGACGATCTACCGCACCGGCCAGCGCTATGGCGTCGGTCACTTGGTGGATGTATTGCTGGGCAAGGACAACGAAAAGGTCCGCAGCTTCGGCCATGAGAAACTCTCGGTCTACGGCGTCGGCAAGGCCCGCGCCGAAGGCGAATGGCGTTCGCTGTTCCGCCAGATGGTCGCGCGCGGGCTGGTCGACATCGATATCGAGGGCTACGGTGGCCTGCGCCTTAACGACAGCTGCCGGCCCTTGCTCAAGGGCGAAGTCAGCCTGGAACTGCGCCGCGACCTCAAGCCGCAGACCACCGCCAAGAGCAGCACCAGCCAGGCCAGCCAGCTGGTGCGTGGCGAGGAGCGCGAACAGTGGGAGGCCTTGCGGACCCTGCGGCGCAAGCTGGCGCAGGAGCACAGCGTGCCGCCCTACGTCATCTTCCCCGACTCGACCTTGCTCGAGATGCTGCGCGAGCAGCCCACCAGCATGGCCGAAATGGCCAGGGTCAGCGGCGTGGGCGCACGCAAGCTGGAGCGTTATGGCCAGGCCTTCCTCGAGGTGCTCGGCGGTCAGGCCGAAGCACCGAAGGAAATCGCCGATATCCGCCACGAACTGATCAGCCTGGCCCGCGCTGGCATGACTCCGATACAGATCGCCGGCCAGCTGCAATGCTCGGAAAAGAATGTGTATACGTTGCTGGCCGAAGCCATCGGCAAGCAGCAATTGTCCCTGGAGCAGGCCCTTGATTTGCCGGAGGATTTGCTCGGCGAAATCCAGGATGCCTTTCTCGACGGAGAGGGCGAATTGCCACCTGTCGCGGAGATCGCGCCCCTGTTTGCCGGACGGGTTCCCGAGGGTGTTTTGTACTGTGTACGGGCCGCTTTGCAGTCGGAATTCGAAATTTAGTGTGGCGATTACGACAATGTAACGAATCAGTACATACCGGGCCTTGCCTCCTGGCATGGCTCATGCTTAGCTGACTAATAATTAGCCACACTTTATTTTCAGTCTAAATCATGAGTTTTTTATGCCGTTAACCGATCAACACCGTTTTGGCATGCAGTTGGCGCAAATGTCCCGAGGTTGGCGCGCCGAGCTGGACCGCCGCTTGGCGGGGCTGGGCTTGTCCCAGGCGCGATGGCTGGTGCTGCTGCACCTGGCCCGTTTTACCGAAGCACCCACCCAGCGTGAACTGGCACAAAGTGTCGGCGTGGAAGGGCCGACCCTGGCGCGTCTGCTCGACAGCCTGGAAGGTCAGGGCCTGGTGCAACGCCAGGCCGTGGTGGAAGACCGCCGCGCCAAACGTATCCTGCTGTGTGACACGGCGCGCCCGTTGATCGACCAGATCGAGACCATCGCCACGGCGTTGCGCCATGAACTGTTCGTGGGGGTGGACGAAGAGGATCTGCGCGTATGCATGCGCGTCCATGGGCACATCCTGGCGAATCTGGAAAAGTCCTGATTCCAGGTTCAGTGAAGATCAAAAATGTGGGAGGGGGGCAGTTGGAGCATTTTTGACTGATACACCGCCATCGGGGGCAAGCCCCCTCCCACATTTACTGTGCGTTGTGTCAGAAAGTTTGGCCCAGGTTCAGGTACACCGCCTTCTGGTTGTCATCATTGAACCCATAGCTGAAATTCAACGGCCCCAGCGGCGTATCAAAGCCGAGGAATATGCTCGCCGCGTTGATGTAGCCGCTGTCGAACGCATTGTCGTTGTTCCACGCCCGGCCCCGTTCCACCGAGGCCCCGAGGTACAGCGGAAAATCCAGCGGCAGGTACGAGCGCGGCGTCAGGCGGCGGTAGTACACCGCGCGCATCAGGCTGATGTTCTGGGCCGAGATCGCATCCTCGCGAAAGCCTGACAATTGTCGTGCGCCGCCCAGCAGGAAGCTGGACACCACCACATCCGAATCATCCAGGGTGCGTCCGTAGCGGCCACCGAGGATCAGGGTGTCGGGGCCGTGGCTCATGGCTTTGTCCAGCTTGAACTCCCATTGGCGGTAGCGCTGGTCCGAACCCAGTCCGGGTGCGAACTCACGGAAGGCCAGTCCGATGTCTTCGCCGGTGTGCGGGAAGTAGACGTTATCGAAAGAGTCGAACGAGTATTTCAACTCATAGAAACCCTCGCTGAAGCTCATGCTCGGCAGGTTGCGATCGCCGATGCGCACGTCCGCCTTGCCCCAGGCTTCTCCCACGCCGAAGCGGATTTCACCGCTGTTGCCGATCTGCCGTCCGACGTTCAGGCCGAAACCGTAGCGCTCCAGCCGGTATTCAGAAACGGGGTCGTTGTCCAGGGTCAGCTCGACGTTCTGCGCCTGAGCCCTGATATAGGGCGCGACAAAATAGCGCGAACCGGTGTCCATCGGTTGATAGAACTCGCTGTACAACTCCTGGCGATCACCGATCTGCACCCGCGTCAGCCATTCGGCGCCGAGGCGGTTGATACCGTTCACCCGGTAGCTGGCGCCAAGGTTGAAGGCGCTGTCGCCGCGCATGTCATCCGACAGGTTCAGCCCCAGGCGCAGGTAGTCGGTACCGCTGCGCTTGCCGCGCGCGCTGATGACCAGGGTATTGTCCTTGCCCTTTTTCACCACGCGGTATTGCACCTGCTCGAAGTAGTCCAGGCCGTACAGCGTACCCATGTCCGATTGCAGGCGGCCCAGGTTGAGCGGTTCGCCCAGCGTCTGGCGGATGTAATAGCGGATTACGTCGTCGCTGACCTTGGAGTCGTTTTCCACGTCGATCGCGGTAATGATCGGCGTGCGTTCGCCCGGCGTGCGGGCGGCGGTCAGTTGCGCATCGACCGGCTCAGCGGGGCGCAGGTGTGCCAGGCGCAGGTCGAGGGCGCGGGTGGCGCGGTAGCCGGCATCGATCATGTCCCTGGCGCGTCCGAAGTCCGTCACGCCGTAGGCGGCCAGGGGCGGTTGGATCAAGACGTCCCTGGGGTGCAAGGCCTTGAGTTGTTCCTCGGAATTGCGCCGGGTCATCAGGGTGATGGACTGATTGAGCACATCGACCACGGTCGCCAATTGCTTGCGTGAGCGCAGCGGTGTGCCGATGTCCACCACGATGGCGATGTCCACGCCCATGTCCCGTGCCACATCCAGGGGAATGTTGTCGGTCATGCCGCCGTCGACCAGCAGCCGCCCATCCAGCTCCACCGGCGCGAACACCGCGGGGATCGACATGCTGGCGCGTATCACCTGGGGCAGGTGGCCCTTGCTGAACACGACTTTTTCGCCGGTGGTGATGTCGGTGGCCACGGCGCGGAACGGAATCGGCAGTTTGTCGAAGTTACGCGTGTTGCTGCTGTGGGCGAACATGCTTTCCAGCAGCAGCGCCAGGTTCTGGCCCTGGATCACCCCCAACGGCAGGCCGAGGCTGCCGTCGTCGCGGAAGCTGAGTTTCTGCTTGACCAGGAAATCGCGGTCATCCTGCTTGCGCCTGAACGGCACGTCTTCCCGGGGCGGTGCGTCGGACAGGGCCTGTTGCCAGTCGATACTGAGGGCGAGTTTTTCCAGCTCGTCGATCTTGTAGCCCGAGGCGTACAGCCCGCCGATCACCGCGCCCATGCTGGTGCCGGCAATCGCGTCGACCTGGATGCCTTGTTCTTCCAGCGCCTTGAGCACGCCGATATGCGCCAGGCCACGGGCGGCGCCGCCGGACAGCACCAGGCCGATTTTCGGGCGCGGGCTTTCAACGGCGTCGGCGAGAAGGGGAAGCAGGCACAGGAACAGGCAGGACAACAAGCGGCGCATCATGAATCTCGAGGCTGGGCGATAAAGGCCGGTATTATAGCCACTCGATCCACTGACGCCGTCACCCAGGAGCCTTTCACGTTATGTCCGCCAGCAAACCCGAGATCGTGATCACCTATTGCACCCAGTGCCAGTGGCTGTTGCGTGCCGCGTGGCTGGCCCAGGAATTGTTGAGTACGTTTGCCGAGGACCTGGGCAGGGTGTCGCTGGAACCGTCAACCGGCGGCGCGTTTCGTATCACCTGCGACGCTGTACAGATCTGGGAGCGCAAGGCCGATGGCGGTTTTCCGGAAGCCAAGGTGCTCAAGCAGCGTGTGCGCGATCAGATCGACCCGCAGCGCGACCTGGGGCATAACGACCGCACGCAGTGACGTCAGGTCGCCACAGGCTGTTTGGCCTGGCTCGCGCTGCCCATCAGGCCGGACAGCACGATGGCGACGATGATCAATGCGCCACCCAGCAGCATGCGCAGGGTGGGCGTTTCGGCAAACAGCAGCCAAGCCACGGTGATGCCGTAGACCGGTTCCATGGCAAACACCACCGAGGCGGTGCGCGCCTTGATCACGGCCAGGCTGGCGACGAACAGGCTGTGGGCCAGGCCGGTACAGAACACCCCGAGCAGGCCGATCCACAGCCAGTCCAGTGCGCGCACATCCGCCAGCCCCGGCGCCGCCACGGGCAACAGGCAGACCGCGACCACCACGTTCTGGCACAGCGCGGCCTGTACCGCCGGAATACGTCCGGAGCTGGCGCGGTTGTTCAGTGACAACAAGGCGAACAGCAGCCCCGATGCGATGCCCCAGAGCAAGCCGCCCGTGGCGTCGCTGGCCAGGTTGAAGTCCGGGGTCACCAGCACCAGGCCGATGCTGACCAGCGCTACCAGCACCATTTCATTGGCGCGAATCCGCTCGCGGAAGATCAGCCCTTCAAGGATTACCGTAAAGGCCGGGAAGGCGGCGAACCCCAGGGTCGCCACCGCCACCCCGGCGACCTTGACGGCGATGAAGAAGGTCACCCAGTGCGTGGCAAGCAGCACGCCGCTGACCAGCAAGCGGCGCCAGTCGCGCATCTGCAGGTGTTTCCACGGCGCATTGCTGGCAAAGCGCGCGAACACCGCCAGGGCAATCACCGCGAACGCGGCACGCCCGAATACGATGATGGACGGTGAGGCGGCCGCCAGTTTGCCGAACACGCCGGTAAGGCCGAACATCAATGCGCCGATATGCAGGGCGCCGAGGGCTGAGCGGGGAGTCATTACGATGCCTACCAACGAAAGTGACCACCAGTCTAGAGGTTGGGTGAAAGGGATGTCTGTCGTGCGGCTCGCGATGTTTAGCGCGAAACTCTTCCTATGACGTTCGCCGCATTGTGCCCGGCGAGGCGCCAAACTCGCGCAACATGGCGGCAGCGAAGGCACTTTGCGAGCGGTAGCCCACGCGGGCGGCGATCTCACCCACGGGCAGCGGCGTCTCGCGCAGCAGCGTCAATGCCATTTGCAGGCGCTGGTGGCGCACGTAATCCATGGGGGTCTGCCCGCATTCGAGCATGAAGCGCGCGTGCAGGCGCGCCACCGACAGGCAGGCAATCCGGGCCAGGTCCGCGACATGCAGCGGATGAGCGGCGTGGCGTTCGATATGCGCGTTGAACGCGGCGAAAGGCAGGCGCCGCCCCGGTGGTGGCATCGCCTGCGGATGATTGAGGCTGGCGAGCAGCAGCAGCGCGCCTTGCCGGGCGATCAATGGATCCTGTATCGGGCTGCCGGCCAGCCATTGCACCAACTGGTGCTGGCGCGAATCCAGCGCCAGCCGGGCCGGCCGGTCGAGCAGGCGGCGACTGGCATCGGCGTGGTCACCCAGTGTCTGCAGCAGCCAATGCTCGGTTGGCACATCCAGCACCAGGCAGCGGCTACCGTCGCGGCTGCCGCAGGCGTGGTGAGCGGCAAACGGCAGGATCATCACGCTGCTTTCCTGCACCTGATCAGCGCAGCCATCCACTTCGAAATCCAGGCGCCCGGACAGGCCAAACACCAATTGTGCATGGTCATGGCTGTGGGCGATGGGGGCATCGGTGTACTGGCGAAGCGTAAGACTGGGGCTCATTGCGCTCTCCTGGGCGGCAAGTCCCCAGTCTACATCGCTCAGGGGCGGCCAAGCGTTGTCATCAGACTGACGCGCAGTTGTCATGGGCTATTAACCGCCAGGGCGCAAGCTCGCGAAAACAGCGTCGAGGGACCCCCATGACCCGTGCCGAATTCGCCAAACCCAGCCGCAAGCAACGGGTGCGAACCCTGTGGATTTCCGACGTGCATCTGGGCACTCGGGACTGCCAGGCCGAGCATCTATCGCAGTTTCTCAAGGGTTACCACGCCGACAAGGTGTACCTGGTGGGCGACATTATCGATGGTTGGAAAATGCGTGGCGGCATGTACTGGCCCCAGGCTCACACCAACGTGATTCGTCGCCTGCTGACCATGGCCAAGCGCGGCACCGAGGTGATTTATGTCACCGGTAACCATGACGAATTTCTCAGGCGCTATTCCAAGCTGATCCTGGGCAATATCCAGCTGGTGGACGAGGCGGTGCATGTCACGGCGGACGGTCGTCATCTGCTGGTGATTCACGGCGATCAGTTCGACGTGATCACCCGTTACCACCGCTGGCTCGCCTTCCTGGGGGACTCGGCCTACGAATTCACCCTGACCCTGAACCGCTGGCTCAATCATTGGCGGGCGCGCTATGGCTACGGTTATTGGTCGCTGTCGGCGTACTTGAAGCACAAGGTGAAAACCGCGGTGAGTTTTATCAGCGATTTCGAAGAGGCCATCGCCCACGAGGTGACCAAGCGTGAGCTGCACGGGGTGGTGTGCGGGCATATCCATCATGCGGAGATCCGCAAGGTGGGCGAGGTGGATTACCTGAACTGCGGGGATTGGGTGGAATCGTGCACGGCGTTGATCGAGCACTGGGATGGGCATATCGAGTTGTATCGGTTGGCGGATGCGCAGGCCAAAGAGGCGCTGCTTAAGGCTGAGATGGTCACAACCTGAAGTCTTGACTGGGTCAAATGTGGGAGGGGGCAAGCCCTGATGCCTGTAGGAGCGAGCTTGCTCGCGAAAAACGTCAACGACAACGCGTGCTTCCTGAATGAACGCGTTGCCTGTGAGTTTTTCGCGAGCAAGCTCGCTCCTACACATGTTAGGGCAAGCCCCCTCCCACATTTGGCCTCGGTTTCGTCAGCTTGAGACGTCGGCGATGGCTTGGGCCAGTAGCGTCAGCCGTGTGGCATCAACCCCGGCCACATTGGCCCGGCCCGAACTGACCATGTACACACTGTGCTTCTCCCGCAGTTGCCTGACCTGCTCGGCACTCAAGCCGGTGTAGGAGAACATCCCGCGCTGGGTGCCGATATGGGCAAACTGCTCGGCCAGGCCGTGGGGCGCCAGCGCTTCCACCAGTCCGGCGCGCAGTTGCGCAATGCGTGAACGCATGGCTTCGACTTCGTCGCTCCACTGCTGCTTGAGCTCGGCGTCGCCAAGGATGGTCGCCACCACGGCTGCACCATGATCCGGCGGCGTCGACCACAGGTTGCGCGCCGTATTGGCGAGCTGGCTGCGCACGTCCGTGAGCTTCTCGGCATCCGCCGCACACACGATCAGTGCACCCACGCGGTCGCAATACAAACCGAAGTTCTTCGAGCACGAACTGGTGATCAATACTTCCGGCAGCTCGGCGGCAAACAGGCGCACCGCCCAGGCGTCCTGCTCCAGGCCGTCGCCGAAGCCCTGGTAGGCGAAGTCGATCAGCGGCAGCAATTGGCGCTCGCGCACAATCTGCAGCACCTGGCGCCAGTCATCCCGGGACAGGTCGAACCCGGTCGGGTTGTGGCAGCAGGCGTGCAGCAGCACCACATCGCCCTTGGGCACAGTGTTCAGGGTGGCGAGCATCGCGGCTACGTCCAGGCGATTGTCGCTGCCCACGTACGGGTAATGGCTGACCTTGAGCCCGGCCTTGGCGAAAATGGATTCGTGGATCGGCCAGGTCGGATTGCTCAGCCACACGCCACGGCCAGGCAGGCTGTGGGCGATAAAGTCGGCGCTCAGGCGCAGGGCGCCGGTGCCCCCTGGCGTCTGGGTGGCGCCGGCACGGCGTTCGGCGATCAATGCCGAATCGGCGCCCAGCACCAGTTCGCTGATCAGTGCGCCGAAGGCGGCATTGCCGTGCCCGCCAATGTAAGTCTTGGTGGCCTGGGTATCGACCAGGCGCTGCTCGGCACGTTTTACCGAGTCAGGGATCGGTGTCAGGCCCTGGTCGTCCTTATAGACGCCCACGCCCAGGTCGAATTTGTGCGGGTTGGTATCCTGGGCGAACAGGTCCATCAGCCCGAGAATCGGGTCGCCGGGCACGCGGCCAATCGCGTCAAAGTGCATTACTTGCGGCCCTCGGCGCTCTTGGCCACTTCATCGGTGCGTGCGGCCATGATGAAGTCGTTGCGGTGCAGGCCCTTGATGGAGTGGCTCCACCAGGTCACGGTGACCTTGCCCCATTCGGTGAGCAGGCCCGGGTGATGGCCTTCGGCTTCGGCGATGTCACCCACGGCGTTGGTGAAGGCCAGGGCGAACTTGAAGTTCTTGAACAGGAAAACCTTTTCCAATTGCATCACGCCGTCGCGCACTTCGATGTTCCAGTCGGGGATCTGTTTGATCAGCACCGGCAGTTCTTCATCGCTGACTTGCGGGGCGTCGGCGCGGCAGGCTTCGCAATGGGCTTGGTTCAAGGTGGTCATGAAGGTGTCCTGAATTCGAATGATTGAAGGTCAGTGGCGCTACCCTAAAGCAACGCGGGGCCGGGGAACAGACTCACTTGGCCTAAAAAAGCACAGCTCAAGCAGCCTTGGGCTTTGGCGGAAATTTCGGTGCGTGCAGGCCCAACTGCATACCACGCTCGACCATGCCCATGATGTCTTCCTGCGCCACGTCGAACAGGCGCTTGAGCTCGGGCAAAACGAAGTACAACGGCTGCAGGATGTCGATGCGATAGGGCGTGCGCATCGCCTCCAGCGGATCGAACGCCTGGCGTTCAGGCTCATCCGACAGGCAATACACACTTTCCTTGGGCGAAGACAGAATGCCGCCACCGTAGATGCGCAGGCCTTCGGGTGTGTTCACCAGGCCGAACTCGATGGTCATCCAGTACAGGCGCGCCAGGTACACCCGTTGCTCCTTGGTGGCCGCCAGGCCGAGCTTGCCGTAGGTGTGGGTGAATTCGGCGAACCAGGGGTTGGTCAGCAGCGGGCAGTGACCAAAAATCTCGTGGAAAATATCCGGCTCTTGCAGGTAGTCCAGTTCTTCGCGGGTACGAATAAAGGTCGCCACCGGAAACTGCTTGCTGGCGAGTAATTCGAAGAAGGTCTGGAAGGGGATCAGCGCCGGCACGCGGGCGACTTGCCAGCCGGTGGTGTCGGCCAACACTTTGTTTATTTCGCCCAGTTGCGGGATGCGATCCAAGGGCAGGCCGAGTTTGTCGATGCCGTCCAGGTATTCCTGGCAGGCACGGCCCTCAATCACTTTCAACTGGCGCGTGATCAGGGTATTCCACACCGCGTGTTCTTCCGGCGGGTAGTGGATAAAACCTTGCGCATCGGGCTCGCGGGCCACGTAGTGCGTCTGCTTCATACGGCTCTCCTGCTAGGCATTCGTTCTTGTTATGTCCTGCTGTGTCTCTATTGATAACCCGCGCGCGACGGGTTTCCACCGGGTTCAAAAGCCTTTGCGTAGGAAAAGTTACTGCATTTCGTAAACTATTCGTTACGTATCCGGGGCTCGCCGCAGCCATGGGCTGGGAAAACCCTGCGTACTGTCACATAATCTTGACGACTTTCTGCGCCCGGCGACAAAAAAGGCGCGGCGCCTTACTCACTTTCGGGCCTTTTCATGCGTATCAAAGTGCATTGCCAGAACCGCATTGGCATCCTGCGGGACATTCTCAACCTGCTGGTGGAGTACGGCGTCAACGTGGCCAAGGGCGAGGTCGGCGGCGAGCATGGCAACGCCATCTACCTGTTCTGCCCGAACCTGGTGAACATGCAGTTCCAGGCGTTGCGCCCGCAGTTCGAGGCGATAGCCGGGGTGTTCGGCGTTAAAAGGGTAGGGCTGATGCCCAGCGAGCGTCGGCATATGGAGCTCAATGCGCTGCTGGGGGCCCTCGAGTTTCCGGTGCTGTCCATCGACATGGGCGGCTCGATCGTCGCCGCTAACCGGGCGGCGGCGCAGTTGCTGGGTGTGCGCGTGGACGAAGTGCCGGGCATTCCGCTGTCGCGCTACGCCGAAGACTTCGACTTGCCGGAGTTGGTGCGCGCGAGCAAGTCGCGGATCAACGGCCTGCGGGTCAAGGTCAAGGGCGATGTGTTCCTGGCCGATATCGCGCCGCTGCAATCCTCTGAACACGACGACAGCGAAGCCATGGCCGGCGCGGTATTGACCCTGCACCGCGCCGACCGTGTAGGCGAGCGTATCTACAATGTACGCAAGCAGGAACTGCGCGGCTTCGACAGCATTTTTCAAAGCTCCAAAGTCATGGCGGCGGTGGTGCGTGAGGCGCGGCGCATGGCGCCGTTGGATGCGCCTCTATTAATAGAAGGCGAAACCGGCACCGGCAAAGAGTTGCTGGCGCGGGCCTGCCACCTGGCGAGCCCGCGTGGGCAATCGCCCTTGATGGCGCTCAACTGTGCGGGCTTGCCGGAGTCGATGGCCGAGACCGAGCTGTTCGGCTACGGCCCCGGCGCGTTCGAAGGCGCGCGGGCCGAAGGCAAGCTGGGGCTGCTGGAGCTGACGGCGGGCGGTACGTTGTTTCTCGACGGCGTAGGGGAAATGAGCGCACGCCTGCAGGTGAAGCTGCTGGGCTTTTTGCAGGATGGATGCTTTCGTCGCGTGGGCAGTGATGAAGAGGTGTACCTCGACGTTCGGGTGATCTGTGCGACCCAGGTCGATTTGTCCGAACTGTGCGCACGTGGCGAATTCCGCCAGGACCTGTATCACCGCTTGAACGTGCTTTCGCTGCATATCCCGCCGTTGCGCGAATGCCTTGATGGGCTGGCGCCATTGGTCGAGCATTTTCTCGACCAGGCCAGCCGGCAGATCGGTTGCCCGCTGCCCAAATTGGCGCCTGCCGCGATGGACAAGCTCAGCCACTATCACTGGCCGGGCAATGTGCGTCAGTTGGAAAATGTGCTGTTCCAGGCCGTTTCGTTGTGCGAAGGCGGGACGGTCAAGGTTGAGCATATTCGCCTGCCCGATTATGGCGTGCGCCAGCCGCTTGGCGATTTTTCGCTGGAGGGCGGGTTGGAAGACATCGTCGGGCGGTTTGAAAAGGCCGTGCTCGAAGCGCTGTACGCCGAGCATCCGAGCAGCCGGCAATTGGGCAAGCGCCTGGGGGTTTCCCACACCACCGTCGCCAACAAACTGCGCGATTACGAAATCCTCAAGACCGACAAATAACCAATGTGGGAGGGGCGGTGCGACGATTCGACTTGCCCCCGATAGCGGTGTGTCAGCAAGAGTGATCTGACTGACAGACTGCCATCGGGGGCAAGCCTCCTCCCACATTTAATCTGCGCCGTTGCCGAAAGCGGCAGTAGTCCGCCGTTTTTTCGACTATCCCTCCCTCGCTATTTTCAGACGCCTTCGCGCAAACCCCCGCCGTTGCTGGGCTCCGACCTGTTTTTAAAAGTTGGTTCGCAAATTGCTTAAGTCTCCTCAGTACATCGGTGGACGGCAAGCGTCCGTCAGAAAGAGGATAGAGCGTGGACAAGTACCTTTATGTGGCAATGACCGGCGCCAGCCAGAATGCTCTGGCGCAGAAGGCCCATGCCAACAATCTGGCGAACATTTCCACCAATGGTTTCCAGCGCGACCTGGAGCAGGCGCGGTCGATGCCGGTGTTCGGTGACAGCTTTCCGGCGCGGGCCTTTGCCCTGACCGAGCGGCCGGCCACGGACTTCACCCCCGGCGCGATGATCGAAACCGGGCGTGACCTGGATGTGGCCGTCAACGGCGACGGCTGGATGGCCGTGCAAACGCCCGATGGCGGCGAAGCCTACGTGCGCAGCGCCAGCATGAACGTGGATGCGCTGGGCGTACTGCGCGCCGGCAACGGCATGCCGATCATGGGCAACGGCGGCCCGATTGCCGTGCCGCCCCAGCAGAAAATCGAAGTGGGTTCGGACGGCACCATCAGCATCCGCTCCATGGGCGAAGGCCCACGGGTAATGGCGGAGGTGGACCGCATCAAGATGGTCCAGCCCGACCTCAAGAACATGACCAAGGGTCTGGACGGCACCATCCACACCATGGATGGCAGGCCGGCCCAGGCTGATGCGAACGTCAAGCTGACCTCGGGCTTCCTCCAGGCGAGCAACGTCAATGCCGTTGAGGAAATGACCGCGGTGCTGGCGCTCTCCAAGCAGTTCGAGCTGCACATCAAGATGATGAACAGCGCTAAAGAAGGCGACCAGGCCATGACGCGCGTCATGCAGATGAGCTAAGCGCCCTGGTCGGCTTTTAAACAAACAACGCAGCACCGCGCCAACAAACAGGCGCACAGAGGAGAACAGCATGCTTCCGGCTCTATGGGTTGCCAAAACAGGTCTGTCCGCCCAGGACACCAACCTGACCACCATTTCCAACAACTTGGCCAACGTGTCGACCACGGGCTTCAAACGTGACCGTGCCGAGTTCCAGGACTTGCTCTATCAGATCAAGAAACAGCCAGGCGCCCAGTCGACCCAGGACAGCCAGCTGCCGTCGGGCCTGCAACTGGGTACCGGTGTGCAGATCGTCGGCACCCAGAAGAATTTCAGCGCCGGTAACCTGCAGCAGACGGGCCAGCCGCTGGACATGGCGATCAACGGCCGTGGTTTCTTCCAGATCCTGCAACCGGATGGCACCACGTCCTACACCCGTGATGGCACCTTCCACCTGGACTCCAACGGCCAGATCGTGACATCCAACGGTTTCGCCCTGCAGCCTGCCGTTGTGGTTCCGGCGGACGCCAAGACCTTCACGGTCGGCAACGACGGCACCGTGTCCATCACCGTGGCCGGTAACCCCGCGTCGCAAGTGATCGGCAACCTGCAAACCGCCGACTTCATCAACCCGGCCGGCCTGCAGGCCATGGGCAACAACCTGTTCCTGGAAACCGCCTCCAGCGGCGCGCCGCAAATCGGCACGCCGGGCCTGAACGGTTTCGGCACCACGCTGCAGAGCACCCTGGAAACGTCCAACGTCAGCACGGTTGAGGAGATGGTCAACATGATCACCACCCAGCGTGCCTACGAGATGAACTCCAAGGTGATCTCCACCGCCGACAAGATGCTTTCGTTCGTCACGCAGAATTTGTAATCAGTCTATGGGGCGCCCTTAAAGCGCCTGTAACACCGTGAGGTTAGGGTCATGAATCGCTTTGTTTCTGTTCTGGCATTGAGTGGGATCGCCGTGCTTGCGGGCTGTGTCGCCCCGTCGCCGAAACCCAATGACCCGTACTACGCGCCGGTGTTGCCGCGCACGCCGTTGCCGGCGGCGGCCAACAATGGCTCGATCTACCAGGCCGGTTTCGAGCAGAACCTGTACAGCGACCGCAAGGCGTTCCGGGTCGGGGACATCATCACTATCACCCTGAACGAGCGCACCCAGGCCAGCAAGAATGCCAACTCGCAGATCGGCAAGACCAGCAAAGCCAAACTTGGCCTGACATCGTTGTTCGGCGGCGTGCCCAACACCAATAACCCGTTGGGCAGTGGCGACCTGAGCCTCGACGCCGGTTACAGCGGCGACCGTGCCACCAACGGCAAGAGTGCGGCGGCCCAGGGCAACACCCTGACCGGTTCGATCACCGTGACCGTGGCCGACGTGTTGCCCAACGGCATCATTGCCATACGCGGTGAAAAATGGATGACCCTCAACACCGGCGACGAACTGGTGCGCATTGCCGGCATGGTCCGCGCCGATGACATTGCCACCGACAACACCGTGCCGTCGACGCGGATTGCCGATGCGCGCATTACCTACTCGGGTACGGGTTCGTTTGCCGATGCAAGCCAGCCGGGCTGGTTCGACCGTTTCTTCCTTAGCCCGTTGTTCCCTTTCTAGGTGGCCATTTTGAACGTCAAGCAACTGATGGCGGCGGTAGTGTTGCTGTCCCTGAGCGCCGTCGCCCAGGCCGAACGCCTGAAAGACATCGCCAGCATTTCCGGCGTGCGCTCCAACCAGTTGATCGGCTACGGGTTGGTGGTCGGCCTCAGCGGCACGGGTGACCAGACCACCCAGACCCCGTTCACCCTGCAAACCTTCAACAACATGCTGTCGCAGTTCGGCATCAAGGTGCCTGCGGGTTCGGGCAACGTGCAGCTGAAAAACGTCGCGGCGGTGTCGATCAGTGCCGATTTGCCGGCGTTCGCCAAGCCGGGCCAGGTGGTGGACATCACCGTTGCGTCCATCGGTAACTCCAAAAGCCTGCGGGGCGGCACCTTGCTGATGACCCCGCTCAAAGGGATCGACGGCAACGTCTACGCCATTGCCCAGGGCAACCTGGTGGTGGGCGGGTTCGACGCCGAAGGCCGCGACGGTTCGAAGATCACCGTCAACGTGCCGTCGGCCGGTCGCATTCCCGGTGGTGCCAGTGTTGAACGCACCGTGCCGAGCGGCTTCAATCAGGGCAACAGCCTGACCCTGAACCTCAACCGTTCCGACTTCACCACCGCCAAGCGTGTGGTCGACAAGATCAACGACATGCTTGGCCCTGGCGTGGCCCAGGCCATCGACGGCGGCTCGATCCGCGTCACCGCGCCGCTGGACCCAAGCCAGCGCGTCGACTACTTGTCGATCCTGGAAAACCTTGAGGTCGACCCAGGTCAGGCCATCGCCAAAGTCATCATCAACTCGCGCACCGGCACCATCGTGATCGGGCAAAACGTCAAGGTCTCGCCGGCGGCGGTGACCCACGGCAGCCTGACCGTGACCATTACCGAAGACCCGATCGTCAGCCAGCCTGGGCCCTTGTCCAACGGTCAGACCGCCGTGGTCCCGCGTTCGCGGGTCAATGCACAGCAAGAAGCCAAGCCAATGTTCAAGTTCGGCCCCGGCACCACCCTGGATGAGATTGTCCGCGCGGTGAACCAGGTGGGCGCGGCCCCCGGCGACTTGATGGCGATCCTCGAAGCCCTGAAACAGGCCGGTGCCCTGCAAGCCGACCTGATTGTGATCTGAGGCCATGGTCATGGATATGCGCAAGAGCGGTCTTATCAGTTCGGCGGACTCGGGGGCTTACTCCGACTTGAACCGGCTGAACCAGCTCAAGGTCGGCGACGGCAAAAACAGCGAAGGCAATATGCGCAAGGTCGCGCAGGAGTTCGAGTCGCTGTTTTTGAACGAAATGCTCAAGTCCATGCGTTCGGCCACCGACGCCGTGGGCGAGGACAACCCGCTGAACACGTCGGCGGCCAAGCAGTACCAGGAAATGTATGACCAGCAATTGGCGGTGTCGATGTCCCGCGAAGGCGGGGGTATTGGCCTGGCGGACGTGCTGATGCGCCAGATGCAGAAGAATAAGCCGGTGGACGCCCAGGCGGCCACCTTGCAGGGCCCCGCCACGGCGGAGACGGTGAAGAAGGTCGATGTGCCGACTGAAATTGCCGCCGGCACCCAGGCTGAGGGGCCGTTGGGGCGCTCCAATGGACAGCGTCCGTTGTGGGCTTACCGCGTCGCCGAGCCCAAGGCCGGTGCCGTTGCGTCCCACAGCAACGACATGGAACTGATGAACCAGCGCCGCATCGCCTTGCCAAGCAAACTGACCGACCGCCTGCTCGCGGGCATCGTGCCGAGCACCCAGGTTGAAGCCAAGGTCGCGCCACTGCGCAACAGCGCCGCCGATGACAACGTGATCAACAGCAGCGCGCGCAGCGTTGCCGTACCGAGCGGGAAGATGCAAGTCTACGGCCGCGCCATTGCCCAGCCACCGCTGGCACCGGCGAAGAAGGCCTTCAGCTCGCAGGATGAGTTCGTCGCCACCATGCTGCCGATGGCCAAGGCCGCCGCCGCGCGTATCGGTATCGATCCGAAGTACCTGGTGGCCCAGGCCGCCCTGGAAACCGGTTGGGGTAAATCGGTGATGCGCGCCGAAGACGGCAGCAGCAGTCACAACCTGTTCGGCATCAAGGCCGGCCAGAGCTGGCAGGGCGGCCAGGCCCGGGCGATCACCAGCGAGTTTCGCGACGGCGCGATGGTCAAGGAGACGGCGCAGTTCCGCTCCTACAGCTCCTATCAGGACAGCTTCCATGACCTCGTTACGCTGCTGCAAAGCAATGATCGCTATAAAGAAGTTGTGAAATCAGCCGACAACCCGGAACAGTTTGTACGCGAGTTGCAAAAAGCCGGTTATGCAACCGATCCGGCCTACGCCAGCAAGATTTCGCAGATCGCCAAAAACATGAACAGTTACCAGAACTACGCTGCCGCTGGCGCAACCACACATTTATAAGGTCTGAACCATGAGTTTGCTCAGTATCGGGATGTCAGGGCTCAATGCCGCTCAAGGATCGCTGTCGGTCTTGAGTAATAACATCGCCAACGCCAATACCTCGGGTTATTCGCGTCAGCAGACCACGCAGAATGCCAATGCCAACAACCCCTACGGCGGTGTGTACATCGGCAGCGGCACCACCCTGTCGGATGTGCGCCGGGTGTATAACGAGTTCCTCGATGCGGCCTACCAGAACAGCACGGCGCTGAGCAACGACGCCAAGGCGTATGCCGGCCAGGCCAGCGCCATCGATAAGACCCTGTCGGACAAGACCACCGGCATGTCCTCGGTACTCAGTGCGTTTTTCGCCGCTGTGCAGACGTCGGCGGCCACCCCCAGCGATGTCTCCGCCCGGCAAGTGCTGTTGAGCAGCGCCCAGACCCTGAGCAACCGTTTCAATTCGATTTCCAGCCAGTTGAACGAGCAGAAACAGTCGATCAACGGCCAGTTGGGCACCCTGAGCGGCCAGGTCAACCAGTTGACCTCCTCGATTGCGTCGCTGAACAAGCAGATCACCCTGGCCCAGGGCTCCAGCAGCAGCGCCCCGGCCAACCTGCTCGATGCACGCAACGAAGCGGTACGTTCGCTCAATGAACTGGTGGGCGTGACCACCAGTGAAAAAAATGGCGTGTTCAGCGTCAGCACCGGCACCGGCCAATCCCTGGTGCTGGGCGATCAGGCCAATACGATTTCGGCGGTACCCGGCACCAGCGATCCAAGCCAGTACACTATCGCGCTCAATGCCGGCGGCGGCACGGCGATCGACCTGGGCAACGTGCTCAGCGGCGGCAGCATCGGCGGCCTGCTGCGCTATCGCAGTGACGCATTGATGCCGGCCATCAATGACCTGGGGCGCATCGCCCTGGCGACTGCCGATACCGTCAACAGCCAGCTGGGCCAGGGCCTGGACCTGAACGGCGACTTCGGTTCGTCGCTGTTCAAGGACATCAACAGCGCGGCCGCCATCGCCCAGCGCAGTCAGGGCGCGATGGGCAACAGCAGCGGCTCCGGCAACTTGAACGTGAGCATCAGCGACACCAGCAAGCTGTCGACCTACGACTACAAAGTGACCTTTACCAGCGGCAACAACTACAACGTCGTGCGTTCCGACGGCAAGGCCATGGGCGCGTTCGACACCAACACCGCGCCGCCTCCGGTGATCGACGGTTTCACGCTGGCCCTGGATGGCAAGGGGCCGATAGCGGCGGGGGACAGTTTCAAGGTCAGTCCCACCGCCAGTGGCGCGGCAAACATCGGCACCGCGCTGACCGACGCCAACAAAATCGCGTTCGCCGGGCCGTTGCTGGGCGAGGGCAGCAAGACCAATCAAGGCACCGGCAGCTTTACTCCGCCGACGCTGACCCTGCCGATCGATATTCACGGTGGCGCCGACACGGCGCAACTGCGTACCGGCATCGAACACTCGATGCCGGTGAAGATGGTGTTCGGCAAGCCTGCGGCTGACGGCACTCAGAGCTACACGCTCAGCAATGCCCAGGGCAATCCGATCGGCACTGGCACCATCGTGCCCGGCCAAAGCAACAAGATCACCGTCGACGTACCGATGCGCGATGCCAACGGCGCACTGCTGGTGCCGGCCAAGAGCTTCAAGTTCGATACCACCGTTGGCGGTTTGCCCGCCGCCGGCGACAGCACCACGTTTTCCTTCAACGCCTCGGGCAAGTCCGATAACCGCAACGCCCAGGCGCTGCTCGACCTGCAAACCAAGCCGACGCTCGGCTTGTCCGATGGCAGTGGCGGCGGCGTGAGCCTGGTGGCGGCCAACAGCCGCCTGGTCTCGACCGTCGGCGCCAAGGCCGCCTCCGCCATCACTGACACCACCGCAACCGGCGCATTGCTCAAGGCCAACCAGGATGCGCGCAACTCGGTGTCCCAGGTCAACCTGGATGAAGAGGCGGGCGATATGATCAAGTTCCAGCAGTACTACACCGCGTCGTCGCAGATCATCAAGGCTGCGCAAGAAACCTTCAGCACGCTGATCAATAGTCTTTAAGGGAGTCTGGGACGATGCGTATTTCAACTGCTCAATATTTCGAAACCAGCTCGGCCAAGTATTCGGATAATTATTCCAGTGTGGTGAAGGCTCAGGATCAGGCGTCCACCGGCGTGCGCGTGCAGACCGCTTCCGATGACCCGGTCGCTGCGGCGCGTTTGCTGATGCTGCAGCAGCAGAAAGACATGTTGGGCCAGTTCAACGGCAACATCACCAGCTTGAAGAACTCGCTGACCAACGAAGAAAGCGTGCTGGGCTCGATCACCGACGCGCTGCAGAAAGCCAGTGAGCTGGCCTTGCGTGCGGGCGGCTCGCTGAGCGATGCCGATCGCAAGTCGATTGCCGGGGAAATCGGCGCGATAGAGGATCAGGTGCTGGGCTTGCTCAACAGCAAGGACGCAGCGGGCAGCTATCTTTTTTCCGGGTCCAAGACGGCGACCCCACCGTATAGCCGCAACAGCGATGGTTCCTACAGTTACCAGGGCGACGAGACCCCGCTCAGCCTGCAGGTGTCGGACACGCTGAAGATCCAGGCGGGCGATACCGGCAAGAGCATCATGGGGGGAGCGGCGAATTCGGGACGCACCCAGTCTACCTGGATAGCACCTGCGATCGTTCCGCCTGCGACGGCGCCGGTGCCGAACGACAATAAAGTCGCGCTGTCGGCAGGCCTGGTGACATCGGGCACTGACTACACCAAGCAATTTGCCGACGGCCAGCCTTACACGTTGACCTTTACCAGCAGCACCCAATACAAGATCTCCGACAAGAGCGGTAACGACATCACGTCGCAAATTCCGGGTAACGGTACTTTCGACTCCACCAAGGAAGGCGGTTCCAGCGTGAACCTGCGCGGCGTGAAGTTCGATATCACCCTGGACCTCAAGGATATCGCGCCGGGGCCGAACGCCGATGCCCTGGTCAAGGATCGTTCCTTCAGTCTGGCCGCCAAGCCGGACACCTTCAGTGTGTCGCGTACCCCAAGCAACCCATCCACTGCGCAGTTGACCAATGCCTCGGTGACCAATCAGGCGGCGTATGCCAGCACATTCCCGGCGAACAGCGGTGCGGTGGTCAAATTCACCTCCGGTACTGCGTACGAGGTGTATGCCCAGCCCTACACGGTTGACAGTAAAGCCAT
Source organism: Pseudomonas sp. 28 E 9 (assembly GCF_900004785.1). NCBI lineage: Bacteria > Pseudomonadati > Pseudomonadota > Gammaproteobacteria > Pseudomonadales > Pseudomonadaceae > Pseudomonas > Pseudomonas sp. 28 E 9. Next base: position 34,896 of record NZ_CVTK01000055.1, on the reverse strand, counting down.
TGCCACAGGTGACACGGGCGGCGGCACCACGGTCACGGCTGCCGGGGTGACCTTTGATGTCAGCGGTACGCCCCAAAATGGGGACCAGTTCGCAGTCGCTGCAACGACACAGAAGACACAGAATGCGTTGGATAGCCTCAGCCAGCTGCGCCATGCCCTGGAGCAACCGGCCGACGGTAATCCAGCGGCGATGGTCAAGCTCAAGGATGTACTGGACGCTTCCATCGCCAACTTTGGCAATACCCGTACACAGGTCGATAACGTACGCGGATCGATTGGTGCGCGGCAGAACGCACTGGACATTCAGACCAGCGAGAACACCAGCATCGGCCTGGCTAACACCAGCACCATGAGTGATCTGGGCAATATCGATACGGCTCAAGCCGCAATCAACCTGACCTTGCAGCAAACCATGCTGCAAGCCTCCCAGCTGGCTTTCGTGAAAATCTCGCAGTTGAGTCTCTTCAGCAAGATGTAAGTGGCGCTGCGTCAAGCGGCCCGCTCTGGAAACAGGGCGGGCCGTTGTCGTTTTTGGGGCTTAATTGTTTGGAAGTTTTGCACAAAGCGCACAAAATTGAGTGACCTGTGAGTCATAAAGCGCATCTTCACTGTATCGTGTGAAAAGGATAAGTCGTCACAGGGTCCTTGCGAGGCGGCTTTCAGCGAATTTTTTTGGGGTTATCCCCTTTTATTGTCAGCACTTCGGGCGCAGGCCCTGGGGTGTTCTCCAGCTATTTTGTATTGGGAAGCCACAATGATTGGCATTAAAAGCATCGCCAGTTACGTGCCGGCGGACGGTATCGATAACTACGCCCAGGGTGCCAAATTCGCCAAGGATGAGGAATTCATCATTGGCAAGATCGGCTCGGCGTTCCTGCCGCGCAAGGATGCCGCGCAGGAAACCTCCGATCTGTGTGTCGAAGCGGTCAACGCGTTGTTTGCCGGCAACCCGGACTTGAAGCGCGAGTCCATCGACGCGGTGATTGTCGTCACCCAGAACGGCGATGAAGAAGGGCTGCCCCACACCGCAGCCATCGTCCAGGACAAACTGGGCCTGCCGACCCACGTGGCCGCGTTCGATATCTCCCTGGGCTGCTCCGGCTATGTCTACGGCATCTATGCGATGAAGGGCTTCATGGAAGCCACCGGCCTGAAAAACGGCCTGCTGATCACTGCCGACCCGTATTCGAAAATCGTCGACCCGGAGGACCGCAACACCACCATGCTGTTCGGCGACGCCGCCACCGCCACCTGGATGGGCGAAGACCCGCAGTGGTTGCTCGGCAAATCCAAGTTCGGCACCGACGGTTCCGGCGCGCCGCACCTGAAGGTCAGCGACGGCGTGTTTTTCATGAATGGCCGCCAAGTGTTCAACTTCGCCTTGCTCAAGGTGCCGGCGCATTTGCACGAGTTGCTCGATGAGTCAGACCTCAAGGCCGATGACATCGATGCGTTCTGCATTCACCAGGGCAGTGCCGCCATTGTTGACGCGGTGGCGCGCCGTTTTGAAGATGCGCCGGTGGACAAGTTCATCAAGGACATGGTCGAGACCGGCAATACCGTATCGTCGAGCATTCCCTTGCTGCTGGAAAAACATGTGATGAATGCCGCCTGGCAGCGTGTGGCAATCAGCGGTTTTGGTGTAGGCCTGTCCTGGGGCTCGGCGATTCTGTATCGCCCATGACCCTTTGAGGGGCGCGTAAAAAAAACGCCGATGATCGAAAGATCATCGGCGTTTTTTATTTGACGCCAGAAAAGCCAACAAAACCGGGGTTTTCAATAGCAGTAACTGCTTGAATTGCAAGGGCTGGCACAGGGCTAGTAAAAAAAATCAAAAAAAACCTCAAGCAACCGGCTACCACGACGATAACTATTACGTAGGTTCTCAGGCCACACCCGGCGGTTGCCAGGGCCGGAAGCCGCAGTATCCATCCATCGAGGATTTCGTCATGGCTTTAACAGTAAACACCAACATTGCTTCCATCACTACCCAGAACGGCCTTGGCAAAGCGGCCAACTCGCTGCAAACCTCCATGCAGCGTCTGTCCACTGGTCTGAGCATCAACAGCGCTAAAGACAACGCCTCGGGCCTGCAGATTTCCAACCGCCTGACCAGCCAAATCAACGGCCTGGGCCAAGCTGTAAAGAACGCCAACGATGGTATCTCCATCGCGCAGACCGCTGAAGGCGCAATGCAGGCTTCGACCGACATTCTGCAAAAAATGCGTACCCTGGCGCTGTCCTCGGCTACCGGCTCCCTGAGCGACGCTGACCGTACTTCCAACCAGGAAGAATACCAGGCGCTGACTTCGGAACTGACCCGTATCTCGCAAACCACTACTTTCGGTGGCCAGAAGCTGCTCGACGGTTCGTACGGTACCAAAGCCATCCAGGTTGGCGCCAACGCCAACGAAACCATCAACCTGTCCCTGGACAACGTTGCTGCCAACAACATCGGTTCGCAGCAGATCAAGAGCGTCGGCGTTGCACCTAGCACCTCCGGTGTTGCGGGTGGCGTGATCGGCCTGACCGGTAATGGCCAGACCGCCAGTGTCACTGTTGCTGCAGGCGCATCGGCCAAAACCATCGCCAGCCAACTGAACGGTGCTGTAGGTGGCCTGAGCGCTACGGCCAGCACTGAAGCTCAATTCACCGTCGGTGCTGCCGCCAAGACCACGCCTGCCAGCTTCACCATGACTGTTGGCGGTCAAGCCACCACCTTCACCGGTGTAACCGATACCGCCAGCCTGGCTGACCAACTGAAATCCAACTCCGCCAAGCTGGGCATCAGCGTCAACTACGACCAGTCCAAAGGCACCCTGTCGGTCAAGTCCGATTCCGGTGAGAACCTGAGCTTCAGTGCCTCCACTGCCGCCGGTTCGATCACTGTCGCTACCAAAGACGGTGCTGGTGCCTACGGTACCGGCGTCGCGCTGGCCGACGGCCTGATCGCTACCGGTGCAGTGAACCTGGACTCGTCCAAAGGCTACGCGCTGAACGGTGCCGGTGTAACCGGTCTGTTCGCCGCAACAGGTACTGCCGCAGCTTCCACCAAGACCACGGTTGCACAGACCGACATCAGCAGCGCTTTCAACGCACAATCGGCCATCGCGGTACTGGACAAGGCTATCGGCGGCATCGACAGCACACGTTCGGGCCTGGGTGCTGTTCAGAACCGTCTGACGACTACCGTAGACAACCTGACCAACATTCAGAAAAACTCCACCGCTGCACGTTCCACCGTTCAAGACACCGACTTCGCTGCTGAAACAGCTGAGTTGACCAAGCAACAAACCCTGCAGTCGGCTGCTACCGCGATCCTGTCGCAGGCCAACCAACTGCCATCCGCTGTACTGAAGCTGCTTCAGTAATAGCGTCGCTTGGTAAATGACGGAAGGGCGCGTTTACGTGCCCTTTCGTCTTTTTCGGTTGTAGAGGAGATTGGACATGGACATGAGTGTAAAGCTGGCCTCGTCTTATCCACCGGTAGCCCCTCAAGGCCCGGCCACTGCGGTGGTTGCGGACAAAGACAACGCCAAGGTCGAGGCGATCGCGCCGACCGCCGGTGAGCCGAAACGGGCTGACCTGGAAAAGGCAGTCACCGATATTCGAGAATTCGTACAAGCGGCCCAGCGCAAACTGGATTTTTCCATTGATGATTCCACCCATCGGGTCGTGGTCAAGGTCATCGCCACTGAAAGTGGCGAGGTGATCCGCCAGATTCCGTCGGAAACGGCCTTGAAGCTTGCACAGAACCTGGCTACCGCCAGTCATGTGCTGTTCGATGAAAAGGTCTGAACTGGCATGAAACTTGTTGCGTTGCTTTCTTGAAGTGCGGTTCGTCAAGAAAACGCCAACAGCCGTATTAGGAGAAAGACGATGGCGAGTACAACGGTAAACGGTGTGGGTTCGGGTATCGACATCCAGGGCATCGTCAAAGCCCTGGTCGACGCCGATCGGGCGCCGAAGCAGACCCAGATCAACACCCAGTCACAGAAAGCGACTACCCAGTTGTCGTCGATCGGCAAGATCCAGTCGGCGTTGGACGCCTTCCGTGGCGCCATCAAGAGCATGACCGACGACAATAGCTTCAGTGGTCTGACCGGCACTTCGTCAAATGAAAAGGTCGCGACCATGACCACCGCTCAGGGCGCTGCCAACGGCAGTTTCAACCTGGTGGTGAATAAGCTCGCCCAGCCTTCCAAACTGTCCACGGTCACCCTGGCCGGCGGCGCTTCGACAGTGGTCAACAAGGGCACTGCCGCCACCACCCTGACCATCTCCCAGTCGGGCAAGAAGTTCGACCTGAGCGTGGCGCCGGGCGCAACCCTGCAGCAAGTGCGTGACTCGATCAACACCCAGTTCGGCACCGTCGGGCTCAGTGCCAACATCGTCACCGACTCCACCGGTTCGCGCATGGTGTTGACGTCCACCACGGGCGGCGTCGGCTCGGACCTGACATTGTCGGGCAACTCGGGTATCGATACCGGCTACACCGTGATCGATACGCCGCAGAACGCCGAGTACACCATCGATAACGTGGCGTATACGTCCAAGACCAACAACATCTCGGAAGCGGTGAGTGGGGTCAGCATCAAGCTGCTGTCGGTTTCACCGCCCGTGGATACCAAGGACCCGGACGGGCCGAAGGCCATCACGACGATTTCCGTGACTACCAGCACCGCGGCCCTCAAGTCCGGGGTCAAAGGCTTTGTCGACAGCTATAACGCGTTGCTCAAGGCGATGAATGCCGAAACCAAGGTGACCAAGGACGCGGCGGGTAACTCGGTATCGGCGACCTTGACCGGTGACGCCAACATGCGCTCGCTGCAAAGCGCCTTGCGCGCCGAGTTCAACGCGTTGTCCGGGAACGGCACCATCAAGTCCCTGGCACAATTTGGCATCGGTACCGACTCCGGTACCGGTCTGTTGACCATGGACGACAAAACCTTCGACAAGGTAGCGCTCACCAACTCCGCAGATATCAACAGTATGTTCAGCGGCAAGACCGGGTTGCTGGCGCGCATGACCAATGCCACTGAAGGTTATGCCAAGGCGACCACCGGTATCTTCGCGACGCGCACGACCGCGCTCTCCGATAGCCTCAAGACCTTGAGCAAGGACCAGGCGGATCTGGACGTGCATGTGGCGGATCTGCAGGCCAGCCTGGTACGTAAATACGCGGCGATGGATTCGCTGGTCGCCCAGTTACGCCAGCAAAGTAACAACATCATGGGCACGCTCAACGCGCTGAACAACCAGAAAAATAATTGATGTTGATGCATGAAAAAGCCCGGGCTGCCTGCCGGGCTTCGTTTTTTTGGGGACCATCGGGGTTAAAGTTTTCTGCGATCCCGTCGACATATTGGTTACTGAAATCCTTTTCGCTGTCGCCTGTTACGAGGTAGAACCATGAATCCCATGAGAGCCCTTCGCCAATACCAGAAGGTCAATTCCCATGCCCAGATCTCCGAAGCCAGCCCGCATCGTCTGGTGCAGATGCTCATGGAGGGCGGCCTCGACCGCATGGCACAGGCCAAGGGCGCATTGGCTCGTGGGGACATCGCTCAAAAAGGCCTGATGCTCGGTAAGGCCATCGACATCATCATCGGCCTGCGTGATGGTCTGGATGCGCAGAAGAGTGAAGATCCGGCTTACGTCCAGCAATTGGAAAGTCTGTACGCCTACATGACCAACCGTTTGATGGAGGCCAATCTGCACAACGATGCCGACATGATCGACGAAGTCGCTCGTCTGCTGATCACCGTCAAAGAAGGCTGGGATGCCATCGCCGCACCCCAGGGCGCCGCACAGTAAGGCCACTGGGCCTTGAGGAATACGTCATGAGCCACGCACTGCAACGCATCGATGAAACCCGTGAAGCCCTGGTTGACGCGCTCGCTGCGCGCAACTGGGACGCCATCGGCGAACTGGACCTGGGCTGTCGCAACGTGATTGATGACGTGCTCAGCCAGGCACCGGTGGACGAGGATGCGCTGCGCGAAAAGCTGGAGAGCCTGTTGGCGGTTTACCAGCAGTTGCTTGAGGTGACGACCGGCGAGCGCCAGGCGATTTTCGAAGAGATGTCGCAGATCAACCAAGCTAAAAATGCGTCAAAGGTTTACCATCTGTTCGGCTGATAGAAGCTCAGTTGGTCCGAACGGTGCGTCATATATTTGACTGTGCCAGCATTTTTGACTTAACTAGTGTTGTTTTCAGATTTCAGACGTCTAGTAAGTAATAAGTCTTACAGGCGTCTTGATTGCCCTGATTCCGGGGCAGGAAGTTTTACTAGGGAAGTTGCTATTGCATGTGGCGTGAAACCAAAATTCTGCTGATCGATGACGATAGCGTCCGCCGCCGCGATTTGGCGGTGATTTTGAATTTTCTTGGTGAAGAAAATTTGCCCTGCGGTAGCCACGATTGGCAGCAGGCTGTCAGCTCGTTGTCATCGAGCCGCGAAGTCATTTGTGTGCTGATCGGGACGGTAAACGCTCCTGGCGCTGTTTTGGGCTTGTTAAAGACACTGTCAACCTGGGATGAGTTCCTTCCCGTGTTGCTGATGGGCGATATTTCTTCCGTGGACCTGCCGGAAGACCAGCGCCGCCGCGTGCTTTCCACCCTGGAAATGCCGCCCAGCTACAGCAAATTGCTCGACTCCCTGCACCGTGCCCAGGTCTATCGCGAGATGTATGACCAGGCCCGCGAGCGCGGCCGTCACCGTGAACCCAACCTGTTCCGCAGCCTGGTCGGCACCAGCCGGGCGATCCAGCACGTACGCCAGATGATGCAGCAAGTGGCCGACACCGACGCCAGCGTGTTGATCCTCGGCGAGTCGGGCACCGGCAAGGAAGTGGTCGCGCGCAACCTGCACTATCACTCCAAGCGCCGCGACGGGCCGTTCGTGCCGGTCAACTGCGGGGCGATCCCGGCAGAGCTGCTGGAAAGCGAATTGTTCGGCCACGAGAAGGGCGCCTTTACCGGGGCGATCACCAGCCGTGCCGGGCGTTTCGAGCTGGCCAACGGCGGCACGCTGTTTCTCGACGAAATCGGCGACATGCCGCTGCCGATGCAAGTCAAATTGCTGCGCGTGTTGCAGGAGCGCACCTTCGAGCGTGTGGGCAGTAACAAGACCCAGAGCGTGGACGTGCGCATCATCGCCGCCACCCACAAGAACCTCGAAAGCATGATCGAGGTCGGCAGCTTCCGCGAAGACCTGTACTACCGCCTCAACGTCTTCCCGATCGAGATGGCGCCGCTGCGTGAGCGCGTGGAAGACATCCCGTTGCTGATGAACGAATTGATTTCACGCATGGAGCACGAAAAACGCGGCTCCATCCGTTTCAACTCCGCCGCCATCATGTCGCTGTGCCGTCATGGTTGGCCGGGCAACGTTCGTGAGCTGGCCAACCTGGTGGAGCGCATGGCGATCATGCACCCCTACGGTGTGATCGGCGTGGTCGAGTTGCCGAAGAAATTCCGCTACGTCGACGATGAAGACGAGCAGATGGTCGACAGCCTGCGCAGCGACATGGAAGAGCGCGTGGCGATCAACGGCCATACACCGGACTTCGGCGCCACGGCCATGCTGCCGCCCGAAGGCCTCGACCTGAAAGACTACCTCGGCAACCTGGAGCAAGGCCTGATCCAACAGGCCCTGGACGACGCCAATGGCATCGTCGCCCGTGCCGCCGAGCGCCTGCGCATTCGCCGCACCACCCTGGTGGAGAAGATGCGCAAGTACGGTATGAGCCGCAAAGAAGGTGATGAACAGGCGGATGATTGACGCGTGTTTTTCAGCATCTTGATTTATAAGTAGTTTTTTTTCGGCACGGGTATTGCTATAGCCCTCGCAACGTTCCGTTTAACTGACGGTCAGCCAAGCGAGAGAGCACCATGCCCCACGCCGCCCAACTATCTGCAGCCCCTGCCATTCCGGGGCTGGTTTCGCCTGTAGAACCGCCGATCCGCCAGGGTCTGGAGCAGGCGTTCTCGCAGTTCAACCAGATGTCGAGCCAGCTGACCGATTCCTACAGTCTGCTTGAAGCCCGGGTGTCCGAGCTCAAAGGCGAACTGGCGGTGGTCAGTGCCCAGCGCATGCAGGAATTGGCCGAGAAAGAACGCCTGGCCAACCGCCTGCAGAACCTGCTCTCGCTGTTGCCCGGTGGCGTGATCGTCATCGACGACCAGGGCCGTGTGCGCGAAGCCAACCCGGCCGCCTGCGACCTGCTCGGCCTGCCGCTGGAGGGCGAGCTGTGGCGCCACGTCATCACCCGTTGCTTCGCGCCGCGTGACGATGACGGCCACGAAGTGTCCCTCAAGGATGGGCGTCGCCTGTCCATCGCCACCCGGTCCCTGGATGCCGAACCGGGCCAGTTGGTGCTGCTCAACGACCTGACGGAAACCCGTCACCTGCAGGATCAACTGGCGCGCCATGAGCGTTTGTCGTCGTTGGGGCGGATGGTCGCTTCCCTGGCGCATCAGATTCGTACGCCGCTGTCGGCGGCATTGATCTACGCCAGTCATTTGACTGATGAGCAACTGCCCGCAGCCACCCACCAGCGCTTTGCCGGGCGCCTCAAGGAGCGCCTGCACGAGCTGGAGCATCAGGTCCGCGACATGCTGGTGTTTGCCCGTGGCGAACTGCCGTTGACCGACCGCGTGACCCCGGCCGCGTTGATGCAAGCCCTGCAAGCGGCGGCGGCCACGCATACCGAGGGCGCCAGCCTGCGCTGGCAATGCGACAGCCACCAGGGCGAGTTGCTGTGCAATCGCGACACCCTGGTCGGCGCGCTGCTCAACCTGATCGAAAACGCCACCCAGGCCAGCGGCCCGGGGGCGCGCCTCAAGGTGCACCTGTACCGCCGCGAGCAAACCCTGCGCCTGTGCATCAGCGACAGCGGCAGTGGTATAGCGCCGGCCGTGCTGCAGCGCCTGGGCGAGCCCTTTTTCACCACCAAGACCAACGGCACCGGCCTGGGCCTGACCGTGGTCAAGGCAGTGGCACGTGCGCATCAGGGAGAATTGCAACTGCGTTCCCGGTTGGGGCGCGGCACCTGTGCATTGATGACCTTGCCGCTGTTTTCCAGCGCGGCAAGCGCGGAGTAAAAGGATCATGACTATCAAGGTTTTACTGGTTGAAGACGATCGCGCCCTGCGTGAAGCATTGGCTGATACGCTGCTGTTGGCGGGCCATGACTACCGTGCGGTCGGCTCTGCCGAGGAAGCCTTGGAGGCCGTGGAGCGGGAAACCTTCAGCCTGGTGGTCAGCGATGTGAACATGCCCGGCATGGACGGCCATCAGTTGCTCGGCCTGCTGCGCGCGCGCCAGCCGCAATTGCCGGTGCTGCTGATGACCGCCCATGGCGCCGTGGAGCGGGCCGTGGACGCCATGCGCCAGGGTGCGGCGGATTATCTGGTCAAACCGTTCGAACCCAAGGCGTTGATCGAACTGGTGGCGCGGCATGCGCTTGGCGTTATTTCGACGGTTGAGGGCGATGGCCCGATTGCCTTCGAGCCGGCCAGCGCGCAGTTGCTGGAACTGGCGGCCCGGGTGGCGCGCAGCGATTCCACCGTATTGATCTCGGGGGAGTCCGGCACCGGCAAGGAAGTGTTGGCGCGCTATATCCACCAGCAATCCAGTCGGGCCGGGCAGCCCTTCATTGCGATCAACTGTGCGGCGATTCCGGACAACATGCTTGAAGCCACCCTGTTCGGCCACGAAAAGGGCTCGTTCACCGGCGCCATCGCGGCCCAGGCCGGCAAGTTCGAACAGGCCGACGGGGGCACCATTTTGCTCGACGAAATCTCGGAAATGCCCCTGGGCCTGCAAGCCAAGTTGCTGCGCGTGTTGCAGGAGCGCGAAGTGGAGCGGGTGGGCGCGCGCAAGCCGATCCAGTTGGATATCCGCGTGGTCGCCACCACCAACCGCGACCTGGCGGGCGAAGTGGCGGCGGGGCGCTTTCGCGAAGACCTGTTCTACCGCCTGTCGGTGTTCCCGCTGGCCTGGCGGCCGTTGCGCGAACGCCCGGCCGATATCATTCCCCTGGCCGAGCGCCTGCTGAACAACCACGTCAAAAAAATGAAGCACGCCCAGGCGCGGCTGTCGGCCGAGGCCGAGGCTTGCCTGGTTGCTTATCCATGGCCGGGTAATGTGCGCGAACTGGACAACGCGATCCAGCGTGCGCTGATCCTGCAGCAGGGTGGCTTGATCCAGCCCCAGGATTTCTGCCTGGCCATGGGCAGTGGCGTCGCGCCGTTGCCGAGCCTTGCGCCGGCACCGCTCGTCGCCGAAACCGAATCGGCCGGCGCCCTGGGCGATGACCTGCGCCGCCGCGAATTCCAGATGATCATCGACACCCTGCGCGCCGAGCGCGGCCGCCGCAAGGAAGCGGCCGAGCGCCTCGGCATCAGCCCGCGCACCCTGCGCTACAAGCTGGCGCAGATGCGCGACGCCGGGATGGACGTGGAAGCGTACCTGTTCGCCACCTGACTTCGCGCCAATGCCGTTTGTAGGAGCGAGCTTGCTCGCGAAGCACTCATAGGCGCCGCCTGCATCCAGTAAACATGCGTTATCGTTGACGTTTTTCGCGAGCAAGCTCGCTCCTACAAAAACCGTGCAGTAACAAGGTCGACAAGCTTTGTCGCCTTTTCTTACGAGTCGCAACGAAGCTGGCACCCTTGTTGCACCTCCCCTGATAACCGCTGCGTAGTGTCAAAAAATTGCGGGTCGTCGGAGAGAGAAGTTCATGAGCCAGGGTATTGAGTTCAATCGGTTGATGTTGGATATGCGCTCCATGCAAATGGATGCCATGGCTCAACCGAAATCCGTCGCGCCAGCGCCGGAATTGGGCCAAAGCAGTTTTGCCGACATGCTCGGTCAGGCAATCAATAAAGTCAGTGATACCCAGCAGGCGTCCAGCCAGTTGTCGACGGCGTTCGAGATCGGTAAAAGCGGCGTGGACCTCACCGATGTGATGGTCGCCTCGCAAAAGGCCAGTGTGTCCTTCCAGGCCTTGACCCAAGTGCGTAACAAGCTGGTCCAGGCTTATCAAGACATCATGCAGATGCCGGTTTAAGGGCGAGATTTAACTCATGGCAGAAGCAATCGACAACGTACCCGCCAAGACAGACGGCAAACCGCCGCTGTTTGGCCTGTCGTTCCTGGAAAATCTCTCCGAAATGACCATGTTGCGTCAGGTGGGCCTGTTGGTCGGCCTGGCTGCCAGCGTGGCGATTGGTTTTGCCGTGGTGTTGTGGTCGCAGCAACCTGATTACCGGCCGCTGTACGGCAGCCTGGCGGGCATGGATTCCAAGCAGATCATGGAAACCCTCGCCGCCGCCGACATCGCCTACACCGTGGAGCCCAACTCCGGCGCCCTGCTGGTCAAGGCCGATGACGTGGCGCGTGCGCGGATGAAGCTGGCCGCCGCCGGCGTGACGCCGTCCGACAGCAATATCGGTTTTGAAATCCTCGACAAGGACCAGGGCCTGGGCACCAGCCAGTTCATGGAAGCCACCCGCTACCGCCGCGGCCTGGAAGGTGAACTGGCGCGTACCATCTCCAGCCTGAATAACGTCAAGGGTGCCCGTGTGCACCTGGCGATTCCGAAAAGCTCGGTGTTCGTGCGCGACGAGCGCAAGCCCAGCGCCTCGGTGTTGGTCGAACTGTTTTCCGGCCGTTCCCTGGAGCCCGGCCAGGTGCTGGCAATCATCAACCTGGTGGCCACCAGCGTTCCCGAACTGAGCAAGTCGCAGATCACTGTGGTCGACCAGAAGGGCAACCTGCTCTCCGACATGGCCGAAAACTCCGCGCTGACCCAGGCCGGCAAGCAGTTCGATTACAGCCGCCGCATGGAAAGCATGCTGACCCAGCGCGTGCACAACATCCTGCAACCGGTATTGGGCAACGACCGCTACAAGGCTGAAGTGTCCGCCGACGTGGATTTCAGCGCCGTAGAGTCGACATCCGAGCAATTCAACCCGGACCAGCCCGCCCTGCGCAGCGAGCAGTCCACCAGCGAACAACGCACCGCCAGCAATGGTCCGCAAGGCGTGCCGGGTGCCCTGAGCAACCAGCCGCCGTCCCCGGCGTCGGCCCCGCAAACCACCGGTGGCGCCGCTGCCACCGCTGGCGCGATTGCGGCGGGTCAACCGCTGCTGGACGCCAACGGCCAGCAGATCATGGACCCGGCCACCGGCCAGCCGATGCTCGCGCCTTACCCGGCGGACAAGCGTAACCAGTCCACCAAGAACTTCGAGCTCGACCGTTCCATCAGCCACACCAAGCAGCAGCAGGGCAAGATCAATCGCCTGTCGGTGTCGGTGGTGGTCGATGACCAGGTCAAGGTCAACGCCGCTGACGGTGCCATCACCCGCGCGCCATGGAGCGCCGATGAATTGGCGCGCTTTACCCGCCTGGTGCAGGACGCCGTCGGTTTCGACGCCAGCCGTGGCGACAGCGTCAGCGTGATCAACATGCCGTTCTCCGTCGAGCGCGGCGAAGTGATCGCCGACCCGGCGTTCTACACCCAGCCGTGGTTCTGGGACATCGTCAAGCAAGTGCTGGGGGTGTTGTTCATCCTGGTGCTGGTGTTCGGCGTGCTGCGCCCGGTGCTCAACAACATCACCGGTGGCAGCAAGAAACAGCTGGCCCTGGCCGGTGGCGACGTCGAGTTGGGCGGCATGGGCGGCCTGGACGGCGAGTTGGCCAACGACCGCGTCAGCCTGGGCGGCCCGCAAAGCATCCTGTTGCCAAGCCCGAGCGAAGGCTATGACGCTCAGTTGAACGCAATCAAGAGTTTGGTGGCAGAAGACCCGGGCCGTGTGGCCCAGGTCGTGAAAGAGTGGATTAACGCTGATGAATGATCGAGTCGCTGTGGCCAAGCTTTCCCGGGTCGACAAAGCCGCCGTGCTGCTGCTGTCGCTGGGCGAAACCGACGCTGCCCAAGTGCTGCGCCACATGGGCCCCAAAGAGGTCCAGCGCGTGGGCGTGGCCATGGCGCAGATGCGCAATGTGCACCGCGAGCAAGTCGAGCAGGTGATGAGCGAGTTCGTCGAGATCGTCGGCGACCAGACCAGCCTGGGCGTCGGCTCCGACAGCTACATCCGCAAAATGCTCACCTCGGCCCTGGGCGAAGACAAGGCCAACGGCCTGATCGACCGCATCCTGCTGGGTGGCAACACCAGCGGTCTGGACAGCCTCAAATGGATGGAGCCGCGCGCCGTCGCCGACGTGATCCGCTACGAGCACCCGCAGATCCAGGCCATTGTCGTCGCCTACCTGGACCCGGACCAGGCCGGTGAAGTGCTCGGCCACTTCGACCATAAAGTGCGCCTGGACATCATCCTGCGCGTGTCGTCGCTGAACACCGTGCAGCCGGCGGCGCTCAAGGAACTCAACACGATTCTCGAGAAACAGTTCTCGGGCAACTCGAATGCCTCGCGCACCACCCTGGGTGGCATCAAGCGGGCGGCCGACATCATGAACTTCCTCGACAGCTCGGTCGAAGGCCAACTGATGGACTCGATCCGCGAGATCGACGACACCCTGTCCGGCCAGATCGAAGACCTGATGTTCGTGTTCAACAACCTGGCCGATGTCGACGACCGTGGCATCCAGGCGTTGCTGCGCGAAGTGTCGTCCGACGTGCTGGTGCTGGCGCTCAAGGGCTCGGACGAGGGCGTCAAGGAAAAGATCTTCAAGAACATGTCCAAGCGTGCCTCCGAACTGCTGCGCGACGACCTCGAAGCCAAGGGCCCGGTACGCGTCAGCGACGTGGAAACCGCGCAGAAAGAAATCCTCACCATTGCCCGCCGTATGGCCGAAGCCGGAGAAATCGTTCTCGGCGGGAAGGGCGGCGAAGAAATGATCTAAGGCGCCCCGCATGTCGAACAAAGATGAGACGCCCAGCGATCTGATTCGCGCGCGGGATGTCGGCGGGTTCGACATCTGGTCGTTGCCCAGCTTCGACCCCCACGTGCCGCAGCCAGAGCCTGAACCGGTGCAGGAAGCGCCGGCACAGATGGAAGAAGTGCCGCTGGACGAAGTCCAGCCACTGACCCTCGAAGAATTGGAAGCCATCCGTCAGGAGGCTTACAACGAAGGCTTTGCGGCGGGTGAAAAAGATGGTTTTCGCAGCACCACCCTCAAGGTCCGTCAGGAGGCTCAAGAGGCCCTCAGCGTCAAGCTGGGCAGCCTGGAGCGTTTGATGGGCAACCTGTTCGACCCCATCGCCGAACAGGACTCGCAGCTGGAAAAATCCATGGTCGGCCTGGTGCAGCACATCACCCGCCAGGTGATCCAGCGTGAACTGGTGCTCGATTCCAGCCAGATCGAAAGCGTGATGCGCGAAGCCCTCAAGCTGCTGCCCCTGGGCGTGGGCAATGTGCGGCTGTACATCAACCCGCAGGATTTCGAGCAGGTCAAAGCCTTGCGCGAGCGCCATGAAGAAACCTGGCGCATCGTCGAGGACGCCGCGCTGCTGCCTGGCGGTTGCCGCGTCGAGACCGAGCACAGCCGCATCGATGCCACGGTGGAAACCCGCATCAGCCAGATCATGGCCAAGCTGTTCGACCAGTTGCATGAACAGGCGCTGCACCCGGCCGAGCCTGACCTGAGCGTTGACCTGGACGCCACCGATGCGCCTTGATCGCACCAGCTTCGCCAAGCGCCTGGACAGCTACGCCGAGGCCACGCAGTTGCCCGGCCAGCCGGTCCTCGAAGGGCGCCTGTTGCGCATGGTCGGCCTGACGCTTGAGGCCGAGGGCTTGCGCGCCGCCATGGGCAGCCGCTGCATGGTGATCAACGACGACAGCTACCACCCGGTGCAGGTCGAAGCCGAAGTGATGGGGTTTTCCGGTAACAAGATTTTCCTGATGCCGGTGGGTAGCCTCGCCGGTATCGCTCCGGGTGCCCGTGTGGTGCCCCTGGCCGACACCGGGCGCTTGCCGATGGGCATGAGCATGCTGGGCCGGGTACTCGATGGCGCCGGGCGTGCGCTGGATGGCAAGGGCGGCATGAAGGCCGAGGACTGGGTGCCGATGGACGGCCCCACCATCAACCCGCTCAACCGCAACCCCATCAGCGTGCCGCTGGATGTGGGCATTCGCAGCATCAACGGTTTATTGACGGTCGGTCGCGGCCAGCGCCTGGGCCTGTTCGCCGGTACCGGTGTGGGCAAGTCGGTGTTGCTGGGCATGATGACGCGCTTTACCGAGGCCGACATCATCGTGGTCGGGCTGATCGGCGAGCGGGGCCGTGAGGTCAAGGAATTCATCGAGCACAGCCTGGGTGAAGAAGGCCTCAAGCGTTCCGTCGTCGTCGCCTCTCCGGCGGATGACGCACCGCTGATGCGCCTGCGCGCCGCGATGTACTGCACGCGCATCGCCGAATATTTTCGCGACAAGGGCAAGAATGTCCTGTTGCTGATGGACTCGCTCACCCGTTTCGCCCAGGCCCAGCGCGAGATCGCCCTGGCCATCGGCGAGCCACCCGCGACCAAGGGTTATCCGCCGTCGGTGTTCGCCAAACTGCCCAAGCTGGTGGAGCGTGCCGGTAACGCCGAAGCCGGCGGGGGCTCGATCACCGCGTTCTACACGGTGTTGTCCGAAGGCGATGACCAGCAGGACCCGATTGCCGACTCGGCGCGGGGCGTGCTCGATGGGCACATCGTGCTGTCGCGACGCCTGGCGGAAGAGGGGCACTACCCGGCCATCGATATCGAAGCGTCCATCAGCCGGGTGATGCCGGCGGTGGTCACGCCGGAACACATGGCCCGCGCGCAATACTTCAAGCAGCTGTGGTCGCGTTACCAGCAAAGCCGCGACCTGATCAGCGTCGGCGCCTACGTGGCCGGGGGCGATCGCGAGACCGACCTGGCCATCGCCCTGCAGCCGCAATTGGTGACCTACCTGCGCCAGGGGCTTAACGACAAGATCAGCATGGGCGAAAGCGAAGCGCATCTGCAGTCCATCTTCGCCCCCGCGCCGGGCGGCTAACCCATGGCCAACAGCCGCGCCGCGCGCCTGGCCCCGGTGGTGGAAATGGCCGAAAAGGCCGAAAAAACCGCCGTGCAGCGCCTGGGGTATTTCCAGGGCCAGGTGCGCCTGGCGGAGAGCAAACTGGGCGACCTGGAGCGCTTTCGCCTCGAATATCAGCAACAGTGGATCGAACGCGGCAGCAAGGGCGTGTCGGGCCAGTGGCTGATGGGGTACCAGGGCTTTCTCAATCAGTTGGAAACCGCCGTCGGCCAACAGCGCCAGAGCCTGGCCTGGCACCAGAACAACCTCGACAAGGCCCGCGAAAGCTGGCAACAGGCATTTGCCCGCGTCGAAGGGTTGCGCAAGCTGGTGCAGCGCTATATCGATGAAGCGCGGGCGATTGAAGACAAGCGCGAGCAGAAGTTGCTCGATGAACTGTCCCAGCGCCTTCCGCGCCAGGAACCGTTCTAACCAACGCAGCAGGAAAAAATGTGGGAGGGGGCTTGCCCCCGATGGTGGTGTGTCAGTCAAAAGATGCAGTGACTGACACTCGGCAATCGGGGGCATAGGTATCTACACAACTCAGCAGCGCCCAACCGTAACCACGATGCGAAGCGAGCCGCTCTTGATCTTGATCTGCTTGTGATCTTGATCTCAGGCGCCCCGTTAAACCACGCTGGCCGAACGCAGGCTTGAATCCGTGGGTAACCCGGCAGGACGCCGGGTTAGCCGCACTGGGCCAGGGATGGCCCATTGCGGCGGCCCACGGATTCAAGCCTGCGTTCGGGCACACCGAGCCCAAGCGAGGTGCCGAGTGGTGGGGCAAGAGCGTTTTGCTTACTTTTGCGCTTTTCAAAAGTGAGCCGCCGTAAGGGCGGAACCCTAAGCAGCCGTTACCGCAGAAACGGATATGTACTCGGTCCAATCCAACATCCCGGCCAGCCCCGAGGCCGCCATCGGGGGCAAGCCCCCTCCCACATTTGGACCGGGATCGACACCAAAATCCTGGTCGCCCCGGAGGCAAGCCCCCTCCCACATTTGAACGGCTGTGTTGCTCAGATCGGGTTCGCCTGCTACACCTTGTTGCACAGACCCATGACAAGGAAGCAGTCACATGTCAATCGAGTCAGAAGTATCCCTGGACGGGAAGAAGTTGACGATCGCAATCAAGGGCCGGTTCGATTTCGGCAGCCACCAGGCATTTCGCGATGCCTATGAGCGTTACTACAAGGTACCCGAGTTGTATGTGGTCGATCTTAAAGAAACCACCTACATGGACAGCTCGGCCCTGGGCATGCTCCTGCTGCTCCGGGACCATGCCGGTGGCGATGAGTCTCAAGTGCACGTCAGCAACAGCAGCCACGACGTGCGCAAAATCCTCGCCATTTCCAATTTCGACAAGCTGTTCGATATATCGTGAGAGTCCTGGCCCCCTTATCCGAGCCGCTGACCATCCTGATTGCCGAAGACAGCGCCGCCGACTTGCTGTTGTTGTCGACCATCGTGCGGCGTCAGGGTCACCATGTGCTCACCGCGACCAATGGCGAGCAGGCCGTTGAAGTGTTTGCGCGCGAGCGCCCGCAGCTGGTGCTGATGGACGCAATGATGCCGGTGATGGATGGTTTTCTCGCCGCGCGCTGGATCAAGCAATTGGCGGGCGAGCAGTTGGTCCCCATCATCTTCCTGACCTCGCTGCGCGAAAGCGCCGCCCTGGCCGAGTGCCTGGACGCCGGCGGCGACGATTTCCTGCCCAAGCCCTACAACCAGCTAATTCTGGCCGCCAAGATCAACGCCATGGACCGCCTGCGGCGGCTACAAGCCACGGTGCTGCAGCAGCGTGACCAGATCGCCCGGCACAATGATCATCTGTTACATGAGCAACGCGCCGCCAAGGCCGTGTTCGACAAGGTCGCGCATTCGGGTTGCATCAACGCGGCGCCGAATATCCGCTACCTGCAATCGCCCTATGCACTGTTCAACGGGGACTTGTTGCTGGCGGCCTATACGCCGTCCGGCGACATGCACGTGCTGCTCGGCGATTTCACCGGCCACGGCCTGCCGGCGGCGATCGGTGCCATGCCGCTGGCCGAAGTGTTCTACGGCATGACCGCCAAGGGCTATGGGCTGACGCAGACCCTGCGCGAGATGAACGCCAAGCTCAAGCGCATCCTGCCGGTGGACATGTTCTGCTGCGCCACACTGTTGTGCCTGAGCACCGAGCGGCGCGTGGTGGAGGTGTGGAACGGCGGCATGCCCGAGGGCTATGTGCACGAGGTCGCCACCGGCAAGCGCACGCCGTTGATGTCGCGGCATCTGCCGTTGGGCGTGCTGTCGGCCCAGGCATTCGATGACAGCACTGAAGTCTGGCCCATGGCCCTGGGCGATCGGGTGTTCCTGCTCTCCGATGGCGTGCTGGACACCGCCGACGCCAATGACCAGTTGTTCGGCGCCGAGCGTTTGCAGCAGGTGTTTGCCGCCAACCGCGAGCCCGACCGCCTGTTCGAGGATATCGAGCAAGCGCTGGCGGCCTTTCGCGGTGAGGCGCGGGACGACGTCAGCATGGTTGAAATCAGCTTGCTGGCCGGCCAACCGCTGCGCGTGGCCGAACCTATGTATTCCGACAGCGGCCAGTCGTGCCCGCTGAATTGGTCGGTGAGTTTCGAGTTTCGCGCGCAGACCCTCAGGCGCTACAACCCGTTGCCGTATCTGCTGCAATTGCTGTTGGAGGTCCACGGCCTGCGTGAGCAGAGTGGGGCGCTCTACACGGTCATGGCCGAGTTGTATGCCAATGCCCTCGAGCATGGCGTACTGGGCCTGGATTCACAGCTCAAGCGCGATGCCGAAGGGTTTGCGCAGTATTATCGCCTGCGCAACGAGCGGCTGGCGCAATTGAACAGCGGCCATATCCGGGTGCATGTGCAGGTGTCCCCGACTGCGCAGGGCGGCAAGATGACGTTGCGTGTCGAGGACAGCGGGCCTGGCTTCGATGTTGACGAGGTGCTGGCGCGGCCGCTGGATGCTGACCGTCTGTCCGGCCGCGGCTTGAACCTGGTGCGTCAACTGAGCGGCGACGTACGCTGGTCCGATGGCGGGCGCTGCGTCTGCGTGGAGTTTTGCTGGAAGGCTCTGGCATAATCCGTCAATTCTTGATCAAGGAGCGAGCAAGTGGTCGATATACATCTGGATCCGGACGTGTTGTCGGGTTTGAAGGAAGTCATGGAGGGCGAATACCCGAAACTGCTGGATACCTTCCTTCATGACTCTCAGGAGCGTGTCACTGCGTTGCGCAAGGCGCGCGACGATGCCAAGGCGTTGGGCCGCATAGCGCATAGTTTCAAGGGCAGCAGTGGCAACCTGGGGGCGGTGCGCTTGGCGCAGTTGTGTCAGCGATTGGAGGCTGAGTCCGCTGAGTCCGCATCGGATCTGGGCGCGCTGGTTGACCAGATTGATCATGAGTTCGCGCTGGTCAAGCCGATGTACGAATCGGAGCGCCAGCGTTTCAGTGCGTGAGCCTTCGCTGCAAACCTGGCCCGACTCTTGCTCTATCTCCTGATACTGCATCCCCGACCCCCATGCAGTGGAGACCTTTACCTATGCCAGTCGCCCCCAATTCGCTCCTTCAGGCTGCCCCCGCGGCCAAGCCTCAAGCGCCTGCCGCCACCCCTGCGGTGGCGGCTGCGGACCCACGGGACAAAGGCCCTGGCTTCTCTCAAGTGTTCGCCAACCAGGGCGCCAAACCGGCGCTGAAAACCGACAGCGCGCCGGGCAAATCGGTGCCTGCAACCGCCGACAAAACACCTGCCGCCAGCACGCCTGCGGTTGCCGATAGCGGCAATCCCTTGCCTGCCAAGCCGTCCGATGCCGACAAAGCGGCCAAGGACACACCCGCCGATCCGTCCCTGGCGCAACAGCCCCCGACCGATACGCCGCCGGTCGATCCGGCCTTGATCGTCACGGTCACCCCCGGCGCCGTCCCACCGCAAACGCCGGCACCTGCGGTAGCGGTAGCGGATGACACGCCCCAACCGGTGGCGACCGCCGCCGCCGTGGTCGATAAGGCCAAGCCGCCGGCCTTCGACCCTGCAGCCGACCCGCTGGACGCGATGCCTGCCGTGCGCCTGGCAATGGAGCAGGGCGGTCATGTGTCGGCCGGCAGCCAGGCAACCCAGAAAGCGGCGCCAGCCACGGTCCAGGATCAACCGACCGCCGCGCAGAATTTTGCCGCCGGCCTGGCCACGATGGTCGATCAACAAGCCACCAGGGACAGCACCCATAACGGCGGCGACAAGGCCTTTGGCGCGCTGATCGATGACGGCCTCAAGGACCTCAAGCGTGCCGACAGCGACACCCGCGTGGATGACTTCGCCAACCGCCTGGCCGCGCTGACCCAGGCCGCCACGCCGAAAACCGCCAACGCCTTGCCACCGGTGATCAACGCCCCGCTGGCCATGCACCAGAGCGGCTGGACCGAAGAAGTGGTCAACCGCGTGATGTACCTCTCCAGCGCCAGCCTCAAGTCGGCCGAAATCCAATTGCAGCCGGCCGAACTGGGGCGCCTGGATATCAAGGTCAGCATGACGCCCGACCAACAGGCCCAGGTCAGCTTCATGAGCGGCCATGCGGTGGTGCGTGAAGCGCTGGAAAGCCAGTCCGGCCGCTTGCGCGAGATGTTCGCCCAGCAGGGCATGGGGCAGGTGGATGTGAACGTGTCCGACCAGTCCCGGGGGCAGGAGCAGCAGCAACAGCAAAACCAGGCGCGGGGTGTGAGCAGTGGCGGCCGGCGAGGTGATAGCGCTGACACCGGCAGTCACGTTGACGTGGCTGAAGCGGTCAAGCCCGTGACCTCGACCGTGATCGGCTCCAGCGCCGTCGACTACTACGCCTGACCCAAGTCAAATAGAGATCCAACGGTGGGAGGGGGCTTGCCCCCGATTGCGGTGTATCAGCAACCGATTTGTTGACTGAAACACTGCTATCGGCGGCAAGCCCCTTCCCACATTTGATTTGTGTTGCCCTGGCGCCAGACAACTCTGGCATAACACTTGCTCTTGCCTATCCGTATATCTATGAATTCCCGAATAGTGACGGATTATTGGCATGGCGAACAGCGACGACGCAGCAACTCCCCCGGCAGGCAAAGGCAAAGGCAAGCTCAAGCTGATCCTGCTGATTGTGCTGGGCCTGCTCCTGGCCATTGGCGCCTCGATTGGCGGCACCTGGTACATCATGCACAGCAGTGCCAGCAAACCTGCCCCTGCCGCCGACACCGCCACTAACGTCAAGCAACCGGCAATCTTCGAACCGATGCTGCCGGCCTTTGTCGCCAACTACAATCAGAACGGTCGCCAACGCTACTTGCAGGTGAGCATCACCTTGCTGGCGCGCAACCAGGCGGACCTGGACGCGCTCAAGGTGCACATGCCGGTGATCCGCAACAACCTGGTGATGCTGTTCTCGGGCCAGAGCTTCGACAGCCTGGCCACCCCGGTGGGCCAGGAAATGCTGCGCCAGAAGGTCACTGCCAGCGTGCAGGAAGTGGCCCAGAAAGAGCTCGGCAAAGTCGTGATAGAGCAGGCGCTCTTCACTAACTTCGTATTGCAGTAGGATCACGACATGGCCGTGCAAGACCTGCTGTCCCAGGATGAAATCGACGCGCTGTTGCATGGCGTGGACGATGGTCTGGTGCAGACCGAAATGGCTGCCGAGCCCGGCAGTGTCAAAAGTTATGACCTGACCAGCCAGGATCGCATCGTCCGTGGACGCATGCCGACCCTGGAAATGATCAACGAACGTTTCGCCCGTTATACCCGCATCAGTATGTTCAACATGCTGCGCCGCTCGGCGGACGTCGCCGTGGGTGGCGTGCAGGTGATGAAGTTCGGTGAATACGTGCACTCGCTGTACGTGCCCACCAGCCTCAACCTGGTCAAGATCAAGCCGTTGCGCGGCACCGCGCTGTTCATCCTTGACGCCAAACTGGTGTTCAAGCTGGTGGACAACTTCTTCGGCGGCGACGGCCGTCACGCCAAGATCGAAGGCCGTGAGTTCACGCCCACCGAACTGCGCGTGGTGCGCATGGTGCTGGAGCAGGCTTTCATCGACTTGAAGGAAGCGTGGCAGGCGGTCATGGAAGTCAATTTCGAGTACATCAACTCGGAAGTGAACCCGGCCATGGCCAACATCGTCGGGCCGAGCGAAGCCATTGTGGTGTCCACGTTCCACATCGAACTCGATGGCGGCGGCGGCGATCTGCACGTGACCATGCCGTACTCGATGATCGAGCCGGTGCGCGAAATGCTCGACGCCGGTTTCCAGTCCGACCTCGACGACCAGGACGAGCGCTGGGTCAAGGCCCTGCGCGAAGACCTGCTGGACGTCGATGTGCCCCTGAGCGCCACCGTGGCCCGTCGCCAGCTGCGCCTGCGCGACATTCTGCACATGCAGCCGGGGGACGTGATCCCCGTCGAATTGCCGGAAGAACTGATCATGCGCGCCAACGGTGTGCCGTCGTTCAAGGTCAAGCTCGGCTCTCACAAAGGCAACCTGGCGTTGCAAGTGATCGAACCGATCAACCGCCGCTGATCAACATTCATTTTTGCTACGCCGAGGACATGTAATGGCTACCGAACACGAAAACACTTCCGCCGAAGACCAGGCCCTGGCTGACGAGTGGGCTGCGGCCCTGGAAGAGACCGGCGATGTCGGCCAGGACGACATCGACGCGCTGCTGGCCGCCGACGCCGCGTCCGCACCGGCCGGCAAGCGCCTGCCGATGGAAGAATTCGGCAGCGTGCCGAAAAACAACGACCCGGTGACCCTCGACGGCCCCAACCTGGATGTGATCCTGGACATCCCAGTGTCGATTTCCATGGAAGTGGGCAGCACCGAAATCAACATCCGCAACCTGCTGCAGCTCAACCAGGGCTCGGTGATCGAGCTGGACCGCCTGGCCGGCGAGCCGCTGGACGTGCTGGTCAACGGCACGCTGATCGCCCATGGCGAGGTGGTGGTGGTCAACGAGAAGTTCGGCATTCGCCTGACGGACGTGATCAGCCCGAGCGAACGCATCAAGAAGTTGCGCTGAAATGAAGTACTCGATGGCGGGACTGTGGCTGGCGCTGCCGTTGAGCGCGCTGGCGGCCGAGCCGGTCGCGCAAGCGGCGGCGGCACCGGCGGTCGGCAGCGTCGGCGGGCAGTTGACGCAGTTGCTGCTCGGCCTGTTGCTGGTGATCGGCTTGATCTTCGTACTGGCCTGGCTGATGCGCCGCGTGCAGCGCATCGGCCCGGGCAATGCCCAGGTGATCGAACTGGTCGGCTCGCGTGCCCTCGGCCCGCGGGACCGATTGGTGCTGGTGCAGGTGGGCGAGGAGCAGATCCTGCTCGGCATCACCCCTGGCCGCATTACTCCGTTGCACGTACTCAAAACCCCCGTGGACGCGGCCAGCAGCGAGACCGCCACGCCAGAATTCGCCCAGCGCCTGATGGAATTGCTGGGCAAGGACCAGAAGGATAAGAAGTAATGCGCGTGTTCCTGACGCTCATGCTGTTGCTGGCCGCGCCGATGGCACTGGGCGCCGACCCGTTGTCGATCCCGGCGATTACCCTGGGCACCAATGCGGCCGGCGCGCAGGAATACTCGGTCAGCCTGCAGATCCTGCTGATCATGACCGCGCTGAGTTTTATCCCGGCGTTCGTCATGCTGATGACCAGCTTTACGCGGATCATCATCGTGTTCTCGATCCTGCGCCAGGCCCTGGGCCTGCAGCAGACGCCGTCGAACCAGATCCTCACCGGCATGGCGCTGTTTTTGACCCTGTTCATCATGGCGCCGGTCTTCGACAAGGTGAACCAGCAAGCCCTGCAGCCGTACCTGGCGGAAAAGCTCACGGCCCAGGACGCGATCGACAAGGCCCAGGGCCCGATCAAGGACTTCATGCTGTCGCAGACCCGCTCCAGCGATCTCGAGTTGTTCATGCGCCTGTCCAAGCGTACCGACATTGCCACCCCGGACCAGGCGCCGCTGACGATTCTGGTGCCCGCCTTCGTTACCTCGGAATTGAAGACCGCGTTCCAGATCGGCTTCATGATCTTCATCCCGTTCCTGATCATCGACCTGGTGGTGGCGAGCGTGCTGATGGCGATGGGCATGATGATGCTATCGCCGCTGATCATCTCGCTGCCGTTCAAGATCATGCTGTTTGTGCTGGTGGACGGCTGGGCGCTGATTATCGGCACCCTGGCCGGCAGTTTCGGGGGGGTATAGCGCCATGACCCCGGAAGTTGCCGTCGACCTGTTCCGTGAAGCACTGTGGCTGACCACCGTGATGGTCGCCGTGCTGGTGGTGCCGAGCCTGCTGGTCGGCCTGCTGGTGGCGATGTTCCAGGCCGCCACCCAAATCAACGAACAGACCCTGAGCTTCCTGCCGCGCCTGCTGGTGATGCTGATCACCCTGATCGTCGCCGGCCCGTGGCTGGTGCAAACCTTCATGGAATACATCCTGCAGCTGTACGGCAGTATTCCGCAGTTGATCGGCTGAGCCGATGCAATCCTTATTGGCCCTGACCGACACCCAGATCAGTACCTGGGTGGCCTCGTTCATCCTGCCGATGTTTCGCGTCACGGCCATGTTGATGGCCATGCCGGTGTTCGGCACAACCCTCGTGCCACGGCGTGTGCGCCTGTATTTCGCGGTAGCCATTACGGTCGTGATCGTGCCTGGCCTGCCGCCGATGCCGCCGGTCAATGCCCTCGACCTCAGTGCGCTGCTGCTGATTGCCGAACAGATCCTGATCGGCGCCATGCTGGGTTTTTCCCTGAGCCTGTTCTTCCAGGCGTTTGTGGTGGCCGGCCAAATCATCTCGGTCCAGATGGGCATGGGCTTTGCGTCCATGGTCGACCCCACCAACGGTGTGTCGGCGGCGGTAATCGGGCAATTTTTGACCATGTTGGTGACCTTGCTGTTCCTGGCCATGAACGGCCATTTGGTGGCGTTCGAGGTGCTGACCGAAAGCTTCACCACCTTGCCGGTGGGCTCGGGGCTGGTGGTCAACCATTTCTGGGAACTGGTGGGGCGCCTCGGCTGGGTGCTGGGCGCGTCCTTGCTGCTGGTGTTGCCGGCCATCACCGCGCTGCTGGTGGTCAACATCGCGTTTGGCGTGATGACCCGCGCAGCCCCGCAACTGAACATTTTCTCGATCGGCTTCCCTTTGACCCTGGTGATGGGCATGGGGATTTTCTGGATCGGCCTGGCCGACATTCTCAATCAGTATCAACCGCTGGCAACCGACGCCCTGCAGTTCCTACGTGACCTGGCACGGGCGCGCTGAGCCATGGCCGAGAGCGAGAGTGGTCAGGACAAGACAGAAGACCCCACGGAGAAACGTAAAAAGGACTCCAGGGAAAAGGGCGAGATCGCACGCTCCAAAGAGCTCAATACCGTTGCGACCATGATGGCCGGCGCCGGTGCCCTGCTGATCTACGGCGGTGGCCTGGCGCTGGATTTGCTGGAGCTGATGAAGCACAACTTCACTCTGCCCCGGGAGGTGTTGCTCAACCCCGACTCCATGGGCCAGTACCTGCTGCATTCGGGCACGATCGCGCTGCTGGCGGTGCAGCCGATTCTGATCACGTTGCTGCTGGCCGCGCTGATCGGCCCGGTCGCCCTGGGCGGCTGGCTATTTGCTGCCAGCAGCATGGCGCCCAAGTTCAGCCGCATGAACCCGGCGGCCGGCCTCAAGCGCATGTTTTCCACCAAGGCCCTGGTGGAACTGCTCAAGGCGCTGGCCAAATTCATCCTGATTCTGTTCGTGGCGGTGACGGTATTGTCGTCCGACATCGACGATCTGCTGCGCATCGCCCATGAACCGCTGGAGTCGGCGATCATCCACAGCCTGCAAGTGGTGGGCTGGAGCGCGTTGTGGATGTCCGCCGGGTTGATCATCATCGCGGCGGTGGACGCGCCGATCCAGTTGTGGGAAAGCCACAAGAAACTGCTGATGACCAAGCAGGAAGTGCGCGACGAACACAAGGACCAGGAAGGGCGCCCGGAGGTCAAGCAACGCATCCGCCAACTGCAGCGCGAAATGTCCCAGCGCAAGATGATGGCCTCGGTGCCCGACGCCGACGTGATCATCACCAACCCGACCCACTATGCCGTGGCCCTCAAGTACGACCCGGAAAAGGGCGGCGCGCCGATGTTGCTGGCCAAGGGCAGCGACTTTACCGCGTTGAAAATCCGCGAAATCGCCGTGGCCAACGACATCCTGCTGCTGGAATCCCCGGCGCTGGCACGGTCGATCTTCTATTCCACGGATCTGGACCAGGAAATCCCGGCCGGGTTGTACCTGGCGGTAGCCCAGGTGCTGGCCTACGTCTACCAGATCCGCCAATACCGGGCAGGCAAGGGCAAGCGGCCTGATCCGCTCAAGGACCTGCCGATCCCGCCGGATTTGCGTCGCGACTCCTGAACGCTGCGGCTCACTGCAGGAGCGAGCTTGCTCGCGAAAAACTCACCGTCGCCGCGTTCATCCTGACTCCCCGCGTTATCGTTACCCACCTTCGCGAGCAAGCTCGCTCCTACAGGAGGGTGGCCATTACCTGTCAACTTTGACAGTAGCCAATACGCCGCCTTCACTGTTTGATACAGCGATGAGCCACGCAGCCATGCGCGGCTCGGGAGGCGGTGATGGACAGGGGCACGGTCAGGTGGTGCGATGCGGTCAAGGGCATTTGCTTCAAGGCTCTGGATCGCGATGGCAATGAGGTTGCCGTTCAGTCGACAGCCATTGAAAGTGTTGAATCCCCACAGACGCCTCCCAGGCAACGACCCTCCCGCAGGCGCAAAAAGCCCTCGCAGGCATGATCCACGCTATCACCTGCTTACCATCCGCCATCGACCCGCGTCTACCTGTCAACTTTGACAGTAGCCAGGCGAAGCTTTCCCACGGTTTCATTACCCATCAGCACTGCGCGCAGGTAGTAAACGAGATGCAGGGAGAGCGGTATTGAAAGTGGCGATGGGGACTGTCAAATCCTATGACTGGATCAGGGGCGACTGGCTGATCGAGCTGGATGACCGGGCAGAGCACGTGTTCATCAATCATAAGGATTGGCGCTGGACGGCGCTGTCGGAGGGTAAGCATCTGAAGTTTCAAATGGTCCATCGGCCCGAGGGCATCTATGCGTTGCCCATCCAGGCAGGCAACTGTGGTGAATCGGGTTGCAAGTGAAGGTGATCGTGCCGGGATACACCCGCAAATGTGGGAGGGGGCTTGCCCCCGATTGCAGTCTGTCAGTCAATAAATTCATCACTGATCCACCGCTATCGGGGGCAAGCCCCCTCCCACAGTTGAATTGATTTACACCCAGTAGATCCGGTCGCTGGCAGAGTCATCCTGGCCGTGGGGCAAAAGTTGGAAGGCTTCTTGCAATACCGCCTTCAGGACGCCTCCCGGCGTCAAAACTTTGCTTCAAGGACACGAGGAATACCGGTGGTAGATCGCTCTCAAATGCTCAGCACGGCCCGTGGCACCCTGACTGACCTGTCGCGGGGCAATCTGGGTGTGCCGTTGTTGTTGCTGGTGATGCTGGCAATGATGATGTTGCCGATGCCGCCGTTCCTGCTCGACGTGTTTTTCACCTTCAACATCGCCCTGTCGGTGGTGGTGCTGCTGGTCTGTGTGTACGCCCTGCGGCCTTTGGATTTCGCGGTATTTCCCACCATCCTGCTGGTGGCGACCCTGTTGCGCCTGGCGCTGAACGTGGCGTCCACCCGCGTAGTGATGCTCCACGGCCAGGACGGTCACGCCGCCGCCGGTAAGGTGATCCAGGCCTTCGGTGAGGTGGTGATCGGCGGTAACTACGTGGTCGGTATCGTGGTGTTCGCGATCCTGATGATTATCAACTTCGTGGTGGTGACCAAGGGCGCCGGGCGGATTTCCGAGGTGAGCGCACGCTTTACCCTGGATGCGATGCCCGGTAAGCAGATGGCCATCGACGCCGACCTCAACGCCGGCCTGATCGACCAGAACCAGGCAAAATCCCGGCGCCTGGAAGTGGCCCAGGAGGCCGAGTTCTACGGCTCCATGGACGGCGCCAGCAAAT
The DNA here is from genome assembly GCF_900004785.1 of Pseudomonas sp. 28 E 9. Classification (NCBI taxonomy): domain Bacteria; kingdom Pseudomonadati; phylum Pseudomonadota; class Gammaproteobacteria; order Pseudomonadales; family Pseudomonadaceae; genus Pseudomonas; species Pseudomonas sp. 28 E 9. The sequence goes on along the minus strand of NZ_CVTK01000055.1, from coordinate 6,812 downwards.
TCGTGCGCGGTGACGCCATCGCCGGCCTGTTGATCCTGTTCATCAACCTGATCGGCGGCATGGCCGTGGGGATCTTCCAGCACGGCATGACCTTTGGCGATGCGGGCAAGGTGTACGCCTTGCTGACCATCGGTGACGGTTTAGTGGCGCAATTGCCATCACTGTTGTTATCCACAGCGGCAGCGATCATGGTGACCCGTGCTTCGGGCTCCGAAGACATGGGCAAGCAGATCAGCCGCCAGATGTTCGCCTCGCCCAAGGCGCTGGCCGTGGCCGCCGGTATCATGGCCGTCATGGGCATCGTGCCGGGCATGCCTCACGTTTCGTTCCTGAGCATGGCGGCCATGGCCGGCGGCGCGGCCTATCTGTTCTGGAAAAAGCAGAATGCAGTCAAGGTCCAGGCCCAGCAGGAAATCGCGCGCCAGCAGGAATTGCTGCCATCCCCGACCCGCGCCCAGGAAACCAAGGAGTTGGGCTGGGACGACGTGACCCCGATCGACATGATCGGCCTGGAAGTCGGCTACCGCCTGATTCCGCTGGTGGACCGCAACCAGGGCGGCCAGCTGCTGGCGCGGATCAAGGGTGTGCGCAAGAAGCTGTCCCAGGACCTGGGCTTCCTGATGCCCACCGTGCATATCCGCGACAACCTCGACCTGGCCCCCAGCGCCTACCGGCTGACCCTGATGGGCGTGATCCTGGCCGAAGCCGAGATCTACCCGGACCGCGAACTTGCGATCAACCCGGGGCAGGTGTTCGGTACGCTCAACGGCATTACCGCCAAAGATCCGGCTTTCGGCCTGGAGGCGGTGTGGATCGAAGTCAGCCAGCGCAGTCAGGCGCAATCGCTGGGTTACACCGTGGTCGACGCCAGCACCGTGGTCGCCACCCACCTCAACCAGATCCTCTACAAGCACTCCCACGAGCTGATCGGCCACGAGGAAGTCCAGCAATTGATGGGTTTGCTGGCCAAGGCCTCGCCGAAACTGGCCGAAGAGCTGGTGCCGGGCGTGCTGTCGCTGTCGCAGTTGCTCAAGGTGCTGCAAGCCTTGCTCGCCGAACAAGTGCCGGTTCGCGACATTCGCAGCATTGCCGAAGCCATCGCCAACAACGCCGCCAAGAGTCAAGATACTGCCGCGCTGGTGGCCGCCGTGCGCGTCGGTTTGTCCCGCGCAATCGTGCAAAGCATTGTAGGCGTTGAGTCTGAGCTGCCTGTTATCACCTTGGAGCCAAGGTTGGAACAGATATTGCTCAATAGTATTCAGAAGGCAGGGCAAGGCCAGGAAGAAGGGGTTTTGCTGGAGCCAAGCATGGCTGAAAAGCTGCAGCGTTCGTTGATCGAAGCCGCGCAGCGCCAGGAAATGCAGGGCCAGCCGGTGATTCTGCTGGTGGCCGGTCCGGTCCGCGCGATGTTGTCGCGCTTTGGACGCCTGGCAGTACCGAATTTGCACGTGTTGGCTTACCAGGAAATTCCTGACAATAAGCAAGTGACTATCGTCGCGACAGTAGGGCCCAACGGCTGAGGGTAGTGGGTTATGCAAGTAAAGCGTTTTTTCGCCGCCGATATGCGTCAGGCCATGAAGTTGGTCCGCGATGAGCTGGGCGCCGATGCCGCGATTATCGGTAACCGCCGTATTGCCGGCGGTGTCGAGCTGACGGCTGCCCTGGATTACACCCCCCAGGCCCTGGCCCCGCGCGTGCCGAACATGGAGCTTGAAGACGAGCTGCGCAAGACCGCTTCGCGCATCGTCTCGGCCCAGGCCGAATTGAGCATGCGCGGCGACAGCGACGCCACCACCAATCGCCAGTTGTTCGCCGGCCTGCCGCTGACCGCTTCCGAGCCGCTGGTGGAACCTACGTTTGTCGAACCGCCACGTCCCGCCGCGCCAGCCCCGGCCGCCGCAGTCGATCAGCGCGTGTTCGATTCGATGCGCTTTGAACTCAACGGCCTGCGCGAGCTGCTCGAAGTGCAACTGGGCTCTTTGGCCTGGACGCAACTGCAAGGCAGCAAGCCGCAGCAGGCCAACCTGTGGCGTCGCCTGCAACGCATCGGCCTGTCCGGCCCGTTGTCCCGTGACCTGCTGGCGCTGACCGCCGAGGTCGAGGAACCGCGCCAGGCCTGGCGCATGCTGCTGGCGCACCTGGCGCGCATGATCGCCACCCCGGAGATCGAACCCCTGGAAGAGGGCGGGGTGATCGCCATGGTCGGTCCTGCCGGCATGGGCAAGACCACCACCCTGGCCAAGCTGGCAGCGCGCTACGTGCTCAAGTACGGCGCGCAGAACATCGCGCTGGTGAGCATGGACAGCTACCGCATCGGCGCCCAGGAACAGCTCAAGACCCTGGGCCGCATCCTCAATGTGCCGGTGACCCACGTCGACCCGGGCCAGTCCCTGGCCAACGCCCTCGACCCGCTGCTGCGCAAGCGCGTGGTGTTGATCGATACCGCCGGCCTGCAAGCCAGCGACCCGGCCCTGCGCATGCAGCTCGAAAGCCTGGCCGGGCGTGGCATCAAGTCGAAAAATTACCTGGTGCTTGCAACCACCAGCCAGAAACAGGTTCTTACCGCTGCCTACCACAGCTATAAGCGCTGCGGCCTGGCCGGTTGTATCCTGACCAAACTGGATGAAACCGCCAGCCTGGGCGAAGTGCTGAGCCTGGCAATCAGTCATGAACTACCGGTCGCCTACCTGACCGACGGGCCGCGGATTCCGGATGATTTGCATCTGCCGCGCCGTCATCAGTTGGTCAGCCGTGCTGTCAGCGTGCAAATGCAAGACGAGCCTAGCGAGGAAGCGATGGCTGATATGTTCGCCGACCTTTATCACAACCCGGCAAAACGGGTGGGATGAGGCAGGATGAACACCGTGAAATGTACCTACATCGATGGTCTGCAAGCGATACACGCGGCCAAGCCATGTAGCCTGCGTCTAAGCAAGACAAGGTAAAGAAATAAAATGGGCAGCATGCATCCCGTACAGGTGATCGCGGTGACCGGCGGCAAAGGTGGCGTCGGCAAAACTAACGTGTCAGTGAATTTGTCCCTGGCCCTGGCAGAGCTTGGCCGTCGCGTCATGCTGCTGGATGCTGACCTGGGCCTGGCCAACGTGGACGTTCTGTTGGGGCTGACCCCCAAACACACGCTGGCCGATGTGATCGAAGGCCGCTGTGAGCTGCGCGACGTGCTGCTGCAGGGGCCCGGTGGGATCCGCATCGTACCGGCCGCCTCCGGCACCCAGAGCATGGTGCACTTGAGTCCGGCGCAGCATGCCGGCCTGATCCAGGCCTTCAGCGATATCGGCGACAACCTTGACGTGCTGGTGATCGACACCGCCGCCGGGATCGGCGAGTCGGTGGTCAGCTTTGTCCGCGCAGCGCAGGAAGTACTGCTGGTGGTGTGCGACGAGCCCACCTCGATTACCGATGCCTACGCCCTGATCAAACTGCTCAACCGTGACTACGGCATGAACCGCTTTCGCGTGCTGGCCAACATGGCCCAGAGCCCGCAGGAAGGGCGCAACCTGTTCGCCAAGTTGACCAAGGTCACGGATCGTTTCCTCGATGTGGCTTTACAATACGTCGGCGCCGTTCCCTACGACGAGTGTGTGCGCAAGGCCGTGCAAAAGCAGCGTGCGGTCTACGAAGCGTTCCCTCGTTCGAAGTGCGCACTGGCATTCAAGGCCATTGCCCAGAAGGTCGATACCTGGCCGTTGCCTGCCAACCCTCGGGGGCATCTGGAGTTTTTCGTCGAGCGACTGGTGCATCAGACGAGCGCGGGACCTGTGCTATGACATCAAGCGGCTACAACCTTTACAAAAAGTCGGCACGTGACAGCCAGGGCGAATTGATCGAGCGCTATGCGCCCCTGGTCAAGCGCATTGCCTACCACCTGCTGGCGCGCCTGCCTGCCAGCGTGCAGGTTGAAGACCTGATCCAGGCCGGCATGATCGGCCTGCTCGAAGTGTCGACCAAATATGACGCGAGCAAGGGCGCGAGTTTCGAGACGTATGCGGGTATCCGTATCCGTGGCGCGATGCTCGATGAGGTGCGTAAAGGGGACTGGGCGCCGCGTTCGGTACACCGCAATACGCGCATGGTCAGTGACGCAATTCGCGCAATTGAAGCAAAAACCGGTCGTGACGCTAAAGATCATGAAGTTGCGGCCGAACTCCAATTGAGTCTCGACGATTATTACGGGATTTTGAACGATACCTTGGGCAGCCGCCTGTTCAGTTTCGACGACCTGTTACAGGACGGCGAACACGAAGGGCTGCACGAGGACGGCGCGAGTGCGCATATGGAACCGTCGCGCGATCTGGAAGATGAGCGTTTCCAGGGAGCATTGGCGGACGCCATTGCCAATTTGCCGGAGCGAGAGCGCCTGGTGCTGGCGCTGTACTACGACGAAGAGCTGAACCTCAAGGAAATCGGTGAGGTCCTGGGGGTCAGCGAATCGCGTGTCAGCCAGTTGCATAGCCAGTGCGCGGCCCGCTTGCGGGGGCGGTTGGGAGAGTGGCGCGCGCGCTGACAGGCAGTGTGGGGACACTGCAGATGCTACCGCGAAGGTTTCGGCCTTCGCGGATTCGCTCCGTGGTGCCCTGGGCAGTCCTTTTTGTGTAACGCCTGTTGATTGAAGTGGCGCGTCCAGGTGCTGGGCGCGTTTAAGACTGCTTGGAGGTCGAATTGGACAAGAACATGAAAATCCTCATCGTTGATGACTTCTCAACGATGCGGCGGATCATAAAAAACCTGTTGCGTGACCTTGGGTTCACTAACACGGTCGAGGCGGATGACGGCATTACGGCGATTCCGATCCTCAACAGCGGCAGCATCGACTTTCTGGTAACCGACTGGAACATGCCGGGCATGACCGGTATCGATTTGCTGCGCCATGTGCGCGCCGATGAAAAACTGCGCAGCCTGCCGGTGTTGATGGTGACCGCCGAAGCCAAGCGTGAACAGATCATCGAAGCTGCCCAAGCCGGGGTCAACGGTTACGTGGTCAAGCCATTCACAGCATTGGCCTTGAAAGAGAAGATCGAAAAAATCTTCGAACGCATCCACGGCTAATGCCATCGCGGGGGAGCTATGGAGCATAAAGAAACAACACTGGGCGACTTTGAGTCGACCCTGAAAAAACATGCTCACCAGTTGGTCGACAGCCTGGAAAAAGGCCATTTCGCCGACGCGGTGCAGTTGATCCATGAGCTTAACCAGACCCGTGACCGCGGCCTGTACCAGGAAGTGGGCAAGCTCACACGCGAGCTGCACAGTGCGATCGTCAATTTCCAGATTGACCCGCGCATGCCCCAGGCCGAAGAGATTTCGCAGATCACCGATGCCACTGAACGCTTGTCCTATGTGGTCAGGCTGACCGAGGCGGCGGCCAACCGCACCATGGACCTGGTGGAAAACGCCACGCCCCTGGTCAACGGCATGGCCAGCGAAGCCCACGCCCTGAGCGTGGACTGGGGCCGCTTCATGCGCCGCGAAGTGGGGGCTGAAGAGTTCCGTGAGCTGGCGCGTCGCGTCGACGGTTTTCTGTCGCGCAGCGAACAGGAAAACCGCACGGTGGCCAGCAACCTCAACGATATTCTGCTGGCCCAGGATTACCAGGACCTCACAGGCCAGGTGATCAAGCGGGTGACCCAACTGGTCACCGAAGTGGAAAGCAACCTGCTCAAACTGGTGCTCATGGCCGGCCAGGTCGACCGTTTTGCCGGCATCGAACATGACCGCGAAGCGATCCTCTCGGAAAAAGATCCACAAAAACATCTCGCCAAGGGTGAAGGTCCGCAGATTCATGCCGATAAACGTGAAGACGTCGTATCCGGTCAAGATGACGTAGACGATTTGCTGTCCAGTTTAGGCTTCTAAGGAGCACCCACATGAGCTTCGGCGCCGATGAAGAAATCCTTCAGGATTTCCTTGTAGAGGCCGGCGAAATTTTAGAGCAACTGTCCGAACAACTGGTCGAGCTGGAAAGCCGCCCGGATGATGCGAACCTGCTCAATGCAATTTTTCGCGGTTTTCACACTGTAAAAGGGGGCGCCGGCTTCCTCCAGCTCCATGAGCTGGTGGAGTGCTGCCACATCGCCGAGAACGTGTTCGACATCCTGCGCAAGGGTGAGCGCAAGGTTGACTCGGAATTGATGGACGTGATTCTCGAAGCACTGGATGCGGTCAACGGCATGTTCAGTGAAGTGCGCGAACGTGCGCCGATCACTGCCGCCACCCCGGAACTGCTGGCCGCCCTGGCGCGCCTGGCCGAACCGGCTGCCGAGGCGCCTGCGGTGCAAGCCGAGCCTGAGCCGGTGGCGCCAGCCGAGCCGGATGTGACCGACAGCGAATTCGAGCAACTGCTCGACTCGCTCAATGCGGTCAAGGCTCAAGCTGAAGCGCCGGTTGCGGCTGCGCCGGTCGCCACGCCGACCAGCGAAGACATTACCGACGCAGAATTCGAATCCCTGCTCGACCAGTTGCATGGCAAAGGCCAGTTCGCGGCCGATGCCGTGGCCCCGGCGCCGTCGGATGCTGCGCCCGCTGCACCGGCAGCGCCGGCAGCCAATGCCAGCACCGACATTACCGACGACGAATTCGAGGCACTGCTCGACCAACTGCACGGCAAAGGCACATTTGCCGCCGAAGCCTTGCCGCAAGTCGCGGCCACCGCCGCTGCTCCAGCTGCTCCAGCCGCCAAGGCCGAACCGGCTGAACCGGCCGGCGACGGGTTGATCTCCGACCACGAATTCGAAGCGTTGCTCGACGAGTTGCACGGCAAGGGCAAGTTCACTGAGGTAGCTCCGGCCGCCGCT